>WYBB01000269.1 GCA_011526585.1 Deltaproteobacteria bacterium
AGATCGTGCGCGCTCTTGAGGAAGACCATCGCCGGCAGCTGGTCGATGATCGCGTCGAGGAAGCGCGCCGCCTCGTCGTCGCGCAACGGCGTCGGGCGCGGGCGGGTGGTCGCGCGCTGAAAGGTCTGCGTCATGGGCGTGTGGTGGTGACCGCCGGCGGCTCGCCGCGGTCGACCCGAAGACCATGGCACGGCGCGCGCGCCCGGTCACGCGTGCGCCTCGTCATACGTCCGGGACGTTACGGCAGGCGGGTGCGCAGGGTCCGATCGAGCGGACGCGCCAGGTGGCCGATCGCGCCGTCGCCGAAGATCCCGCAGCCCGCGTGCGCCTCGGCGTCGATGGGCGGGCAGCCCGGCAGGAGACACTCCTTCGTGCCGGGCAGGGACGGCGCGCCGGAGGCGAGGTTGCGCAGGCTGATGTGCAGGTGGTGGTGGTGGAAGTAGTACCAGCCGAGGCCCTCATTGGTGGTCTCGTAGGCGAGCGCGCGGTTCTGGGTGCACGGCGTGCCGTCGAGCCAGCCCTGGCCGCAGAGCACGTCGAGGGCCTGCTCGACGAGCGGACCGACCTTGCCGTCGACACCGATGACGCGCGTGCGCGGGCTCTGCAGGAGCGCACCGAGGAAGAGCGCCGTGCGCCACACGTCGAGGGTGTTCGGCTGGCCGACGCAGTGGTAGGCGTCCGAGCCGCCGCTGGTGTACGGGCAGATCGGGCGCAGGCGATTGTCGGGCGCGGCCGCGGTCTGGTAGTAGGCGATGTCCATGTCGTAGCCGTTGACGTGCGTGCCCTCGGGGTGGCCGGGTTGACCCTCGCGCGTGCCGGGGATGTCGCCGTTGGCCTCGCTCATGTCGCCGAGGCCGAGCGGCTCGCCGTTGCCGCCCGCCCAGCCGGCGGCCTTGCAGTCGACGAGCGCCGTCGCCCACTTGATGAGCATCATCAGGTCGCGGCGCGCATAGCTCCGATATTCGTCGCTCGTCGTCTCACCGTTGATCGGATAGTCCCAATAGCCGGGGCCCTCGTCCGGCTCGAAGGCGACGATCTCGCCGCAGGTCGCCGCACCGCTGGTGCAGTCGCGCGGCGGCAGGTTGTTGCACGTCGGGCCCGGGCCGGCGCCGGGGCCGCCCGCGAGATCGGGCACGCACTCGCCGCTCTGCGCGCAGAGGTAGCCGGCGCCGCAGCTCGTCGGGGTGCACGGCGGATCGCCGCAGGTGCCGTCGGGCTTGCACACGAGCCCGGCGCCGCAGCTCGTCGGGGTGCACGACGGCACGCAGACGTCCGCGGACGGATCGCAGGCGAAGTTGGCCGGGCAGCCGCTCTCGCTGCAGCCGGGGAAGCAGATCCCCGGCTCGTAGCAGGCGTAGCCCTGGTTGCAGCCGTCGTTGGCGGTGCCGCACGAGTCGATGCACGCCGTGCCGCCGTCGGCGAAGATCGCCTCGCAGCGGCTGCCGGCCGGGCAGGAGCTCGCGGAGCAGTCGGGGATCATGCAGTAGCCCTGGAAGAAGCCCGTCCACTCGCCATCGAACTCGGCCGGGTAGCAGAAGGCGCCGGGATCCTTGCAGTCCGAGTCGCTGGTGCAGGCGCCGCCGACCGGGCTCTCGCCGGTCGGGGTGGAGCTCTCGGGCCAGCAGGTGTCGTCGGCGTCGCAGATGTAGCCGTCGGCGGCGCGGCACTCCGAGCTCGCGGCGCAGTCCTTGAGGCAGTAGGAGCCGGCGTCGCCGAAGCCCCAGCAGCTCGAGCCGGCGGGGCACCCGGCGGTGTCGCAGCTCCCGACCGAGCAGTAACCGCCGGGCAGGTCGAGGCAGACGCCGCCCTGACCGCAGTCGGCATCGCTCGTGCAGGCGGCCCCGACCGAGCCGGCCGGCGTGACCGTGTCGGTGTCCGCTGGCGTCGTGTCCTGCGGCGGGGTGGTGTCCTGGGGCGGCGACGTGTCCTGGGGCGGCGACGTGTCCTGCGGAGGGCTCGTGTCGACCGGCGGCGTGGTGTCGGGGCCCGGATCGGTGTCGACCGGCGTCGTCGTGTCGGGCGGCGCGGTGGTGGTGGTGTCCGCGGGCGGGCTGGTCTCGCCGCCGCCGACGTCGCCGGTGAGGTTCGGGGTGTCGTTGCTCGCGGTGCTGTCGACGCTGCCGGTGTTCGAGCCGGGGTCGTCGCACGCCGCGAGCAGGAGAGCGAGGAGGGTGAGCTTGCGCATGGGTCGCCTTGGGCACCGGTGAGGAGGGCGGCGAGCTAGCGCAACCGTCCGGCGATGGCAAGGGGCGGAATCGTTCGAAGGCGAGGACGGCGGTGCGGCCCGCCCCGCGAAGGGCACGGATGCGCCGGCCGGCCGTCCGTCAGCTCATGCCTTCCGAGGGCGGGTGGCCGGCCATCAGCTCGCTGATGCGTGAGAAGCGAGAGCGCAGATCGATCACGCGGCGGCCGACGAACTCGAGGAGCGGCAGCGCGAGCTGGGTGCCGAGCGCGGGGCGGCGGCGCATGATCTCGAGGAAGCGCGCGCGCGTCAGCGTGAGCAGGAGGACCTTGTCCCGCGCGGTCAGGGTGGCCGTGCGCGGGCCCTCGCGCGCCAGGGCGATCTCACCGGCCCAGCCGCCCGGGCCGATGTCGATGAGGTGAGCGCGCTGGTAGGTGACGCGGATCCGGCCCTGCACGACGACGAAGAGGCTGTCGCCGGGATCGCCCTCGCGGCAGATCACCGCGCCGGCGTCGTAGGCCTGGTATTCGAAGTAGGGCGCGATCAGGAGGCGCTCGGCGTCGGAGATCTTCTCGAAGAGGAAGCACTTGCCGAGCACGCGCGCGATGTCGACGCGCTCGGAGCGCTTCGACGTCTGAGCCTCGTCGCCGTCGCCGGCGTCGTCGCCCGCGCGGTCGTCGGCGCCGCTCCCGAGCACCGGCACCAGGTGAACGGTGATGTTGTCCTTGCCGCCGGCTTCGTTGGCGGCCTCGACCAGGCGCTCGGCGCGGGCGTCGACCGGCAGATCGAGGCCGAGGATCTCGAAGATCTGGCGGTCGGAGAGCATGCGGTGCAGCCCGTCACTGCAGAGGAGCAGGAGGTCGCCCGCGGCGACGC
Organism: Deltaproteobacteria bacterium; assembly: GCA_011526585.1. Taxonomy (GTDB): domain Bacteria; phylum Myxococcota_A; class UBA9042; order PHBI01; family PHBI01; genus WYBB01. The sequence continues at coordinate 3,059 of WYBB01000269.1, forward strand.
GCACCTCGGCGATGTCCGGCCGGAGCTCCGGGGTGACCCCGATCGCCTGCGTCAGCGTCTTCTTGAACGGGCTCTTCTGATAGTCCTCGGGGCTCAGCTCGCCGCGCTTGAGCTGCACCATCGCCAGCGTGTGATCGGTCGTGAGGCAGCGCAGCTTGCGATCGCGATACAGGTAGGCGCGGGCGTCGCCGACGTGGGCGACGTAGGCGAAGGGCCCCATCAGCGTGAGCGCCACCGCCGCCGCGGTCGCGCGCCCCTCGGCGCGGCGGCCCATCTCTTCTTTGACCATGCGGCTGGCGAGGTTGAAGACCGACTCGAAGAAGTGGCCGACCGCCAGGCGCGAGGAGCTGTCCGTCTCGTTGGCGACCTTGTCCTGGTAGTCGCTGATGTGGCGCGCGTGCTCGGTCAGGACGCGCAGCGTGAGCCCGGCCGGCCAGAGCGCGCCGCTGCCGTCGGCGATCGCGTAGAGCGGCACGTCCGGCAGGCTCAGCGCGGCGTCCTCGTTGTCGTGCATGCGCCGGCCGACGTCGCTCAGGGTCGCGGCGTCACCCAGGCGGATCGGGCTGAAGCTCGGGCGCGACGGCGAGGTCGGCTCGCGCTCGGCGCGCGGTGGCGAGGAGCGGGGCGCGGGCTCCGCGGAGGTCGCGGCGGCGCGCGGCGTGCGCGGCGGCGGCTGCGGGCGGCGCGCCGTGCCCGAGGCGGGCTGCGGCGTGGCGGCGGCCATGTCCGCGCGCGGCGGTGGGGTCGGGCGCGAGAGGCGCCCGGACGGCGGCGACGAAGGCGACTCAGGCGTTCCCATAGACAGGCATCACGAGGCCGGTGGTGAGGGCGTTGTCGGGCGAGGCGAGGAAGGCGATGGCGCGCGCGACCTCTTCGACCTTGGGCCAGCGCGCGGGGTTGGCCTTGGGCATCGCCTTGCGGTTGTCCGGTGTGTCCATCGTCGAGGGCGCGATCGCGTTGACCCAGATCCCCTCGGCGCGCAGCTCCTCGGCGAGGGACTGGGTGAGCGAGACCACCGCGGCCTTCGACATGGCGTAGGCGAACATGCCGCCGACCGGGCTCAGCGCGGGGCGCGCCGCGACGTTGACGATGCGCCCGCGGATCGGCGGGTCGGCGCGGCGCATCGCGGCGACGGCGTGCCTGCACGAGAGCAGCGCCGTCAGCGCGTTGAGGTCGAACATGCGCCTGAGCTCGGCGGCGCCGGTGTCGGCGATCCCGCCCATGGCGAAGCCGCCGACGACGTGGATCGACGCCCACAGGCGCGGGATCGGCGCGTAGAAGTCGGCGACCTGCCGCTCGTCGGTGAGATCGACGCCCTCGACCAGGCGCACGCGCTCGTGGTCGGCGAACGGGAAGTCGGCCGACAGGCGCGGATCGACGTTGGGCACATGGCAGGTCGCGCCGGCGGCGAGGAGCGCCTCGACGACCCCGCGGCCGAGGGCGCCGGTCCCACCGGTGACGACACAATCGCGCCCCTCGAAAGCGCCGGCCTGAGCCACGGACATCCCGACCTCCGGACTCGACTCTATCCCAGCCTACCTCGGCATGCTAGAGCGCCTCGGCCATGATCACGATCAGCGCTCCGCTCCTCTCGTTCGGCCCCCTCGCCCTGACCCTCGCGCTCGCCGCGTGCGCCTCGCGCGCCGACCTGCCCGAGCACCGCCGTGCGCCCGGCGTCGCTCGCGCGCACGCACCTGCGCCCGATGCCAACACCCCGGCGGCCGAGGTCGTCGGCAGGACACTGACGGTCGGCGAGGTCGACGAGACGATCTCCGACGCGCTGGCCGAGGCGCGCGCGACCTACGAGATGGCGATCTACGAGGCGCGTCGCGGCGCGCTCGACGCGCGCATCGCCGACGAGGTCCTGCGCGCGGAGGCGTCGCGGCGCGGGGTCACGGTCGAGGCGCTCATCGCGAGCGAGGTGAACGACAAGGTCACGCCGACCGCCGAGCCGGAGCTGCGCGCCTTCTACGAGCAGTACCAGCACCAGATGGACGGAGCGCCCTACGAGATGATGGCCGAGCGCATCCGCCAGCACCTCGACGAAGAGAAGCAGGGTGAGCGCCAGCGCGGCTTCCTCGCCGAGCTCA
>WYBB01000270.1 GCA_011526585.1 Deltaproteobacteria bacterium
GTGCCTCTTCGGCCTGACGTCGCGCCTCCTCGGCCCGCCGCGCCTCTTCTCGCGTGCGTGCCTCTTCCGCCTGACGCCGCGCCTCCTCGGCGCGCCGCGCCTCCTCGGCGCGCCGCGCCTCTTCTCGCGTGCGTGCCTCTTCCGCCTGACGCCGAGCTTCTTCCGCCTGACGTCGCGCTTCTTCGGCCCGCCGCGCCTCTTCGCGCGTCCGTGCCTCTTCGGCCTGACGCCGCGCTTCTTCGGCCCGCCGCGCCTCTTCTCGCGTGCGTGCCTCTTCCGCCTGACGTCGCGCCTCCTCGGCCCGCCGCGCCTCTTCCGCCTGACGCCGCGCCTCCTCGGCCCGCCGCTCTCGCTCGACCTCACTCGGCTCCGGCCTCACGGGCTCCGGCCTCACGGGCTCCGGCCTCACGGGCTCCGGCCTCGCGGGCTCCGGCCTCACGGGCTCCGGCTCACGTTCGCGCTCCCGCTCCCGTTCACGCTCACCTTCCCGTGCACGCCCCCGCCAGCGCTCGCCCCGTTCGCGCTCGGGCCTCACGGGATCGACCTCGACACGCGGGTCATTCGTCCACGGCGAGTCCCACCCGCGCTCCCGACCCTCACGCGGCGGACGCCGCCCTTCGGGCACGACCGGCACGATCACCGATCCGGGCTCGGACAGCGGCGCGCCGACGACCTCGGGCTCGTCCGGCCAGCGATCGTACCCGTCGTCGTCTGTCCACGGCTCGGGCCGCATCGGCTCCCCCTCGAGGTAGAAGCCCTCGTCCTCGTCGTACCCTGCCTCCGGCTCCTCGTCGTACGCCGCCTGCGGCTCCGGCTCCGACTGCTCGATCGGAGGCGCGGCGACGACCACCCGCCGCTCCTCGCGCTCACCCGCGAGCGACGCCAGCATGCCGATGCACCCCGGCAAGACGGCGCCCGCGCCCACGATCAGCGCCACCATCTGAGCCAGGCCTCGCCTCGTCGTCGTCCCTTGCACCACGGTGTCGCTCCTCGATCGGGTTCGTATCGAGGCGCCGGACGCGGCGGGCCATCACCGATTCAGCGCGCATGGCAAAGAAAGCTCAGGCCGGTGCGCGCCGCATTTACAACTCCTTGCTTGCATTTCTTCCGTATTGGTCGGCGCAGGCCAACGCACCCGAAGCTTGGCTTGTCGGGTGCTTCGACGTTACACAGCGCCGGTCATGAGCGAGCTCCCCATCGCCAGCCCCGCCCCGGCACCCGCTCCCGTCGCGCGCGCCGCGCTCGACCCGCGCCCCGATCTCAAGGCGATGACCCACGCCGAGCTCGCCGCCTGGGTCGCCTCCGAGCTCGGCGAGTCCCGCTTCCGCGCCGATCAGATCTTCCACTGGCTGCATGCGCGCGGCGCCCGCGACTTCGACGCGATGAGCAACCTGTCCAAGCCCCTGCGCGCCAGCCTCGCCGAGCGCGCCCGCATCGGCGGCCTCGCGCTCGAGGACGTCATGGTCGCCAAAGACGGCACGAGGAAGCTCCTCCTCCGCACCGCGCAAGGTGACCGCATCGAGTCGGTGCTCATCCCGATGGACGAGCGCATCACCCAGTGCGTCAGCTCGCAGGTCGGCTGCAAGATCGGCTGCGACTTCTGCTTCACCGCGCGCATGCCGCTGCGACGCAACCTCACCGCCTCGGAGATCACCGACCAGCTCCTGTGGGCCCAGCACGTGCTCGCGGAGGAGGGCCGCGGCGAACGCGTCGCCAACCTCGTCTACATGGGCATGGGCGAGCCCCTCGACAACTACGACAACGTCGTGCGCTCGCTGCGCATCATCATGGACGACCGCGGCCAGAACATCTCGAGCCGCCGCATCACCGTCTCGAGCTCCGGCGTCGTGCCCAAGCTCGAGCGCTTCGGCCACGACGTGCCCGTCAACCTCGCCATCTCGCTCAACGCCTCGCACGACGCCCAGCGCACCGAGCTCATCCCGATCAACAAGGTCTGGAACCTCGACAAGCTCATCGCCACCCTGCGCGCCTACCCGCTGCAGGCGCGCCGTCGCATCACCATGGAGTACGTCCTGCTCGCCGACTTCAACGACACGGCCGACGACGCCCAACGCGTCGCCAAGCTCCTGCGCGGGCTGCGCTGCAAGGTCAACCTCATCCCCTTCAACCCCTGGCCGGGCGCGAAGTATCGCCGCCCCAGCCCCGAGGCCGTCGACCGCTTCGCCCAGGTGCTCGTCGATCGCGGCTACACCGTGACCGTGCGCTACTCCAAGGGCGACGACATCGGCGCCGCCTGCGGCCAGCTCGACGGCAACCAGGTCGCCGCCGCCGTTTGATCGCGCGCCCACCGTGACCCAAGCGACGACCGATCCCGCCGAGTTCCGTTTCATCGCCATCGCGCGGGCCCTCGAGCCGATCGTCTCCGCCCTGCGCCCGGGCGATCGCATGCCGTCTCTGCGCCGCGTCGCGCGCGACCACGGCGTCTCGCTCGCCACCGCCGAGGCGGCCTTCCGCCGCATCGAGAGCGACGGCCTCATCGAGTCACGCCCGCGCTCGGGCTTCTTCGTACGCGCCCGCGCCGGCGTGCCGGTGCCGCGCATGCCGCGCCGCACCACGCTCGCCCTCCGCCCGAGCGTCGCCGAGCGCGTGCGCGCGCTGCTCGAGTCGGTGCGCCACCCCGAGGTCGTGCCGCTCGGCGGCGCCACGCTCGGCCCCTCGCTCGTCGCGCACGAGAGCCTCTCGCGCAGCCTCGCGCGCGTCGCCCGCACCGCCGGCGCCGCCGGCCTCACCTATGAGGCCCCGCCCGGCTCGTTGCCACTGCGCCGCCAGCTCGCCCGCCTCATGGCCGAGCATGGCGTCGCCGTCGCGCCCGACGAGCTCCTCGTCACCGTCGGCTGCATGCAGGCCCTGCAGCTCGGGCTCGCCCTCCTGTGCCGCCCAGGCGACGCGGTCGTCGTCGAGTCGCCCTGCTACTACGGGCTCTTGCAGTGCGCCGAGGCGCTCGATCTCAAGGTGGTCGAGGTGCCCGCGCACCCGACGACCGGCATGGATCTCGACGCGCTCGAGACCGTGCTCGCGACCCAGCGCGTCGCGTGCGTGCTCGTCACACCGAGCTTCCTGAACCCGCTCGGGGCGCTCATGCCCGACGCGCATCGCAAGCGCCTCGTCGCCCTCCTCGAGCGCCACGACACCTACGCCATCGAGGACGACATCTACGGCGATCTCGCCCACGAGCGCGCGTTGCGCCCGCGCCCGCTCAAGGCCCACGATCGCCACGGACGCGTGCTCTACTGCGCGAGCTTCTCGAAGTCGCTGGCGCCCGGCCTGCGCGTGGGCTGGCTCCACCCGGCCGGCTTCATGGATCGCGCGCTGACGCTCCAGTTCACCCAGGTCCTCGCCACGCCGACGCCGACCGCGCTCGCGCTCGCCGACCACCTCGAGCGCGGCGGCTTCGAGCGCCACCTGCGGCGCCTGCGCCCGCTCGTCGCCTCGCAGGTCACGCGCTATCGCGACGCCGTCTGCCGCGCCTTCCCCGACGGCACACGCATCTCCGAGCCGCAGGGGGGCTTCGTGCTCTGGCTCGAGCTGCCGGCCCCGCCCGGCTCGGACGTGACGCTGCAGCGCCTCTGCCTCGAGCGCAAGATCGCCATCGCGCCCGGCTCGATCTTCTCGGCGCGCGAGCGCTTCTCCCAGCACATCCGCATCAACTGCGGCGTGCCCTTCGACGAGCGCATGGGCCGCGCGCTCGGCGTCGTCGGCGAGCTCGTTCGCCGCCTCTGAGCCGCCCCGGCATCGCGCCTCGCCTGCGCGTGCTCACCGTGCCCGTGGCCGCGCCGACGCCGCGCCGCCGCGCACCGCGCGCTTGCCGCGGGCCGCCGCCGGGCGCTCGGCCGCGCGATCGTCGTCGGCGACCGCCGCGAACATCGTCGTGCTCTCCTCCTGCAGGGCGGCGAGCTCGAAGCGCGTGCTCTCCTCCGGCAGGGCGGCGAGGCCGAAGCGCGTCTTTTCCTCCTGCAGCGCGGCCAGCGCCGGATCCTCGTCCATGGCGGGGCGGACCACCGTGCGCGCGGCCTGACGGGCGAGCTCGGCTTGCGCCTCCGCGAGGTCGGCGGGCAGCGCGCGCTGCTCGGTCTCGCGCCGGATCCGGCGCTGGCGGCGCGCGAGGCTCTCCTCGTTGGGCGCGGCCAGCGCGGGGCGGGCGGCGTCGGTCGCCTCGGCGCGCGCCTGCGGCGTCGAGCGCGTCTGGCTCGCCGCCTTGATCATGCGGCTCTGCGCGGCGGGCAGGTCGGTGGTCGCCTCGACCTGGGCGATGTCGACGCGCGAGCGCTCGCTGCGCCTCGCCTCGGCGCGGGCCTGGGCGGCCTGCCGCTGGGCGGCGCGCCGCTCGAGCACGCCGACGCCACCCTCCTCGTCGGGATCGTAGATCGCCAGGCGCTCGGCGGTGTCCAGCGTGACCCCGCCGCCGGCGCCGCGCTCGCCCTTGGTGCGTTTGCCGCCGAGCTCCTCGGGCAGCAACATCGCCGTGACCTCGGGGCGCTCGAGGTAGCTAGGGAACTCGCTGCACAGCCCCTCGAAGATCGCCGTGTCGTCGCGCGTGTCGGCGACCTCGAAGAAGCCGCAGTTGTCGACGTGGGTGTTGCCGAGCTTGTCGAGCTTCTTCAGGAACGAAAAGCGCGTCTTCGGGCCGTGCGTCTTCTGCAGCCCGATGAACTGCCAGAAGATCGGCAGCCGGCTCGAGCGGCGGATGGCGTCGGTCGTCGCGTCCCGGTCCTGGCAGTCGCCGCTCGTCACGAAGAGCGCGTAGACCGGGTAGGCCCGCGGCGCCGACAGGGTCGGATAGAGGGTCTGCGTCTTCTTGAAGATGCGGCCGACCGTGACCTCGCGCGCCGGCCGGCGCCAGTCCTCGGGGAAGAAGTAGCTGCAGACCTCGTTGATCACCGGCGCGTAGTTGCAGCCGTTCTGGAAGTCTGCGCCGGTGCGGATCACCTCGCGCTCGACCCAGCCGGAGAACTCGTTGACGCGCAGGTCGGAGAGGTGGCGGCAGCGATCGCCGAAGGCGTAGGCCGGGATCACGCCGTCATCGTCCCACTCGAGCGACAGCGCCATCAGCCGCGTCGTCAGCTCGCTGACCATGTTCGATTTGTACATCGAATACATGGACTTCGAGACGTCGAGCACGAGCACGACCTCGGCCTTGACCCCGCTCAGGTGATGGCGATGCACGGCGTCGTCGGCTCGACGCAGCAGTTGCTCGAGGTATTGCTGATCACGCACGTGCATGGGCGGCCCCCGGTCTCGACCCCGAGACGCCCGGAGTCTACCCTTGCCGATCGCTCGCGGAAACAGCGAGGCCCGGAATTGCGAGACAATCGCGAACGACTCGCTGGGTGTATTCTCAGGAATCGCCGGCCGCACCCGCGGCAGGCGGGGCCGTCACGAGGCGCGCGACCTCCTGCTCGGTGGCGACGAGCATCAGGCGATCGCCCTTGGCGATGACGACCTCGGGGTCGGGATCGTACCAGCGCGGCGGGGCGTCGCCGCCGATGTCCTTGCGCACGGCGATGAGGGTCACGCCGAAGCGGCGCCTCAGCTCGCCGGGATCGGCGGGCTTGCCGACCAGCCAGTCCGGCGTCGCCACGACCGCGACCCTGTGCCCGTCGGGCAGCTCGAGGAAGTCGTGGCCGTCGCCCGAGGCGCGCGCGACCTGGGTCATCAGCGCGTCGCGCTGCAGGAGCTCGCGGTCGAAGGCGCCGAGCAGCGCGCGCCGCGTGACGACGCCGATCGGTCGCTCCGGCGATCGCGGATCGACCACCGGCAGCTCGCCCCAGTCGACCGCGAAGAGCTTCTCGCCGAGCGCGACGAGCGAGTCGTCGGGCGTCGCCGCGACGACCCCACGCGCGACGTCGCCGGCGGTCGCGCCCTCGGGGGTGGGCACGCCGCGCATGAGCCCGCGCCAGAAGGTCTTGGCGGTGGTCAGCGAGATCGCGCGCAGCGGCCCGTCGTCGACGACGTAGAGCAGGCGCCCGCGACCTTCGGCGAGGCGGTCGAGCGCGTCCGGCAGCGGCATCGTCGCGGGCACGTTCGGCGGCGCCGGCTCCATGATGTCCCGCGCCTTGACGACGCGCGCTACGCGCTCGCCCAGCGAGACCTGACTCGGCGTGCCCTTGCGCTTGAGCTCGGCGGCGTAGACCGAGTCGGGCGAGAGGCGACGGCCGAGCAAGAGCGCGATCCCGGTGCCGACGATGAGCGGCAGCACGATCGCGTAGTCGGTCGAGAGCTCGAAGGCGAGCACCGTCGCCATGAGCGGGGCGTGGGTCGTCGCCGCCAGCGTCGCCGCCATGCCGACGAGCGCGTAGCCGCCGACCGAAGCGTCGGGCACGAGCCCGCTGGCGATGAGCGCGATCGAGAAGGCGCCGCCGAGCGAGGCGCCGATGAGCATCGTCGGCGTGAAGATCCCGCCCGGGCTGCCGGAGGCGACCGAGGCCGTGGTGGCGGCGGCCTTGGCCAACGGCAGGAGCGCGAGGAAGACGAGCGTCACCTCGCCGTCGAGGATCATGTGGATCGGCTCGTAGCCGTTGCCGGAGACCGCCGGCATGGCGCAGGCGATGAGGCCGACGAGCAGGCCGCCGAGCGCGGCGCGGAACGGGCGCGCCAGGCGGATCTTCGCGAAGAGGTGCTCGCCGAGGCCGAGCAGGCGCACGAAGCCGTGGCCGGCGAGCGCGGCGAGGAGGCCGAGCACGGCGAAGGCGACCAGCTCGCCGCCCGAGCCGTAGGCGAACTCGCGCACCCCGTAGAGCGGGCCGTGGCCGGCGACGGCGCGGGTGAGGCCGGTGCCGATCGCGGTGGCGATCGCGACCGGGACGAGCACGTCGAGCGTGACCACGCCGAGCATGACCTCGAGCACGAAGAGGATCGCCGCCAGCGGGGTGTTGTACGCGGCGGCGAAGCCGGCGGCGGTACCGGCGGCGACGAGCGCGCGCACCTCGCGTTCGCTCAGGGCCGGGAGGAACCGCGAGCGCAGCCGCTCGGGCGGGTGGGCGACGAGGTCGCCGGCGGCGGCGCCGAGCTGGATGATCGGCCCCTCGCGCCCGATGGAGCCACCACCAAGCGCCGCGAGGATCGAGCCGGCCGCCGGACCGATCGCGTGTTTGAGGCGAGGGCGGCCGCGCCCGACCGCCACCGCCTCCATCACGTCGGCCACCCCCTGCGAGCCCTTGCGCGCGAAGTACCAGGAGACCAGGCCGCCGGCCAGGGCGCCGAGCGCCGGGAAGAGCGCGCGCAGCGGCAGCTCGATCGAGCCCATGCCGATGACGACGTCCTCGACGCCGTAGATCGCGTGCAGACCGTGCTCGAGCGCGCCGCGTACGAGGATCGCGGCGAGCGCGCCGAGCGCGCCGACGAGCGCCGCGGCCAGGACGAGCCGCCCCTCGGGCAGCGCCAGGCGCAGGCGAGGCGCGCCGCGCTCGAGACGCATCAGGCGGCGCCGCCGTCGTGCAGGCGGTGCGCGCGCTCGGCGGCGAGCACGCAGTTGGCGAGCAGCATCGCCACCGTCATCGGGCCGACGCCGCCGGGCACCGGGGTGATCATGCTCGCGCGCTCCGAGAGCGCGGCGAAGTCGCAGTCGCCGACGACGCGCCCGTCGTGCAGGCGGTTGATGCCGACGTCGATGACGACCGCGCCGGGCTTGACCCAGTCGGCGGTGACCAGGTGCGGCTTGCCGACGGCCGAGACGAGGATGTCGGCGCGCGCCGCGTGCTCGCGCGTGTCGTCGGTGTGGCGGTGGCAGGTGGTGACGGTCGCGTGCGCGCGCAGGAGGAGCCACGAGGTCGGCCGCCCGACGATGGCGCTCCGGCCGAGCACGACGGCGTTCTTGCCGCGCACATCCACGCCGTAGTGCTGGAGGAGGCGCATGATGCCGAGCGCCGTGCACGGGATGAAGCCGGGGCGGCCGGTCTGCAGGCGCCCGATGTTGAGCGGGTGCAGGCCGTCGACGTCCTTTTCCGGATCGACCCGGTCGATCGTCGCCTTGGTGTCGAGGTGCGGCGGCAGGGGCAGCTGCACGAGCACGCCGTGCACGGCCGGATCGGCGTTGAGCATCGCGATCTTGCCGTGCAGGGTCGGCTGGCTCACGTCGGCGGGGAAGCGGTGCAGGGTCGCGCGCAGGCCGACCTTGCGGCAGGCCTCGAGCTTCTTCCTGACGTAGATCTCGCTCGGCGGGTGCTCGCCGACGAGCACGATGGCGAGGCCGGGCACGAGGTCGTGCTCGGCCAGTCGCGCGAGGCGGCTACGCACCTCGACCTTGACCGCTTCGGCCGCCGCCTTGCCATCGATCAACCTCGCCGCCATCACCCCTCCCGCCGTGGCGGGTAGCACGCGGGCCGCCCCGCTTCAACTCGGGCCGGCGCGGACGGGCCTGCGAGGCCGCTCGGACCGATGAAGTTACAATTCGGAATCGTGAGCAGGTTCATAGAGGGATTAATTGACCCGGCGGCCGTAGAAGCTAAGCTCCATGGACGCTCGCCCCCCGGCGGGCGCGTGCGGAGGGGACCGATGAGCGAGCGAGAGCCCGAAGGAGGTAGTGCCGTGGCTTTGCCCGACGCGCACGTGCTCGATCGCGGTGACAATCGCAGCATCAACCGGATCCCGGTGCGCCTGGCCGTCTCGCAGAAGGGGCGCAGCGCGCCGCTCGGCCGTACCCGCGACATGAGCCTGCACGGTCTGTTCATCGAGACGCGCGAGCCGTTCGACGTCGGCGCCGTCGTGCCGCTCAGCATCGAGATCGATCCCAAGGCGCCGCTCGTCGTGCGCGCCGAGGTGGTGCGCAAGTCCTCGGACGGCATGGGTCTGCGCTTCCGCGATCTCACGCGTGAAGCCAGCCGCAGGCTGCGTCACTGGGTCATCGACCACACCTCCGTCGCCGGGAGCCGCCGCCAGGTCGAGCAGCTCATCGAGGGCAGCGCGCGCATCGAGCCGATCCGCGAGACCGAGCGCATCCGCGGGCTCATGCAGGAGATCAAGGCCGGCGGCGCCAAGGTCACCCTGATCCCGGTCGCGCGCGCCGCGCGCGACCATGCCCGCCTCGTCGGCGTCGATCGGGACAGCCTCGTCTTCACCGCCGACGGCGCCAGCTCTCTCGTCGCGGGCGAGGACGTGTACGCGCTGTTGACGCTGCAGTTCGTGTCGTACTCCTTTGCGCTGAGCGTGCGCACGGTCGACGGCGCGTTGGTTCGCTGTCGGCTCCCCGAGCTCGTGGTCTTCTCCGAGCGACGCATCCACAGTCGCACCAAGGCTCCGCCCGGTGCGCTCATCCGATGGCCCAATCCCTGGCTCCCGGACAGCTTCGTCGAGCTGCCGCTCATCGATCTGTCCGACGATGGGCTCTCGTTCCGCGCACCGATGGGCACGTTGATGACCGCCGGCGCCCCCCTCGATGGCGCGGTCGTCCTGATCGATGGCCGCGTTACGGCGCTCACCAACCCGGAGGTCAGGAACATCGTGCGCGTCGAGGACGGCGAGGCCGGATGGCTCCGCGTCGGCGTCGCGCTGGGCGCAGGGCGCCTCGGCCGAGAGCGCCGAATGAACGCGCGCGTCCGGGCGAAGACGCCGATCGGCCGCATCTTCGATCGCGTCAAGACCGCCATCTCGGTCGTGCTGCACCGCGGCCGCGATCGCCTCGCCGGCAGCGGCAGTGACTCGCGCCGCGTGACGGTGCGCTCGGCGGGCCTGCCGATCGTCGGGATCCTCGACCGTACCAGCGGTGACGACGAGCGCATCTCGGCCCCGCTGGTGATCGTCGTCCCGGGCTTCGGTGGGCGCAAGGAGCAGCTGAGCTATCTCGCCGGCACCATCATCGAGGGTTTCTCGCGCCAGAACGCCGACATTGCCGTCCTGCGCATCGACGGCACCAACAACCTCGGCGAGTCGGGCAAGGATCCCGACTGTCAGGGCGATGGCATGGCCTGCATGCACTTCACGCTCTCCGGGCTGGTGCAGGACGTGCTCGCGACCCTGTCCTGGGCGAAGAACAACCCCTTCGTCGACCCGACACAGATCGTCGTCGTGTCGGCCAGCGTCGCAGCCATCGGCGTGCGCCATGTCATGACCCTGCCCGAGTCGGGCGACGTCTGCCTCTGGTTCGCCTACATGGGCGCGGCCGACGCGATCGATCTGGTCAAGAACGCGTCGGGCAACATCGACTTCCACGCCTATTATCTGCGCGGTGAGAAGGTCGGCGTCATCACGCTCAATGGCGTGCTGAACGACGGCGACCACTTCTGGCGCGACATGCTCGATCACAAGATAGGCTACCTCGACACCGGCCGCGCGGAGATGGCGAAGGTCAAGGCCGACGTGGTGTGGCTGCGCGGCAAGCACGACGCCTTCGTCGATCCGCGCCGCGTCGAGGCGCTGATGCGGGTGCCGGCGCCCGGTGCGCGCGAGATCGTCGACGTCGATGGCGGCCACATCCCCCGCACGGGTGACGAGGCGGTCAAACAATTCACCGAGGTCACGCGACGCATCTGGCGCAAGCTGCACGGCAATGAAATGCCTCCGTTCTCGCCGCCGCTCGGACGGCTCCAGGTCAAGCACGAGCAGGAGTGGAAGCAGGCGCGCCGCGCCGTCATCGACGACCGCGCCGAGTGGTGGCGGATCTACCTCCTTCACAATGGCGGGATCGGCTTCGACATCCTCGAGTACCTGCCCGACTACGTCGAGATCCTGGAGCTGCAGGCCGAGCGCGCGCTCGGGTCGCTGCGGCCGGCGCCGGACCGCTCGGGCCCTCCGGTCGTGCTCGAGCTCGGATGCGGCACGGGCAACCTGACGCGGCGCCTGCTCGAGCGCGGCGCCTACGTCATCGCCACCGATCTGGTCGCCGAGGCGCTCGCCCTGGTGCGCGAGAAGCTCGCTGCGCACGGTCAGCGCCTGCGCACCGAGGAGGTCGATATCGAAGGCTCGCCCCTGCTGGCGATCAAGCGCTTCGTGCGCGGCGACGTGCCCAACGCCATGGCCCTGGCCGAGCGGGTGCCCGGCGTCTCGCGTGCCATGCTCACCGAGCTCATGGCGCATGACGGGGACGATCTGCATGGTATCCTGAGCGGATACGAGATCGACATCGACGCCTTCGTCGCGCGTGCCAGGCTCGCCTCGGCGCCCGCCCGCTTGCTGAAGGATCTGAACCTGTTGGCGCGGGTGGCCACCGGCCGGCTCGCGCGCGCCCCTGCGCGCGAAGCCGTCGCCGTCCTACCCCCCTCGCTCCTTGACGGCAGCCTCGGCTTGCCGTGTTCTGATGCCAGCGTGGACGTGGTGGCGATGAGCTTCGTGCTCTCCTACCTCACGCACCCCGAGGACACGTTGTCCGAAGCCTGGCGCGTCTTGCGTCCCGGTGGGGTGCTGGTCGTGTCTTCGGTGGTGCAGGACTCGGATAGCTCGCGCATGTACCTCGATCTCGTCACACGGTTGGAGAACCTGCCCGAGCCCGAGCTCCCCCCGGGCGCCGATCCCCAACAGACGCGTACCTTCCTCGCCAACGCGGCGCGTCGCTTCCTCGATCATGCCGCCGAGCTCTACCGTCTCGAAGAGGAAGGGCTCTTCAAGTTCTACAGCCCGAAGAGCCTGGCGGCGGCGGTCGCGCGCCGAGGCTTCGTCGACCTGCGGACCGACCATGCGTTCGGTAAGCCGCCGCAAGGTGTGATCATCACGTGTCGCAAACCTTGACCAATCACGAGGCCGGTTTCCGCCAGGAGCTGCGCGACGGCTCCCCGGCGGCGTTGAGGCTCGTGCTCTTGCTCGGCACGCTCGGGACGATCGTCGTGGCGCCGGTGGACTTCGTGCTCGCGACGGGCAGCGATCTCGAGGCCGCCATCTACCTGCGCATCGGCTCGTGCGTCATCTTCATGGCGGCGTTCGGCCTGACCTACGTCGGCGACCTCGCCAAGCGCTGGGCGCGCCCGCTCTCGCTGCTCTTCTGCCAGCTCATCGCCATCGAGATCGTGTTCCTCACCTACCTGACCGGCGGCGGGGCCAGCGTCTACCACGAGGCTCTGCACATCGTGATGTTCGCGTACGCGCTCTTGCCCTTCCCGTGGGGCAAGTGGGACTCCGTGCTGACAGTGGTGGTCATCCTCGTGAGCTTCAACGCCGTGCTGATCATCGGCGACCGCACCGGATCGATGACCCAGATGATCGCGCGTGACGCGCTCCTCGGCCTCACCGGCTTCGTCGCCATCTCGGTGGAGCGCCTGATCAAGCGCAACCGCTTCCGCGACTTCGAGAGCCGCGCCTTCCTCGCGCAAGCCAACGAGCGCCTGACCGCGCTCGACATGGCCAAGACGCGCTTCTTCTCCAACATCTCGCACGAGCTGCGCACCCCGCTGACGCTCATCGTCGCGCCACTGGAGGCCTTGCTCGAGAGCTCGCGCGAGCCACTTTCCGAAGGCCAGCGCGAGCGGCTGCGCCTCGCCCAGCGCAACGCGCTCCGCCTCTTGCGCCTGGTCGACGATCTGCTCTCGCTTACCCGCGCCGAGGCCGCCAGCCTCAAGCTCCACGTCAAGGAGCTCGACCTCGCCGATCTGGTGGCGTCCTTCGCGCAGGACGTCGAAGAGCTCGCGGCGCGCAAGCAGATCACGGTCACGGTCGAGGTGCCCGAGCGCGCGCTCATCGAGGGCGACGCCACGCTGATCGAGCGCATCTTGCTCAACGTCTTCGGCAACGCCGCCAAGTTCGTCGATCGCGGCGGCAAGGTCGCGCTCTCGCTCACCCCGCTGGACGACGGTTTCGCGCTCGCCGTCGCCGACAACGGCATCGGCATCTCGAAGGACAACCTCCCGCACATCTTCGATCGCTTCTACCAGGCCGACAGCGGCAGCACGCGCTCGCACGGCGGCACCGGCATCGGGCTCGCGCTGGTCAAGGAGATCGCCGAGCTGCACGGCGGGCGCGTCTGGGTCGAGAGCGAGCTCGGCGCCGGCACGACGATCCACGTCTGGTTCCCGCGCGCGCTGCCGGCGAGCTGCGAGTCGCACGTCGTGCGCTCGCGCGAGCAGCAGGCCGAACCGCAGGGCTTGCCCGAGTGGCACCAGGCGATCCGCAACGCCCGCAGCTACCGCCTCCAGGGCATCGACGACGCCACCGAGCGCCGCGTCGCGCCGCGCCCGCGCCCGCGCGGCGACGCCCCGACGATCCTCGTCGTCGAGGACAACCCCGACATGATCCGCTTCCTGGTCGCGCTGCTCGCCTACGACTTCAACGTGCTCTCGGCGCAGAACGGCAGGGACGGCCTGCGCATGGCGATCGAGCGCAGGCCCGACCTGGTGATCAGCGACGTCATGATGCCGGAGATGGACGGCTTCGAGATGGCGAGGCTCCTGCGCCAGGACGAGACCGGGGCCAAGATCCCGCTGATCTTCCTCACCGCGCGCGGGAGCGCCGAGGATCGGATCCAGGGCCACTCGGGCGGGGCGGACACCTATCTCGCCAAGCCCTTCCGGAGCGAGGAGCTGCTCGCCGCGGTCGACGCGCTGCTCTCGCGGCAGCAGCGCATCCGTGATTCCGAGACGACCATCCAGGACGAGGCGATGGTGTTCATGGCCAGCGGGATCCTCGAGCACGTGCAGCGATCGCTCGCCACGCTGGTCTCGGTGCAGGGCGGCCTCGCGCAGAGCGGCGCGCCCAGCGAGGAGCAGCTCCAACGCTTCGGCCAGAGCATCGACAAGCTCGCCGAGCTGGTCACGGGCCTGCGCCAGCTCACCTCGGCGGCGACGGTCAAGGTCGCGCGCCCGACGCCGATCGACGACGCGCTGCGCACGATCGCCGCACGCGTGAGCGAGACCCTGCCGACCGGTCGCACCCTGCACGTCGAGATCGCGACGCGCGCCTGCGTGCAAATGGCCGAGGAGGAGCTGAGCGCGGTGGTGCGACCGCTGCTCGAGCGCGCGGTCGAGGTGACACCGCCCGGGCGCAACGTCTTCCTGCAGGCGGTCGAGCATCGCGCCAGCGGTCAGAGCAGCGAGCGACCGAGCATCAGCGTGATCATCCGCGACGAGGGGCCATCGCTCACCGCCGGGCAGATCGAGCGTCTCTTCTTCCCGTTCCACTCCGTCGACGTCGAGGTCGGCGCGGCGCTCGAGCTCGCGCGCGCGCGCCGTATCGTGCTGGCGCGCGGCGGTACGATCAGCACCGAGCCGGAGAGCGAGCTCGGCAGCCGCGTCACGATCCTCCTGCCGACCCTGGTGGTCCAAGCCACGGAGGCCGCGGCATGAGCGGGATCCCCCCCGAGGCGAGCACCTCCGAGGTCGCCGTTCGCCGCACCGCCGCCGTCGAGGAGGCCATCGCCCATCGGTCCCGTCTGGCCGCGGGCGAGACGGGGGACGGGGGCGTATTGCCGTCGCGCGCGGTGTGGCTGCCGGTGGTGGGCGCGCTCCTGGGTGGGCTCGCGGTCTTCGCGATCACCTGGGCGGCGACCGGCGCGCTGGCGGCGCCGGTGGTGGCGGGTCTGGCCTCGGCGGCGGCGATCGGCGCGGCCCTGCGCATCCAGCTCGACGCGCGCCGCCACCACCATGCGCTGCGCGAGCACGATCGGCGTCTCAGGCAGTTGCTCGGCAGCGCCTCGGGCATGTGTCTGTGGACCTGGACCCAGGGCGGTCCCGGGCAGCCGGGCGAGATGTGGTTCTCCGAGGCGTGGTCCGAGGCCTTCGGCCTGCCGGCCGGGACCTTCAAGGGGCCCGAGTCGTGGTTCGAGCGCATCCACCCCGAGGACCTCGGCGGCCTCGTGCACGGCCTCGAGCGCGTGCGCAACGGCGACGCGCCCAACCTGCGACGGCACTATCGCATCCGCCACGCCGGCGAGTGGCGCTGGATCGAGGTGCACGCGCGCGCCGTCGATCTCGACGAGTCGCGCGTGCTCGTCGGCGCGGTGCAGGACGTGACCGTGCACCACTCGATGCAGGAGCGCCTCGCACACACCGCGTTTCACGACGCGCTCACCGGGTTGCCCAACCGCGCGCTCTTCCTCGATCGCCTCGCGCACTGCACGGCGCGCGCGCGCAGAAACCCGCGTTATCGCTTCGCGGTCGTCTACCTCGACATCGACGACTTCAAGCTGATCAACGACTCGCTCGGCCACCACGCCGGCGACGCGATGCTCTCGGTGGTCGCGCGGCGCCTCCTCGCCAGCGCGCGGCCCGGCGACACCGTCGCGCGCATCGGCGGCGACGAGTTCACGATCCTGCTCGAGCCGGTCGAGAGCGCGGACGACGCCGAGCGCGTGGCGATGCGGCTGCGCAGCGTGGTGCACGGCAACGTCGAGGTCGCCGGCCACTTCGCGCAGATCTCGACCTCGGTCGGGATCGCGTTCTCGAGCAGCGACTACCTCGATCCGCTCGACATCCTGCGCGATGCCGACACCGCGATGTACCACGCCAAGCGCATGGGACCCGGGCGCCAGCGCCTCTTCGACCAGGCGATGCGCGACTCGGCGATGCGCCGGCTACGCGTCGAGACCGAGCTCCGGAAGGGGCTCGACGGCGACGGGCTCACCGTCCACTACCAGCCGATCATCAACCTCTCGAGCGGGCAGATCGAGGGCTTCGAGGCGCTGGCCCGGCTCGTGTCCTCGGCGGGCAACATGATCAGCCCGGCCGAGTTCATCCCGCTGGCCGAGACGCAGGGGCTGATCGATCGGATCCTCGACCGCGTGCTCGAGGACGCGACCGGGCGCATCTCCGAGTGGGCGCACCTGAACCCGGCGATGTACATCAGCGTCAACGTGAGCGCGCGCTCGATCAGCACCCAGATCGTCGAGCGCGTGACGGCGGCCCTGGCCCGGCACGAGCTGCCGACCTCCTGCCTCAAGCTCGAGCTGACCGAGTCGGTCCTGGTCGGGCCCTCGGCGCAGGTGACCGAGGCCCTGGAGACCCTGCGCAAGAGCGGGGTCGGCCTCTACCTCGACGACTTCGGCACCGGCTACAGCTCGCTCAGCTATCTGCATCAGTTCCCGGCCGATCGCATCAAGCTCGACCGCACCTTCGTGATGGCGCTCGACGGCAAGCGCATGCCCGAGATCGTCGAGACGATCGTCACCCTCTCGCAGCGCATCGGCGCCCACGTGATCGCCGAGGGCATCGAGACCGGCACCCAGCTCAACGCGCTGCGCGAGCTCGGCTGCCTCGCCGGCCAGGGCTTCTACTTCGCGCCGCCGCTACCCGCCGACGCCGCCAGGCGCCTGCTCGAGGAGCGGCGGAGCTGGCAGGTCGATCAGGTGCCCGCCGGTCCGCAGCCCGAGGTCGGCGACCGCTGAGCCGCGCGATCGCTCAGGGCGTGCGCCGCGCCTGTGCGATCTCGCGCTCGAGCTCGGCCAGGAGCTTGCCGGGCAGGGGACCCTGCTCGTGCACGGGCGCGAGCTGGCCGCTCGGGGTCTTCGCCATGAGGCTCAGGCCCGCGAGGTTGCGGTACACGATCGGCAGGCCGAAGGGGCCGCGCGCGATGCGCCAGACCCCCTGCTCGAGGCCGCAGGGCACGTGGCCCTGACCGGTGCGCTCGAGGAAGAAGACCGCCTCGTCACCGACCGTCAGGCGCGGCATGCCGGGCACCGTGAGCGCCAGGCCGTCGTCGCCGAGGCCGCCCATGAGGTGCATGACGTGCGTCGCCGGCACGCCCTCGCCCTGATAGACGCGCTCGATCGCGAGCGTGACCTCGGTGTAGATCGCGTCACCCTGGGCGCGCCGATCGACCGAGCGCAACGCGGTCACGCGCGCGCGCACGACCCACTCGGAGAGGTGGGTGGCCTCGGCGACGTCGATCTTCAGGACGGTCGCCGCGCGCGCGCCCGACGACGCCGCGCCGACGAGGCCGATCGCGCCCAACGCGATCGCGATGAGCGATGTCTTCAGCGGGCGGTTCGTCCCGGCCAT
Organism: Deltaproteobacteria bacterium; assembly: GCA_011526585.1. Taxonomy (GTDB): domain Bacteria; phylum Myxococcota_A; class UBA9042; order PHBI01; family PHBI01; genus WYBB01. The sequence continues at coordinate 16,869 of WYBB01000270.1, forward strand.
GTCCTCTCCTCTTGAATCAAAGGCTCCGAAACAGGGTTAGCCGCGCCCGCGCCGCGGCGCAACGTGGTGCCGCGATCAATCGTCGTCGCGGCCCGCGCGCGCGCGCTCGATCTGGCGCTGCGCGTCGCGCTCCTTGAGATCGTGGCGCTTGTCGTGGAGCTTCTTGCCGATGGCGGTGCCGATCTCGACCTTGCAGCGCCCGTTCTTGAAATAGAAGGAGAGCGGGATCACCGAGCGGCCCTTCTCACGGATCTCGCGCAGGATCACCGTCAGCTCGTGGCGGTTGAGGAGGAGCTTGCGCCTGCGCAGCGGCTCGTGGTTCTGGCGGTTGGCCTGGGGGTACTCGTCGATGTGCACGTTGACGAGCCACAGCTCGCCGCCCTGATCGAGCACGTAGCCGTCGCCGATCGTGACGGTGCCGGCGCGCAGCGACTTGACCTCGCTGCCGGTCAGCACGAGGCCGGCCTCCCAGGTGTCGAGGATCTCGAAGAGGTGGCGCGCGCGGCGGTTGGTCGCGACCGTCTTGTCGCCGTCGCCCTGGTCCTTCCTCGTGCCCTGCGCCACCTCGCACCTCCACCCGGACCGCGCGGCCGGGCGCCCTACATGCCACGGGTGACGCGCGGTTTCGAGCCACCCGTGATCGCGGCGTCGGCCCGCCCGAAAACCGGGCGACGCACGGCGCCGGTGTCGACTCGGATCGCGGCGCAAAGTGGGCCACTTAGGACCCGGCTCCGGGGTCGTGACCGCGACTGCGGAGTCGTTCTGCGCGATTGAAACCGTAGTGATTCAGGCTGCTTGCAAAAAAGCATGCCTCGGGGGGAGGCAAGCCGGGCCCGGGTGGTCTACAAACGCACCTCGCCGCCCCCGCACGTGCCCATATATGGCGCTAGATCTGGTGGCAGGCCGACCCTGTGACCACGAGCTGTTGTGGGTGGAATTTTGACGGGTCGATTGTCTGGGTGTGCAATGGCCTTGCTCGGTGACGTAGACGGAGCAGGGTGGGTCGAATGAGAAGTGAGCAGCATGGTCGACCGGGAATCGCCGAGCCCCGGTGACCATCGATGAAGGGCGCCGGTCGGGTCACGATCGGAGTTCAAGGAAGCACCGTCGCCTTCGTGACGTGACACGCCACGGAGGTCGCAACCAACCGAGCACCCGCGTGGCCAGGCGGTCACGCGAGGCGGCTCTGCGCGCCGTGTCGGGCCGAGCACCTCGCCCGCGCGCCAGCGCGTTCGTATCTCAACCGGAGGCACTTCGATGAAGATCTCGCGTCGGTTCACTGAGGCTGGTCGTGATCCCTTCGCTTCGTTGACGTTCACGGAGCGCAGCTCGCGCATCGTCAACCCGGATGGGACCGTGGTCTTCGAGGCTGCGTCCGTGATGGTCCCGGTCGGCTGGAGCCAGGTCGCGGTCGACGTGCTGGCGCAGAAGTATTTCCGCAAGGCCGGCGTGCCGGTGCGCCTCAAGGCCGTCGCCGAGGAGGGCGTGCCCGAGTGGCTCCAGCGCTCGGTCGCCGACGAGGAGGCGCTCGCCGCGCTGCCCGACAAGCAGCGCACGACCGGCGAGAGCGACGCGCGCGAGGTGTTCCGCCGCCTCTCGGGGTGCTGGACCTACTGGGGCTGGAAGTACGGCTACTTCGACGGCGAGACCGACGCGCGCGCCTTCTTCGACGAGCACTGCTTCATGCTCGCCAACCAGATGGTCGCGCCCAACAGCCCGCAGTGGTTCAACACCGGGCTCTACTGGGCCTATGGGATCGACGGCCCGGCGCAGGGGCACTGGTACGTCGGCGACGACGGCGCGGCGCGCCCGAGCGAGAGCGCGTACGTGCGCCCGCAGCCGCACGCGTGCTTCATCCAGTCGATCGGCGACGACCTCGTCAACGAGGGCGGCATCATGGACCTGTGGGTGCGCGAGGCGCGCCTCTTCAAGTACGGCTCGGGCACGGGCACGAACTTCTCGGCGTTGCGCGGCGAGGGCGAGAAGCTCTCGGGCGGCGGGCGCTCGAGCGGGCTCATGAGCTTCCTCAAGATCGGCGACCGCGCGGCCGGCGCGATCAAGTCCGGCGGCACGACGCGGCGCGCGGCCAAGATGGTCGTGCTCGACGTCGACCACCCCGACGTCGAGGACTACATCAACTGGAAGGTGAACGAGGAGCAGAAGGTCGCGAGCCTGGTGCTCGGCTCGCAGCTCTACGAGCGGCACCTCAACGCGATCCTCCAGACGATCGTCGAGGCGAAGAAGAAGGGCATGAACGGCGAGAGCGCGAAGATGCGCGCCAACCCCGCCCTGGCCAAGGCGATCAAGGAGGCGCGCGCGGTCGGCCTCTCCGAAAACTACATCCAGCGCGTGGTTCAGCTCGGCGACCAGGGCGTCAAGGAGATCCGCTTTCCGGTCTACGACACCAACTGGGACTCCGAGGCGTACTTCACCGTCAGCGGGCAGAACTCGAACAACTCGGTGCGCGTGACCAACACCTTCATGCGCGCCGTCGAGACCAACGGCACCTGGGATCTCGTGCGCCGCACCGATCAGAAGATCGCCAAGAGCGTGCGCGCCGGGGACCTCTGGGACCAGATCGCGTTCGCCGCGTGGAGCTGCGCCGACCCCGGCGTGCAGTTCGACACGACGATCAACGAGTGGCACACCTGCCCGGCGAGCGGGCGCATCAACGCGTCGAACCCGTGCTCGGAGTACATGTTCCTCGACGACACGGCGTGCAACCTCGCGTCGGCGAACCTCCTGAAGTTCCGTAAGCCCGACGGCACCTTCGACATCGAGGCCTACAGCCACTCGGTCCGGCTGTGGACGATCGTGCTCGAGATCTCGGTGGCGATGGCGCAGTTCCCGTCCAAGCGCATCGCCGAGCTCTCGTACGAATTCCGCACGCTCGGGCTCGGCTACGCCAACGTCGGCAGCCTCCTGATGGTGCAGGGCATCCCCTACGACTCCGACGAGGGGCGCGCGATCTGCGGAGCGATCAGCGCGGTGATGACCGGCGTCGCCTACGCGACCTCGGCGGAGATGGCCAAGGAGCTCGGGCCGTTCCCCGGCTACGCCAAGAACCGCGAGGCGATGCTGCGCGTGATCCGCAACCACCGGCGCGCCGCCTACAACGCCAAGGACGCCGAGTACGAGGGGCTGAGCATCACGCCGGTCGGCCTCGAGGCCCGCCACGCGCCGCACAACCTGCTCGTCGCGGCGCGGCGCGCGTGGGACGAGGCGCTCAAGCTCGGCGAGCAGCACGGCTACCGCAACGCGCAGGTCAGCGTCATCGCCCCGACCGGCACGATCGGGCTGGTGATGGACTGCGACACGACCGGGATCGAGCCGGACTTCGCGCTGGTGAAGTTCAAGAAGCTCGCCGGCGGCGGCTACTTCCGCATCATCAACCAGTCGGTGCCCGAGGCGCTGGTGCGGCTCGGCTACAACCAGGCGCAGACCGAGGAGATCGTCGCGTTCTGCCGTGGGACCGGGCGCCTGTCCGGCGCGCCGCACATCAACCGCGAGACGCTCGCCGACAAGGGCTTCACCTCGGACGTGCTCGATCGGATCGAGGCCGAGCTCGAGCGCGCCTTCGAGCTGCAGTTCGCGTTCAACCGCTGGGTCGTCGGCGACGCCTTCCTGACCGAGGTGCTGCGGATCGACAAGGCCAGGCTCGATGAGCCGGGCTTCGATCTCCTGCATGCGCTGGGCTTCGACAAGGCGCAGATCCGCGCGGCCAGCGACCACATCTGCGGGCGCATGACCGTCGAGGGGGCGCCGCACCTCAAGCCCCAGCACTACGCGGTCTTCGACTGCGCGAGCAAGTGCGGGCGCTACGGCACGCGCTTCATCGCGCCCGAGGCCCACATCCGCATGATGGCGGTGGCGCAGCCGTTCCTGTCGGGCGCGATCTCGAAGACGATCAACCTGCCGAACGAGGCGACGGTCGACGAGGTCAAGCGCTCCTACATGCTGAGCTGGAAGCTCGGCATCAAGGCCAACGCCCTCTACCGCGACGGCTCGAAGCTCTCGCAGCCGCTGGCGGCGATGGTCGAGGTCGACGACAGCGCGGCGGGCGCGAGCGAGAGCGCGGCGGTGACCCTGCCGCTGAGCACCGTCGAGAAGGCCGAGAAGATCGCCGACAACTGGGTGGCGCGGCGCCGGCGGCTGCCGTTCCGGCGTGCGGGCTATACCCAGAAGGCGGTGATCGGCGGCCACAACGTCTACCTCCGCACCGGCGAGTACGAGGACGGCACGCTCGGCGAGATCTTCCTCGACATGCACAAGGAGGGCGCCGCCTTCCGCAGCATGATGAACTGCTTCGCCATCGCGGTCTCGCTCGGCCTGCAGCACGGCGTGCCGCTCGAGAAGTACGTCGACGCGTTCCTCTTCACGCGCTTCGAGCCCAACGGCATCGTGCAGGGCAACCCCTACATCAAGATGACGACCTCGATCGTCGACTACATCTTCCGCGAGCTGGCGGTGACCTACCTCGACCGCCACGAGCTCGCGCAGGTCAAGCCCTCCGACCTCGCGCAGGGGCCGGGCGTCGACGACGTGGGCGAGCCGCTCTTCGGCGAGGGCCTGAGCCCGGGCAACGGTCACGGCGAGGCGGCGCCCGAGCGCAAGAACGGGATCGCGCCGCGCTCGGAGCGGCTCGATCTCTCGCACCCGCCGGTGCGGGTCGCGTCGACGACCGGGCCGCACGCGCGCCCGGGCAAGAAGGCCGAGGCGATGGTGACGACGAGCTACGACGGCCTCGGCGGCGCGCACATCGTCGCGGTCGCGGCGGGTGGTGACAACGCGGCGTCGATCGCGCGCATGAAGGGCTACGAGGGCGACGCCTGCCCCGAGTGCGGGCACATGACGCTCGTGCGCAACGGCACCTGCCTCAAGTGCGCGACCTGCGGGGGCACGACGGGCTGCAGCTGATGGCCGGGCGGCGCGTGCCCGACCTCACGGCGGGCGCGGCCGGCCTCGCGCACGGCAAGGCGATCCTCGTTGGCGAGCACTTCGCGGTGCACGGCGGCGGGGCGGTCGCCGTGCCGGTCCTTGCGCGCTCGGTGACGGTCGAGGTCGTCGAGGGCGCCGCGGGGATCGTGGTCGCCGACGGCGTGCGGCGCGGTTCGACGCTCTCCGAGGCCACGCTGGCCGAGGCGCTCGAGGCGATGCTCGCCGAGCTCGGCGTGGCGTCGCGCGGCTGGGGCCTGCGCGTGGCCGGAGACCTCCCGCTCGGCGCCGGGCTCGGTGGATCGGCCGCCCTGGCGGCGGCGCTCGTGCGGGCGCTCGGCGCGCGCGGCGAGCTCGATCTCGATCGCGGACCCGGGGTCGAGGCGCTGGTCCACCGCCTCGAGCACCTGGCGCACGGCAAGCCGAGCGGCATCGACGGCGCGGTGGTGAGCCGCGAAGCGCCGGTCGAGCTGGTCGCCGGGCGGATCGCGACGCTCGCGTGCGCGCCGGGTTGGGTCGAAGAGGCGCCCTGGTGGATCGCGATCGTGGCACGCGAGGGCTCGACCAGGGAGGCGGTCACGCGGGTGGCGGCGTTTCGCGAGGCGCGGCGCGACGCCTACGATCGGATGGCGGCGGAGTCGGACGGGGCGGTCCGGCGGGTGGAGGAGCTCCTGTCCGTGGCGCCGACCGGGGCGGCGCTGTCGCAGATCGGCGCGATCTTCGACGACGCGCACGCGCGCCTCGCGGCGCTCGGGGTCTCGAACGAGGCGCTCGCGCGCCTGGTCACCGCGGCACGGAGCGCGGGCGCGTGCGGGGCCAAGCTCAGCGGCGGTGGGCTCGGCGGCGCGGTGATCGCGGTCGCGCCCGCTGGCGTGGAGCTCGCGTCTGCGCTCTACTCGGCCGGCGCGATCGACGTGATCGCGCCGATCGGGGCGAGGGCAGGCGGGGCGAGGGCAGGCGGGGCGAGGGCAGGCGGGTGACGGTGGCAGCAGCGGACGCGGACCTGGGCGGCGCCGAGCTCGTGCTCGAGGGCTGGGTCAAGGCGCGCGCCAACGTCAACATCGCGCTGATCAAGTACTGGGGTAAGGCGTCGGCGACGGAGGGGGCGCTCGAGGATCGCAACCTGCCGGCGGTGCCGAGCCTGTCGCTCACGCTCGATGGGCTCTACAGCGAGACCTGGGCGCGCTTTGCGCCGGAGCTCGACGAGGACGCGCTGAGCCTCGATGGCCAGGCGCTCATCGGCGAAGAGCGTGCGCGCGCGGTGGCGTTGCTCGAGGTGCTCCGGCGGCGCGCGGGCGTGGCCGCGCCGTTCGAGGTGAGGTCTCACAACGCCGTGCCGACCGGCGCGGGCCTGGCGAGCTCGGCCTCGGGCATGGCGGCGCTGGCTGGCGCGGCCGGGCGGCTCTGCGGCCTCCTGCCGGACGCGCACGCGGGCGCGCTGTCAGAGATCGCGCGCGTCGGCTCGGGCAGCGCGGCGCGCTCGATCTTCGGCGGCTGGGTGAGCTGGGTCGGGCGCCGAGCCGAGCCGCTGGCCGGGGTCTCGCACCTGCCGGTGAGCGTCGTCGTCGCGATCGTCGCCCGGGGAAAGAAGGCGGTCGGCTCGCGCGAGGGCATGCTGCGCACCATGCGCACCTCGCCGTTCTATGCCGGCTGGGTGCAGCAGGCGCACGCGACCTTCGACGAGGCCTGCCGCGCGCTCGACGACAAGGATCTCGCGCGGCTCATGGCAGCGATGGAGCGGTCGACCTGGCGCATGCACGGCAGCGCCATGGGCGCCGATCCGCCGGTCTTCTACTGGCTTCCCGGCTCGCTCGCGGCGCTCGGTGAGGTCGCCGCGCTCAAGGCCGAAGGGGTCGTCTGCGGGGCGACACTCGACGCGGGCCCCAACGTGAAGGTATTCTGCCTCTCGTCGGACGCCGCCGCGATCGCCTCGCGTCTTCTGGCGGTGCCCGGAGTGACCGAGACGATCACGTCCTCCCCCGGGGTGGGGATCCAAGTGCAAATCGAAACGCGAGAGCCAGCCGCCTCCACGGTTCCCCGAGCGCAAGAGCCGGAGCCAGGGCGAGGTGCAGCCGCCGAGGCCGGCCCGGACGGCGCGGTGGTGGCGCGCGGGCCCGAGGGCGCGAGCGGGGCCGGCCGGTGAGCACGACCGAGGCGAGCACGATCGGGCAGGTGGCGATCCGCGCGAGCGCGCCGGGCAAGCTCATGCTCGCGGGCGAATACGTCGTCGTCGAGCGCGGCGTACCGGCGTTGGCGGTGGCGGTCGACAAGCGCATGCGCGTCGAGATCGTGCCGGAGACGCGGCGCAACTGGGTCGTCACGTCGCCGGGGCTCGGGCTGCGCGACGCGCCGCTCAAGTCGGTGCCGGTGCTGGCCGAGGTGGTCGCGCGCCTGCCGGGGATCCCGTCGGGCGGGCGCATCGCGATCGCGAGCGAGCTCGGCGAGGGGCCGGACAAGCCCGGGCTCGGCGGGTCGGCGGCGCTGTGCGCGGCGGCCTTCGTCGGCCTCTGGAAGGTCTCGGGGGCCGAGGGGCCGCCGGATCTCGAGATCGCGATCGCCGCGCACCGGGCGGCGCAGGGCGGGCGCGGCAGCGGCTACGACGTGGCGACGGCGCTCGCGGGCGGGGTCACGCTCTTCCGACCGGGGGCCGACGGGGCGCGCGCGCGGGTCGAGGCGCTCAAGTGGCCGAGCGGTCTCTTCGCGGCGGTCTTTCGGACCGGGCGCGGCGCGGACACGAGCGAGCTGCTCGGGCGCATGGCGGCGTGGCGCGAGGAGGACGAGCCGAGCTACGAGTCGTGCATCGAGCCGTTGGCGCTGGAGACCGAGGCGTTCATCGCCGCCTTCGCGGGCGGGGACGTGTCGCGGATCCTCGACGCGGCGGCGCAGGTCCAGGAAGAGCTGATGACGATGGATCGCATCGGCGAGCTCGGGATCCTGGGCGGGGGACAGGCTCAGGTTCTTGGTATTATTGAGGATTCTGGAGCGGTTGGGCGGACCTCCGGGGCGGGCGGCGGCGACTGCGCCTGGGCGCTGAGCGACGATCCCGAGGTCCTCGATCGCGTGGCGCGGGCGGCGAGCGAGCTCGGTTTCCAGCGGCTCGGTGTCGGGCTCTGCGGCCGCGGCACGAGCCTCGGAGACGATCCTTGAGCGAGGCGGTCCTGAGCTTCGAGGGCGCGCGCGAGCGCTTCGCGGACGAGCTCGAGCGGCGCCTTCACGCGGCGATCGTCGGCGAGGGCGTGCTCTTCGACGCCGCGCGCTACCACCTCGAGACGGGCGGCAAGCGCCTGCGCGCGCTCTTGCCGCCGTGGCTCGCGCACAACCTCGGCGGGCACGCGGAGGACGCCCTGGACCTCGGCGTCGCCCTCGAGCTCGTGCACAACGGCACCCTGGTGCACGACGACCTGCAGGACGGCGACGTGCAGCGGCGCGGCCGGCCGACGGTGTGGTCGCGCTACGGCATGCCGCAGGCGGTCAACGTCGGCACGGCCCTCCTGCTCCTGGGGATCGCGCAGGTCCTGAGGTCCGCGGTGGGGCCGCGGGTCATCGCCGACGTGAACCTCGCGATCCTGCGGGTCGTCGAGGGACAGGCGCTCGAGTTCGAGCTGAGCCTCGACCCGCATCCGACGCCCGACAAGTGGCGGCGCATGGCCGAAGGCAAGACCGGAGCGCTCTTCGGGGCGTGCTTCCTCGCCGGCGCGCGCGCGGCGGGGCGGGACGACGAGGACTGCGACGCCATGCAGGCGCTCGGGCGCGAGCTCGGGGTCTTCTTCCAGCTGCAGGACGACCTGCTCGACCTGGTCGGCGACAAGGGGCGCGAGGTGCCGGCGACCGACATCGCCGAGGGCAAGATCTCGTGGCCGGTCGCGTGGGTCGCCGAGCGGGCCGCACCCCTCGAGCGTGAGCGGTTGATGGCGATCGTGCGCGCGCCGCGTGCAGAGACGAGCCGCGCGATGGTCACCGAGGCGCTGGCGATCCTCGACGCGACGGGCGCGCTCGCGGCGTGCGCGCAGGCGACCGCGGCGATGGCCGAACGGCTCGAGCACGCGCCGCTGGCGCATGCGATGCCCGGGTTGGTGGCGCGGGTGCTGGCGCCGGTGGCGCACGCCATCCCGTAGGTCGTTCGACCTCGCAGCGTGCGCCCGGTGCGAAGGGGCTTGAAAGCGGCGCCGCTTTCGATCAGTCTCCGCGCCTCGCCCGGTCAGCGGGCGGCGGATGGAGACGTCATGCCGATTCAAGCGCTCAGGTCGGTCGCCGACCGCTTCGATGATGTGCTGCGCCACGTGAACCCCAAGCGGCTCGTCGGCGAGATCGCCAAGGCGGACCGCGGATTCTACTTCCGGTACTTCAAGGGGTATCGCCCGGACCAGATCGGCCGGGGGCGGATCAAGCAGATCGCCCAGAAGGAGGTCTTCGCCGATCCGGGGCACGAGCTCTTCGCCAACCTCTTGATCATCCACTGGAATGAGGCGAACGCCGCGATGTATCGCGACATCGTGATGCACGTGCGGGCCATCAACGAGGACGTCGAGGCGATCGAGCGGATCCCGCCCGAGCGGGCCCACCCGATCATCGACGACATGCTGGCCAAGTACCCGCGGGAGGCGTTCTACCTGTGCGTGCGCCTCAACGGCGTGCGCTTCGACGACGACGTCGTCGCCTCGCGCCTGGTGCGTGGCGAGCCCGCGCCCGAGAGCCCGAGCAGGCCCACGAGCGACGCCGCCGCGCAACCTTGAGCGCCGGGCGCGCGGCCCGGCTGGCGCGACGACCCTCGATTGACGCCGCGAGGGCATCCGTGGTCGTTGTAGGGTGATGCATGGCGCACGTCCACCGAGCGATCCAGGCGCCTCGAACCGTGCGGCCGGACCCGGCGCGCCCCTCGAGCAGCCCGAGCCGCCCGAACCGATCGACCTGAGCGAGCTGCTCGGGCTCGTCGGCGGCGCGGTCGGGGCGCTCTTCGTCGGGTCGGGCTCACGCTGGGTCCAGCCGACCGCGCGGACCGTGGACGAGGCGTTGGCGCCGCTGGCACCGAGGGTGCGCACGCTGGCCGGCCTGGTGCTCGACGCGGGCCACGCGGTCCTTCACGGCGTCGAGCTCGATCAGGTGCTCGGCAGGATGGCGACGCTCGGGCAGGGCGCGGCCGGGCTCCGGCGCGCGCTGGGCCGTTTCGACGTCGACGCGCGCTGGATCGAGGGGCTCTACGTGAGCCTCGAGAGCGCGCGCGGCCCGGCGGGAGCGCGGTCCGATCTCGGCGAGCGCCGCGCGGTGCTCGCCGCGGCGATTGCGCTCTCGGGGCGGCTGCCGCTGGGGATCGACAGCGCGGAGGTGCTCGCGCGCCTCGAAGAGCCGGCGCTGGGCTTCGCCGTGGGGGAGGCGGCGCGCGCAGGAGATCCTGGTGCGCGGGCGACGCTGCGCGACGCGATCGGGTCCGAGGCGATCGATGACGCGCTCGCGCTCTCGCTGCTCTTCGGGCTCGGGCAGGGGGCGTTCTTGCGCGGGCTCGAGGAGCTCGTGCGGCTGGCGCGCGGCGCGATCGTCGAGCCGGCGCGCTGGGCGAGCGCGGCGCTGCGCGCGGCGACCGTCGTGGGGCACGCGGGTCGGCGTGAAGACTCGGAGGCGGGCGCGCCCGACGCGGACGACCGGCTCATCGAGACGATGCTCGAGGCGCTCGCGCTGGTCTCCGATGCGGACAGCGGCGTGGCCTTCCTCGAGGCGCTGCCGGTGGCGCTCCAGAGCGCGGTCGTGCAGCGGGCGCGCCAGGCCCTGACGGCACACCCGCCGGCGGCGCGGGCGGCCGTGGTGCGTGCGCACCTCAAGGAGACGCTCTTCTACGCGCACGACGCGCGCGCGCCGCGCACGCCGGCGACCGACCTCCTGCGCGAGCGCTCGCCGCCGGTGATCATGATGATCCTCGATCTCGTCGCGCGCCTCGGTGACGCGATCCCCGGCGAGCTGCGCGCGACGCTCGCGCGGGCCTGGTGTGATCACCCCGACGCGGCCGTGCGCCGAGCGCTGGCGACGGCGATCCCCGCGCGCGCGCCACGTCCGCCCAGCACCACCGACGAGGGCGCGGCGGATGTGGTCGCGCTGCCGCCCGCGGCGCTGGCGCGCGACGATCTCGACCGGCTGCGCGCGGCGCTGTGGTCGGGCGAGAGCGAGCGCATCGTCGAGCTCTCGACCTGTGTGCCGCTGGATCGGCGAGCGGCCGCGCGCGAGTCGCTCCTGAGCGCGCTGGAGATCCCGAACGCGCCGCTGAGACGCGCGATCATCGACGCGATCGGCCGCATCGGGGGACAGAGTGACGGGCCGCGCCTCGTCGATGCGGCGCGGCGCTATCGCGCGCTCGAGGGCACGGTGGCGGCGGCGCTGCGCGAGCTGGGCGCGCGCGCCATGGCCGAGGGGCTCGCCGAGATCTACCGGCGCCGCCTCAAGTGGGCCGACGACGACGCCGTCGACGACTACTGCGCCATCGCCGGCCCCGAGCAGGTCATGCACCTCTTGAGCGCGCTCGAGACCCGCTATTACCCCTCAGCGCGCGCGGGCGCGGCGCGGGCGATCGCGCGGCGGCGCGCCAGCGAGGGGCTCTTCGCCTTGCGGACCGCCGCGCTCTCCGACACGCAGGACAACGCGCGCCTGGCCGCCCTCGGGGCGCTACACGAGCTCACCGGCAGCGCGCCCTCGGGCGACGAGATCGCCGGGCACGCGCTCCTCTTCCGGTCGACCGAGGAGCTGCCCGAGACCGTCGAGCGAGCGCGCGAGGCTGGCCCGGCCGCGATGGCGGGGATCCGGCGCACCATCGCGCGCGGGAGCTGGAAGCGGCGCCGCGCCGCCTGCGACGTGCTGGCGACGCTGCCGGGCCCCGAGGCGACCGAGGTGCTCGTCGGCGTGCTCGAGGATCCGGACGAAGACGTGCGCTTCGCGGCCGTCGAGGCGCTGACCCAGCGCGGCTGGCGCCCGAGCACGGCGCGCGAGCGCACGCTACAGGCGCTGGCGGCGCGCCGGATCCGCGAGCTCAGTCAAGGGGCGTCGCCAGGCGCGGTCGACGTGCCGACGCTGGTACAGGCGCTCGGTCTCGGCGGGCATGTCTTCCGCGCCGAGGTGCTCGACGCGCTCAACGACATCGTCGCCGCGCGCGGCTTCTCGCCGAGCCCCGAGGAGATCGGCGTCATCGCGGCGGCGCGCATGGACGTCGCCACGGCGGTGATGGCGCCGGGTGGGGTCGACGCGGTGCTGCGCGCCGTCGACCACACCTGGCAGGCCAACCCGCACCGCGCGCGCTTCGTGCGCGAGCTCGCGCGCCTGCCGAGCGAGGAGCTCCTCGCGCAGCTCGGTCAGGAGAGCCCGGGGGGCCGCCCGATTCTGAGCTGGCGTGCGCGCGAGGCGATCGCGCAGGCGCTGGAGCGCGATGGCGACGAGGTCGCGCTCGCCGCGCTGGGGCGCCTCGTGCTGGAAGACGATGACGACGTGCGGCGCGCCGCGCTGCAGAGCCTCGCCTGGATCGGCTCGCCGGCGGCGGCGCGTGAGGTGGCGCGCGGCTTCCAGAGCGCCTTCCAGGAGGATCGCGATCTGGTGGCGCGCGCGCTGGGCTCCTTCGGACCGGGCGGCGCCGAGGTGGTCGCCGAGCTCGCCGAGGACACGTGGTGGGAGTCGCGGCAGGGGGCGGCCCAGGCGCTGGGGCACTGGCGGCGTGACGTGCAGGGGGCGGTCGATCGGCTGATCGCGCTGGCGGTCGACCCGGAGTATCGCGTGGCGCACGCGGCGCGCGAGGCGCTGGCGGCGCACGGGCTGATGCCGAACGGGCCGGCGGTGTGCGCGATGATCGGCAAGGCGCAAGCCCTGACGCTCGAGGGGCTCGAGCCGTGGCTCGGGCTGCA
>WYBB01000271.1 GCA_011526585.1 Deltaproteobacteria bacterium
GCAGATCGGCGTAGCCGCAGGGCACGATGGCGCGGAATCCTTCGAGATCGTTATTGATATTGAGGGCGAGCCCGTGCATGGTCACGCCGCGCGACAGGTGCAATCCGAGGCTGCCGAGCTTCTTGCCCTCGCGATAGATCCCCGGCCGCTCGTCGTCATAGAGCAGATCGTGCAGGCCGAGGTCGGAGGCGACGCCGAGCATCAGCGTACCGAGCGCGCGCACGAGGCGCCTCACGCCGACCTTGGCGCGCGCGGTGTCGATGATCGGGTAGGCGATCGCCTGGCCGGGGCCGTGCCAGGTCGCGAAGCCGCCGCGCTCGGTCCGGACGATCGGCGTGCCGAGCCGCGCGAGCGCCGCCTCGTCGACGAGCCCACCGCGCTTGCCGAGCGTGACGACCGGATCGTGCTCGAGCAGGAAGCACTCGTCGGCGCCACCGGCGAGCACGCGCGCGCGCGCCGCCTCCTGGAGCGCGAGGCCCTCGGCGTACGGGACGCGGCCGAGCCGATGCAGCACGAGCGGGAGCATGGGTCATGCCTACCGCAGGCGCGGGCGCGATGGAAGTCGGCAGTCGAGGTGAAGTGCCAGGCGCCGCGCGCGTACGTCAGCGGGGTCGGGTCTTGAAGACGCGATAGAGATAGACGAGCGCGACGAGGAGGATCGGGGTCGCCACCGCGAGCGCGATCAGCATCGGCACGACGATGCCCGCGGGCGCGAGCGCTGCCTCGAAAGTCATGTCGGGCGCGATGACGTAGGGCCACTGGGCGAGGCCGAGCCCGATGACGACGAGCGCGACCTGGACGACGGCGAAGCGGCGCGCCGCGCGATAGCGCTCGCGCAGCAACATGAAGAGCGCGCCGAGGCCGAAGAGCGCCACCGCGATCTGCACGAGCACGCCGGGCAGCTCCTGCTGGATGCCGGCGTAGACGCGCGGGGCCTGGTGGCTCGCCAGCCACAGCACGGCGATCGACAGGAGGCCGGCGCCGATCCCGCTGCCGAGCGCGCGCTTGCGGAAGTCGCGCTGCAGCGGTGGGTCATCCTCGGCCTCGACGGCGAGGTAGACCGCGGCGAGGAAGGCGAAGAGCGTGACGACGAAGAGGCCGACCAGGAACGGAAACGGGTCGAGCCAGGCGTCGATGAAACCGACGGTCGAGCGCAGCTCGGCGTCGACGCGCAGCGAACCGGTGAGCAGCGCGCCCATGACCACGCCGAGGAAGATCGGCGTGAGCAGGCTGGCGATGGCGAAGACCAGGCGCCAGCGCGCGGCCCCCTTGCCGGGCTCCGGGTCGTAGCTGCGGAAGACGAAGGCCGCGCCGCGCAGCACGATGCCGATCAGGAGGAGCACGAGCGGGATGTGCAGCGCGGTCGAGATCACCGCGTAGGCGTGCGGCAGCGCGACGAAGAGCACGACGACGATCAGGATGAGCCAGACGTGGTTCGCCTCCCAGATCGGCGCCAGGGCGCGCTCGATGAGCGCCCGCTGCTCGGCCTTGCGCGGCCCGCTGGCGAAGAGATCCCAGACCCCGCCGCCGAAGTCGGCGCCGCCGGTGACCGCGTAGGCGACCAGCGCGATGAGCAGCGTGAGCGCGACGAGCTCGGCGAGCATCAGCCGGCCTCCCCGGTCGCGCTCGGGCCGGTCGGCGCGAGGAAGACGTGGCGCTTGAGCAGCATGACCGCGGTCACGCCGAGCACGACGTACAGGATCGTGAACGCGAGGAAGGGCACCCACAGGCCGGGCATCGGCGTCACCGCGTCGGCGGTGCGCAGGAGGCCCTTGACGACCCACGGCTGACGCCCGACCTCGGTCACGACCCAGCCCGCCTCGACCGCGACCAGCCCGAGCGGCCCGACCAGGGTGACGAGCAGGAGGAAGCGCCGGCGCGTCGCCAGCGGCCGGCGACGGAGCGCGAGGATCGCCGCGAGCACGGCCGTACCCGCGAGCGCCATGCCGGCGCCCACCATGATCTGGAAGGCGATGTGGGTGATGAGCACCGGCGGCCACTCGGACTCGGGGAACTCGGTGAGACCCTTGACCTCGGCGTCGAAGTCGCCGAACGCGAGGAACGACAGGCCGCACGGGATGTCGATCGCAAAGCGCGTGACGCGATCGGCCTCGTCGGGGATCCCGCCGATGCGCAAGGGCGCGCAGCGCTCGGTGTGCCAGTGGCCCTCCATGGCGGCGAGCTTGATCGGTTGGTGCTCGGCGACGTGCTTGGCCGAGAGATCGCCGGAGATCGGCTGGAGCACCGCGGCCACCCCGCCGACCCAGAGCGCGAGCGTCAGCGCGCGCCGGTCGAGCTCCGAGCCGGGGTGGCGGCGCAGGCGCCAGGCGTGGATCCCGGCGACGGCGAAGCCGACCGCGACGAAGGCGGCGATCGTCATGTGCAGGCACTGGGTGAAGGCGGCCGGGTTGAGCATGGCCGCGATCGGATCGACGTCGACGACCTGGCCGGCGGCGTTCAGGGTGAAGCCGGCCGGCGTGTTCATCCAGGCGTTGGCGGTGACGACGAAGAGCCCCGAGAGCACACCCATCACCAGCACCAGCACGCCGGAGGCGAGGTGCGCGCGCGGCGACAGGCGCTTCCAGCCGTAGAGGTAGAGGCCGAGGCCGATCGCCTCGAGGAAGAAGGCGAAGCCCTCGAGCGAAAACGGCATGCCGATGACCGGCCCGGCGAAGCGCATGAACTCGGGGAAGAGCAGACCGAGCTCGAACGAGAGCACGGTGCCCGAGACCGCGCCGACGGCGAAGAGGATCGCCGTGCCCTTGGCCCAGCGCCTGGCGAGCTCGAGGTCGAGCGGGTCGCCGGTCTTGTGGTGGCGGCGCTCGGCCAGCACCATGAGGAGTGGCATGGCGATCCCGGCGCAGGCGAAGAGGATGTGGAACGCCAACGACATCGCCATCTGTGAGCGCGCGGCCAGCAGATCTTCCATGGGGGTCGACGCTCCTCCTGCGCCGTGCAAGATATCAGCGTCATGCATGCCTTGCGAGACGAGCCGGCCCGGATCGGGGAGGTCACCTCCGCCGGGCCGGTGCGGCTGGCTCGGGGCCTCTCATGGCCGACCCTGGCCCTCCTCCTCTGCGCGCTGACGCTGAGCGCGTGCCCGCGCGACGAGCCGCCCGCCCGGCTCTCGCCACGCTTCGAGGCGGTGGCGCGCCTCGCGGCGCCGGAGGGATCCGAGGCCGCGATGGCGCGTGCGAGAGAGCTCTTCGCGCCGCACGCGACCGAGGTCGAGCGGCGCATCGAGGAACACCAGCGCTTCGAGACGGAGCCCTTGCCGATGGCCGAGCTCGCGCCCGAGGTCGTGCGCGCCTTCGACGCGGTGATCGAAGCGCGCGCGGGGGGTGGGCGCCTGCCCGGGGATGCGTGCGACGCTCGGAGCTTCGATCTGAGAC
>WYBB01000272.1 GCA_011526585.1 Deltaproteobacteria bacterium
AGCGCGACGCCATCGGGGTCACGGCGCGCGTGCGCGGCGAGGCAGCCGGGCAGGGTGGACGCGGGCGGCTGGGGCTCGTCGTGCGGTGTCATCGGGCCTCGTCCGGCGTGGGCGCGGCGGCGGGCGTGGCGGTGCCGGCGCCGAGGTAGGCGGCGATGACGGCGGGGTGCTCGCGGATGGCGGCGGGCTCGCCCTCGGCGATCTTGACGCCGAAGTTGAGCACGACGACGCGGTCGGCGAGCTCGAGCACGAAGCGCAGCTCGTGCTCGATGAGGAGCTGGGTGATGCCGAGCTCTTCCTTGATGTCGAGGAGGTAGCGCGCCATGTCCTCGGTCTCTTCGGCGTTGAGGCCGGCAGCCGGCTCGTCGAGGAGGAGGAGGCGGGGCTGCATGCACAGGGCGCGCGCGAGCTCGATGCGCTTCTTGACGCCGTAGGGCAGGATCCCGACCGGCGTCTTGCGGTAGCGCTCGAGGTGCAGGAGCTCGATCATGTGCTCGGCCGCGGCGCGGTGGGCGACCTCCTCGCGGCGCGTGCGGCCGAACCAGACGAGGTCGTGGAGGAAGCTCCCGCCGATCAGGTGGTGGCGGCCGAGGAGCAGGTTGTCGACGGTGCTCAGGTGGTCGAAGAGCGCGAGGTTCTGGAACATGCGGCCGACGCCGAGCGCCGCGATGTGGTGCGGCGGGAGGCCGGCGAGCGAGCGGCCGGCGAAGCGCACCTCGCCGCTGGTCGGGCGGTAGGCGCCGGAGATGCAGTTGAAGAGCGAGGTCTTGCCGGCGCCGTTGGGGCCGATGATCGCGACGAGCTCGCCCTCGGCGACCGAGAGCGAGACGTCGGAGAGCGCGGTGATGCCGGAGAAGCCGAGGCCGACCCGCACGATCTCGAGGAGCGGAGCCCGCTCGTGAGGGCCCGGGGGAGACGGGCTGCCTGCGCGCGCCGTCACGAGAGCCACCGCTTGCGCCGGCGGTAGTGCTTGACCTCGCGGTAGCTCTTCGCCTCGGCGTGGCCGAGCCCGAGGTAGAACTCGCGCACGTCCTCGTCGGCGGAGAGCTCGGCGGCGTCGCCCTCGCGCACGACGCGCCCGGTCTCGAGGATGTAGCCGCGGCGCGCGAGCGAGAGCGCGACAGCCGCGTTCTGCTCGACGAGGAGCACGGAGACACCGCTGTCGGCGACCTCCCTGATCAGCGCCGCGACGTCGGCGACGATCTGCGGCGCCAGGCCGAGCGACGGCTCGTCGAGCACGAGCAGGCGCGGGTCGGCCATGAGCGCGCGCGCGATGGCGAGCATCTGCTGTTCGCCGCCGGAGAGGAAGCCGGCCGGGCGGTGGCGCCGCTGGCCGAGCACGGGGAAGCGCTGATAGAAGCGGTCGGCGCGGCGGCGGGCGTCGCGGCGCGAGAGGGTGTAGGCGCCGGCCATGAGGTTGTCGTCGACGCTGAGCTCGCCGAAGATGCGGCGGCCCTCCATCACCTGCGCGATCCCCAGGCGCACGATCTCGTCGGCGCGGCGGGCGCCGAGCGGGATCTTGCCGAAGGTGATCTCACCCTTGGTGATGCGCCCCTCGTGGATCGGCAGGAGGCCGGTGACCGCGCGTAGGAGCGTCGTCTTGCCGGCGCCGTTGGGGCCGAGCAGACAGGCGACGCCGCCCTCGGGCACGGTCAGGCTCACGCCTTTGAGCACGAGCACGACCTGGTGATAGACGACCTCGAGGTTTTCGACGGCCAGCACCCGCGCCTCAGTCCTTGGGGGCCTGATAGGGCGCCACGATCTTCCACGACTTCGCGGCGAAGTCCGGCTGCAGGATGCGCGTCTCGACGCTGGTCACGTAGGGCACCTTGGTGAAGTCGAGCGGCTTGAAGAGGCCGCCGGCGTCCCACTTGTCGAGCGACTGGAAGGCCTTGAGGAAGCCCTCGCGCGTGAGGTCGCCGGACTCGATGGCGATCGTCGCGGCGGCGAGGCCGAGGCGCCCCTGCACGTACGACAGGAGCGTGTAGAAGTCGGCGGGCGCGCCGGCGCCGTGCGTGTCCTTGGCGGCGATGAAGCCCTTCATGCCGGGCAGGTCCTCGCCGACGAAGGGCATGCCGGTGACCCAGTGGAAGCGGCCGAGCACGGCGGAGGGGATCACCTCCGGGTTGAAGAAGGCGTCGATCCAGGCCGGGGTGAGGCCGACCCAGGTCGGGCCGAAGCCGAGCTGGGCGGCGGTGCCGGCGATCGGGCCGGTGGCCGACGGCAGGACCGCGAGCAGCACGTGGGTCGCGCCCTTGTCCTTGAGGGTGGTGACGACGGCGGTGAAGTCCTTCTGGCCCGGGGTGATCGTCTCCTCGGCGACGACGGTGATGCCGTGCTTGGGGGCCTGCGCCTTGACGCCGGCGAGGCCGTCGGCGCCGTAGTCGTCCTGCTGGTAGACGACGGCGAGCTTGACCTCGGCGGGCGGGGTGGTCTCGGCGATCCAGTCGACGGCGCGGCGGGCCTCGACGAGGTAGGACGGGCCGACCGGCGGGGTGAAGGTGTTCTCGGCCATCTTCGAGGAGAGCGAGGCCGGCATGGCGACGAGCTTGTCCCTCTGGAGGTGCGGCAGGAGCGGCAGGGTGTTGGGCGTGCCGAAGCTCGTGCCGATGAAGAGCACCTCGCCTTTGATCTCGTTGTAGGACTGCACCGACTTCTGCGGGTTGTAGCCGTGGTCGCGCTCGACGAGCTCCACCGTCCAGCCGTCGGGGAGGATCCCGGACTTGCCGGCGTTGACCTCGGCGGCGAGGATGCGCTTGCCCTGGGCGAAGGGCTTGCCGATGGCAGCGCCAGGGCCGCTCTCGTCGTTGAGCGCGCCGATCTTGATCACCTTCTTGTCGGGGTCGACGCCGACGTCGACCTTCAACGAAGGCGCGGGCGGGGGCGCGGGGGCTGCGTCATCCGCGGGCGGGGTCGGGCTCGGCGTGGGGGTGTCGGGCTTCTTCTCGCCGCAGGCGGCGAGCGCGACGCTGGCAAAGATGGCGAGGGCGATACGCATGGGAGCCTCCGTGACGTGTGAAGCGCGGGTTTACCCCAGGAACCGCGCGATGCGCAACGCAAGGCAGCGGCAGCGCGCGACAGGTCAGAGGCGGAAGACCGCGACCTCGTCGAAGCGCGCGTTGGCGAGCCAGTTGTTGAGGCCGAGCCAGGGGCCGCGCACCGGCGCGGGCTCGTCGAAGGTGTAGAGCAGCACGCCGTCGCGGAACCAGTAGAGCTTGTCCTGGGTCATCACGGCGGCGTAGCGGTAGACCTGCCCGGCGGTGAGCGGGCGCGCCGGCTTGCGCTTGTCGTCGGCGGAGTGCTCGCCGAGCTTGGCGATGGTGTCGAAGGCGTTGTTCCAGCCGCCGTTGATGAAGCTGTAGCCCTTTTCGTGCGCGGGCGCGGTGTTGAACGCCTCGATCTTGAGGTCGCCCGCGAAGGCGCCGCGCGCCGGCGGGTCGGAGGCGGCGAGCAGCTCGACGCGCACGTCGCCGGTCTCGGGCAGGACCTTGGCGTAGATCCCCTGGTTCTTGGTGCGGCTCGTGCGCACCCAGCCGGACTCGATGCGCCAGTCGGGCTCGGGCTCGTCCGGGAGGCGCTCGAGCACCCAGCTCGTGCCGAGCTCGGGGCGTTCGAAGTCGTCGAAGAAGACGCGCTCGCCGCCCGTGAGGAGGCGCGCGGGATCGACCTCGGGCTCGGCGACGTAGTGGGTCGGGATGGCGGCCTTGTCGCCACAGGCGGACAGCGGCCAGGGGACCACGAGACCGATGATCATCGGGAGGAGTAGGCGCTTCAAGGCTCTTGGACCTCGCTGTCGTCCGCCGGAGGCTCGTCGGGTGGGCTCGCGGGCGGGGCCGTGCCGGCCGCTGGCGGCGGTTGCTCCGGCGCGCTCGGGTGGCCGCGCAGGACCGGGATGGCCGGGTGGGTGATGAGGTTCGCGCCGCGGCGCTCTCCCGCGCGCGGACGGCGCAGCACGGCGGTCGGTGTCGGGGTGGCGTCGAGCTGGGGACGCCCGAGCGGCTCGGGCTCGGTATCGGCGAGCACGCGCTTGGCCTTCGCGGGTCGCGGCAGGGGGCGCGTCATCGCGCCCGGATCCTTGTAGAGGAGGCGCATGTGACCACCCTCGCGCGCCGAGGCCTCGACCTTGCGCGCGAGCGCGCGGCCCACCGCCAGCGCGAGCTTGAGCGCCACGTTCGGCATGGTGCGCATCAGGTCCTCGAAGACGCGCCGCTCGAGCAGCGCCACCGAGCCTCCCGCGCTCGAGGCGATCAGCGTCGCGCCGGCCGAGCGCTCGATGAGCATCGCGTCCTCGGCGAAGAAGTCGGAGCGCCGGAGCGTGGTGATGAGCTCGGCCTGTCGCAGCACCTGGAGCTCGCCGTCGAGCACGACGAAGAGCCCCGGCAGCGGCGAGGTGTCGCGCACGAGCGCCTCGCCCGCCTGCAGCGGCAGGACCTGCACGCGCTCTATCACCGTCGCCAGCTCGAGATCGGCGAGCCCCTGGAACAGCGAGCTCGTGCGCGCGACCTCGTAGATCGGCCAGATGCGGTGGTGGCCCTCCGGCGTCAGCGGTGCGCTCAGCTCGACCACGATCGCGGTGATGTTGTCGCGACCGCCGGCGGCGTTGGCGCGATCGACCAGGCGGCTCGACGCCTCGACGAGCTCGGGGTGGCCGACGAGCTCGCCGAGCTCGTCCTCGGGCACGAGCCCGTGCAGCCCGTCCGAGCAGAGCAGGAAGCGGTCGTCGATCTCGACGTCGACCGAGAAGGTGTCGACCGCGACCGTCTCGTTGACGCCGACCGCGCGCGTGATCTGGTTCTTCAGGCGCCCGTCGAGCGCGTCGATCTGCTCGCGCGTCATGTACATGCCGCGGCGCATCTCGGTGACGAGCGAGTGATCCTCGGTGAGCTGCAGCAGGAGCCCGTCGCGCAGGCGGTAGATGCGCGTGTCGCCGACGTGCGCGATGAACGCCCGTTCACCCGCGAGCAGCATCACCGAGACCGTCGTACCCATGCGCCGCTGACCGACGTCGTCCTTGCCGCGCTCGAAGATCTTCCTGTTGGCGGCCTGCACCGCCTCGCCGAGCAGCTCGGTGAGCGGGCCGGGGTCGTCGCGCGTGCGCTCGTAGCGCTCGATCACGTCGCGCCGCGCCAGCACCGCCTCGCGCACGGCGTTGACGGCCGTGGCCGACGCGATCTCGCCCCCGTGGTGGCCGCCCAGGCCATCGCACACGACGTAGAGGCGCAGGCGCCGGTCGACGAGGAAGTTGTCCTCGTTGCTCGCGCGCACCTGTCCGGTGTCGGTCCTGGCCGAGAACAGAACCGTGAGCG
>WYBB01000273.1 GCA_011526585.1 Deltaproteobacteria bacterium
ACTTCATGTTGTCGCGCAGGTAGTCGAAGCCGAACTCGTTGTTGGTGCCGTAGGTGATGTCGCAGGCGTAGTTCTTCTTGCGCTCGAGGTCGGACAGGCCGTGCACGATGACGCCGGTCTCGAGCCCGAGCCAGCCGTAGAGCTGCCCCATCCACTCGGCGTCGCGGCGCGCGAGGTAGTCGTTGACGGTGACGACGTGCGCGCCCTTGCCGGCGAGCGCGTTCAGGTAGACGGGCGCGGTGGCGACCAGGGTCTTGCCCTCGCCGGTGCGCATCTCGGCGATCTTGCCCTGGTGGAGCACGATGCCGCCGAGCATCTGCACGTCGTAGTGCCGCATGCCCAGGCGCCGCTTGCTCGCCTCGCGCACGACGGCGAAGACCGACGGCAGGAGCTCGTCGAGGTTCGCGCCCTGCGCGATCTTCTCACGGAATTCCGCTGTCTTGGCCTGGAGCTTGGCGTCGTCGAGCTTGGCGACCTTGTCCTCCAGCTCATTGATCTTGACGACCAGGGGTTTCAGCCGCTTGATCGTGCGCTCGTTGGCGGTCCCGAAGACCTTGGTCAGCCACTTGAACATGCTTTTTGCCTGCCGCTCGATTGAAGTCCCACCGCCGGCCGTGACCTGGCTTTCGCCGGTGTCTCAGGGCCTCGGGCGCCTGCGGCCATCCAGGGAAGGATGCGGGACGATAGCAGAACATCGACACTTGCCAACAACATTCAAGGCACCCGGAGCGAGGCTTCGCCAGTGAACGAAAGCAAGGCCGCGGCCAACTCCCGGAAGGAGCAGCAAGCCGCCGACGACATCCGGCGCATCGTGCAGGGGCCGCTGGCCAAGGGCGTCTTCAAGCTCGGCTTCCCGCTCTCGATCGCCATGCTCCTCCAGTCGACCTTCAACCTCATCGACATGGTGATCGTCGGCCAGCTGCCCGAGCACGCCGAGGAGGCGATCGCGGCGCTCGGGATCTGCGACCTCATCGCGATGATCCCGACGATCATCGGCAACGGGATCTCCAACGCCTCCGCCGCCATCATCGCCCGCCGCGCCGGCGAGGGCGACAACAAGGCGGCGAGCTTCTTCACCTGGCAGTCGGTCTCGCTCACGCTGGGGCTGTCGGTGTTCTTCGGGCTCATCGGCGTCTTGTTCGCCGACGCCATCGTGCACGGCGGCTTCGGCGCCCAGGGCGTGCTGCGCGAGCTCACCGCCGAGTACATGGCCGTCATCATGGGCGGCGGCTTCTCGATCCTGCTCCTCCTGCAGATCTGCGCCATCCTGCGCTCGCTCGGCGACGGTACGACGCCGCTCATCCTGCTCATCGGCAGCAACGTCTTGAACCTCTTCGCCGCGGTCGTGCTCGTCTTCGGCAACGGCCCGGCGCCCGAGCTCCTCTCGTGGGCGACCCCGATCGCCGACGCGCTCGGCATCGAGCCGATGGGCGTCGTCGGCGCGGCCTGGGCGACCTGCGGCGCGCGCACGCTCGCGCTGCTCATCGGCTTCGTCGCGCTCGCCAGGAAGCGCGGCATCATCTCGTTCTCGCTGCGCGACTGGTGGCCGACGCGGCGCGGCTGGCTGCCGCTCATCAACATCGCCTGGCCGAACTCCGCCCAGTTCCTGCTGCGCATCGCCGTCATCGAGTTCTACCACATCCTGATCGTGCGCCTCTTCACGAGCGACACCGACGCGACCACCGCGACCGCCTACGCGATCTGCGTGCGCCTCGAGACCCTGGTGCTCTTCATCTCGATGGGCTGGGGCGCCGCCGCCAGCACCTACGTCGGCCAGAACCTCGGCGCCGGCGACAAGCGGCGCGCGGTGCGCGCGGGCTGGTGGGCGACCGGCTACAACACCGCCTTCGTGCTCTTGTCGCAGCTGCTCTTCCTCTTTGGCGCCGAGCCGCTCATCGGCTTCTTCTCCAACTCGCCGCAGGTGCTCGCGGTCGGCATCGACTACCTGCGCATCGTCGGCGCGAGCTATCTGCTCTTCGGCGTCGCGATCGTGCTCTCGCAAGCGCTGACCGGCGCCGGCGCCACCATGCTCGGCTTCGCGCTCGACCTGGTCGTGCTGCTCGGGATCGCCATCCCGGCGACCTTCATCGTGATGGCGGTGACGCCGCTGACCGAGACCCTGACCTGGGTCCTCATCGCCGGCGGCAACATCCTGACCGGCCTCGTCTACATGGTCTGGTACCGGCGCGACGGTTGGCTCTCCAAAGAGGTGTAGCGATCCGATCAGGCCTCATCGGTCCCGGCGCGGCGGAGCGCCTGCGCGTCGAGCAGGTCCTTGGCGCGCCCGGACGCGAGCTTGTTCTTCAGGAGCGCCGCGCGCCCGAGGACCGGCAGGCGCAGGCCGTCGGCCTCGAGCTCCAGGCGCGACGCCCAGGCCTCGTCGAACTCGACCCCGCTGATCGCGGTCAGCACGTCGATGCGGCGCGGGGGTAGCCCGAGTTGGTAGACGGTCCCGGGCCGCACGAAGTCCTCGGCGCTGACCCCGTGCGCCGCCACCGGCGCGCCGAAGGCGACGAGCGCCGCCATGACGCGCGCCGCGTTGGCCTCGCTGGGACGTACCCAGACGTCGAAGTCCGCGGTGGCGCGGGGGATCCCGTGGGCGGCGAGCGCGTGCGCTCCGACGATGAGGTACGCGACGCCGGCATCCTCGAAGGCCGCCAGCAGGTCCCGCGTGTCCTCGAAGAGCTGGGGCGTGTCCGAGCGCATCAGCTCACCGTCCGCCCGGCCGCAAGACCCGACCCGGGATGGAGGAGCGCGGATAGCTCGGCATCGCGGCGCCGCCGAGAGCCCAGGCCTCGAGCGTGAGCTGCCTGACGAGCCCGAACAGGATCGCCGGCGGCAGGTCGAGAACCTCCACCTCGGGCAGCTCGCCGAGCCGGCCCACCTGTCCACTCCACGAGGATCGCGCCCTCGCACGCGCTGTGCGGGCCTCCGCGCTCGTCTCTCTCTCGTCGCTCGCCACGGGATCATGATAGCGCACGGACGGTCCTCCGAGCGAGCCGCGGCCGCGACGCTACGCGAAGCCGCCACGCACCGCCTGCGCGAGCGAGGCGAGCACCAGGACCGCGGTGTCGGCGCGCAGGATCCGCGGGCCCAGCGTCAGCGGCACCCAGCCGAGCGCGATGAGCGCCTCGGCCTCGGCGAGCGCGAGGCCGCCCTCGGGTCCGGTCAGGAGACGCGCGGCGAGCTCGGGCTTCGCGCTCAGGGTCTCGAGCGCGGGCGCGCCCCCGCCCTCCCACAGGAAGACGCCGGGTCCGTGGTGCGGGATCCGATCGCGCGGCGGCTCGATCGCCGGCAGGTCGGTGCGACCGCACTGGTTGCAGGCCTCGCGCGCGATCGCCTCGAGGCGCGCGCGGCGCTCGGCGGCGCGCTTGTCGTCGAGGCGCACGACGGTGTAGCGCGACGCGTAGGGCACGATGCGCGTCGCGCCGAGCTCGGTGAGCTGGCGCACGAGATCGTCGCTCCTGCCGCCCTTCAAGAGCGGCAGCCACACCTCGAGCGGGCGGGTGGCGTTGCGGTCGGGGCTCTCGTGCGGGCCCACGATCTCGGCCATCAGCGGGCTCGTCGTGGTGATCTTCGCCTCGAAGAGCGCGCCCGAGGGATCGCAGAGCACGATCGCATCGCCCGCGCCCAGGCGCAGCACGTGGAGGAAGCGGTGCGCCTCGAGCGGCACGACCGCCCCGGGTGTGAGCCTGGACTCGACGCGGAAGTACTTCGACATCAGGCCGCCGGGGCCGAGAAGTCGACGCGAACCCAGCCGTTCTTGTCCTCGGTGTGCTCGTGTCCGAGGCCCTCCGCCGTGAAGACGGCGACGATCTCCGGCGCCTGCTCGGCGAGGATCCCGGAGAGCATGAGCCGGCCGCCGGGCGCGACACGCGCGGCCAGGGCGGGTGCCAGCATGATCAAGGTCGACGTGAGGATGTTGGCGACGACGAGCTCGAAGCGACCCGGGACCTCGTCGAGCGGCGTGTCGGAGAACGCGATCCGCCGTCCGGCGAGCGCCGGGTTCAGGCGCAGGTTGTCGCGCGCGGCGAGCACGGCGTTGGGATCGTTGTCGGTACCGGTGACGTCCTCGGCACCGAGCAGCGCCGCGGCGATGGCCAGGATCCCGGTGCCGGTGCCGACGTCGAGGACCGTCTTGGGGCCGGGGTCCTGCTCGGCGTAGAGCCGATCGATCCCGGTGAGGCAGAGCGCGGTCGTCTCGTGCTGCGCCGTGCCGAAGGCCATCGCCGGCTCGATGACGATCAGGTGCTGGCCCACAAGCACCTCCGGCGCCTCCCACGGTGGCGCGACGACGAAGCGCGGCGAGGCCTGTAGCGGCTTGAAGTACTGCTTCCAGCGCTCGCGCCAGCCGTCGGACAGCGGCGCCGTCGCGAGCGTCGCGTCGGGCCAGCGGGTCAGCGCACGCGCGAGCGCGAGGCGCGCGGGCTCGAGCACGTGCTCACCGACGTAGACGAGGTAGCGCGTCCAGCCCATCGGCACCGGCTCGCGCTCACCGGGCAGCGGCGGCGCGTCCCAGCTCTCCGAGGCGAAGCCGCCCGGAGTCACCTGCAGGATCTCGCGCTCGAAGACCTCGAGCTCGAGCGCATCGGTCTCCGGCACGAGCAGGCGGACCTCAATCCAATGCAGCGTCTCGCCTTCCATCTTCATCCCCGAAATGAAGCGGGCGGCCCCAAGGGCCGCCCCTACGATGCACCGAGCTTGGATTCGCCAGCGACAACCGCCCAGACCACCGAACGACGGAGATGGGCCCGTATCGGCCCGAATTCAGTCGGCGACGACCCAGACCTTGACGTTGGCCGTGACATCACGATGCAGCCGCACGGGGATCTCGTAGACACCCAGCGACTTGAGCGGGTGGTCGAGATGGATCGCGCGGCGATCGATCGTGTAGCCCTCGTTCTTGAGCGCGTCGGCGATGTCCTGCGCCGTCACCGAGCCGAAGATCTTGTCCTTCTCGTCGGTGGCGACCAGACGCGTGAGCGTGACGCTGACGCCGCTGACCTTCTTGGCCAGCTCGGCGGCGCGCGCCTTCTCGCGTGCGACGGCGGCCTCGATGCGGTGACGCTCGTGCGCCATCTGGCGCTGGTTGCGCACCGTGGCGAGCACGGCCAGGCCGCGCGGGATGAGGTAGTTGGCGCCATAGCCCGGACGCACCGTCACGAGCTGTCCGGCGTGGCCCAGATCGGGCACTTCCTTCGTCAGGATCACCTGCATCTCACACCCCCTTGGCGGCGTACGGGAGGAGCCCGATCGCCCGAGCGCGCTTGATCTCGGTGGCGAGCTTGCGCTGGTAGAACGCACAGACGCCCGAGATCCGGCGCGGCACGATGCGCCCGCGGTCGGTCACGTAGCGCTTGAGCAGGTCCGGGTTCTTGTAGTCCAGCTCGGCCGCGAGCTGCGGATCCGACATGAACGGGCACGACTTCTTCTTGCCATTGCTCTTGCGCGACATCAGGCGGTTACCTCCCTACGGGCCTCGGCCTTGGCCTTGGCGCGCTTGGCGATCTCGGTCAGGTTCTTGCGCTCGCCGTCGAAGTCGAACTGCGCCGGGTCGACGCGGTCCTCGAGCACCACCGTCTGATACTTCATCACCGCCTCGGTGATCTTCATGAGGCGCTCGACCTCGGCGACCGTCGTGTTGTTGCCGAGATAGAGGAGGTACAGGTAGTGCGCGCGGCGGTTGCCGTTGAGCTCGTAGGCGAGGCGCTTGACGCCCCAGTCCTCGAGCCGGATCTCCTTGCCTTTGGTCGTGTCGAGCCCCTCGCGCAGACGCGAGGTGACCTTGTGCACACCATCTTCCCCGGAGTCGGGGCTGATGAGCACGACGGTCTCGTACTTTCGCATGAACATGGGATTCACCCTGTGGACAGTGGCCCGCGAGACCTCTCGCGAGCAGGGTCATGACCGGGCGTGTGCCCGGCCGTGGGGCGGTGGATCTGCCTCGTCGCGCCCCAAGAATCAAGCCTTTTCGGGATTGCCCGTGCCCGTGCCCGCGCCTTCGTCTACCGGCGCCGATGGCTTCGGCGGTCTGGGCGGTTTCGGCGGTCTGGGCGGCTTGGGCTTTTCGTTGGTGACGTTCTGCGCGGCGAGCGCGCCCTTGTCCAAGATGAGCTCGATGGCGCTGACCGCCTTGTCGATCATCGTCGGCAGGGTGATGAGCTCCTCGCCGCGGAAGTCGCCGAGCACCCAGGGTGTGACCTCGCCCTTGGGCGGTCGCCCGATCCCGCAGCGCACGCGCACGAAGTCCTTGCCGAAGTGCTCGAAGATCGAGCGCAATCCGTTGTGGCCCGCGTGGCCGCCGCCGACCTTGACGCGCACCTCGCCCGGCGGCAGGTCGAGCTCGTCGTGGATGACGACCACCTCGGACGGCGGGGTCTTGAAGAAGGTCGCGGCCGCCCCGACCGAGGTCCCGGACAGGTTCATCCAGGTCAGCGGCTTGAGCAGGAGCACGTCCTTGCCCCCGAGCGTGCCGCGCGCGATCTGCCCGTTGAACTTGTCGCGATAGCCGCCGCCGACGATGGCCGCCAGACGGTCGACCACCATGAAGCCGATGTTGTGGCGGTTGTGCGCGTACTGGGGCCCGGGGTTGCCGAGCCCGACGATCACGAAGGGCATCGCTCAGCGGGGATCAGGCCTGCGCCTGATCACTTCTTCTTGGCGGGAGCGGCCTTGGCCGCCGGGGCCTTGCCGCCCTTCTTGGCGTCCTTGCCCTTGGCGTCGACCTCGGCGGTGGCGACGACCTTGGGCAGGTGCACCTGAATCAGGCTGTAATCGTGCTTGTAGTACGCGGTCACGCCCTTGGGCATCGGGATCTTCGAGATGGTCAGGTTGTGATCGCCGGCGGGCAGCGAGGTCATGTCGAAGGTGATGCGCGCGGGCACGTCGGCCGGCTTGCAGCGCACGACGATGTCGTCGCGGGTGAAGCGCACGCGACCACCCTGCTTCTCCGACTCGGAGCGACCCTCGCCCGAGAACGGCACGGTGATCGTCAGCACGGTGTCGGGGGTGATCTCCCAGAAGTCGACGTGCTCGAGCGAGCGCTTCCACGGGTGCACGGTGTATTCCTGCACGATGGCCAGGCGCGGCGTCGCCTCGCCCTCGATCTGCAGGTCGATGGCGCCGTTGCGACCGAGCGGGCCGTGCAGGTGCGCGACGATCGCCTTGGGATCGGCGCTGACCGGGACGGGCGCCTTGCCCTTGGTGTACACGACGGCCGGCACGACGCCGCCCTGGCGCAGGCGACGATTCGGACCATTCCCGGTGGCGGTGCGCGGCTGGACAGTCAGGTTGGAACGAGCGGACTGGGTCATGGGAAGGGTCCTGGGCGCTTGCAGTTTCTGAGGAGTCTGGATTTTGGGGCGGAAGGATTCGAACCTTCGTATGCGGGAGCCAAAACCCCGTGTCTTGCCACTTGACGACGCCCCAGCATGTCCTCGTTGCCGGGCAGCCAGCCTGGCCGGGCGGCAAGTGGGGCGCGTGGGTAGCACGCGGATTTCCGGGCTGTCAACGGGCTTGTGCGGAGCGCGCGGACAGGCCATGGTGGCCGGGATGCCGGACAGGACAAATCGCTGGGTGGGCGTCGTCGTGACCCTGGTCGCGGCCGCGGTGATCGCTCCGGGTGCCTTCGCGCAGGCGGGCGCGGATCCGATCCTCGACGATCTCGAGCGCGCGCGCACGCTGACGCCGCCGCCGGGCGGGCTCTCGGGGGTGATCGAAGGCGCGCCGGAGGAGCCGCAGACCCCGACGGCCGAGCGCGAGGTCCAGGCGATCGTCGTGCACGGCCGCTGGGTGACGATGCCGGGGGTCTTCTTCTCGGCGTTCTTCGACCACTATCAATCGTTGCACCAGCCGTCGTTTGGCGTGGCCTACGAATGGGGAGATCTCGAAGGTTCGCTCTGGGCGGTCGAGCTCGACTGGTCGGGGCTGACGACCGACGCCGGCAACTGGCTCGAGACGCGCACGCCGGCCTTCGGCGCGAGCTACGCCGAGCCGGGGCTGCACATGATCTCGGTCGACGCGATGTACCGAAAGCAGCTCCCGGTCACGAGCACATTCCGCGGCATGGTCGGCGGCGGGCTCGGGCTCGGCGTGCTGCTCGGCGACATCGAGACGGCCGAGGTGCTGCCGACCTGCGTGGAGCCGGTGGCCGAGTGCCCGCACTGGCCGCGCGCGACGACCAAGAACGCGGAGTTGCCGACGCGCATCGTGCCGGTCGTGCACGTCACGGCCGGCCTCGAGCTCGACGTCGGCGACGGCTTCTCGCTGCGCCTGCAGGCCGGGTTCCGAAACCTCGTCTACGCCGGCCTGTCGATCGGCAAGACGCTCTGACTCATCTTCGACACCGCCCTCCGAGAACCGGCCTGATATCAGTCGGTTGCAAGGCGCACTCCGGCTCTAGGCACTACACGACGTGAGGGGGGTCCTCATGACGTGAGCTCGGTTGCGATGCG
>WYBB01000274.1 GCA_011526585.1 Deltaproteobacteria bacterium
ACGCGCTTGCCGAGCAGGTTCTGCCGGAAGCGGCCCTGCTTGCCCTTGAGCATGTCGGCGAGCGACTTCAGCGGACGCTTGTTGGCGCCCGTGATCACCCGGCCGCGCCGGCCGTTGTCGAACAGCGCGTCCACCGCCTCCTGCAGCATCCGCTTCTCGTTGCGGATGATGATGTCGGGCGCGCGCAGCTCGATCAGCCGCTTCAGGCGGTTGTTGCGGTTGATGACGCGGCGGTAGAGGTCGTTGAGGTCGGAGGTCGCGAAGCGGCCGCCGTCGAGCGGCACCAGCGGGCGCAGGTCCGGCGGGATCACCGGCACCACGGTCAGGATCATCCACTCCGGCTTGTTGCCGGATTGCTGGAACGCCTCGACGATCTTCAGGCGCTTGGCGAGCTTCTTCTTCTTGATGTCGCTATCCGAGGTCGCGATCTCCTGGCGCAGGTCCGCCTGCATCCTGTCGAGGTCGAGCGCCTTGAGCATGGCGCGGATCGCCTCGGCGCCGATCATCGCCGTGAAGCTGTCCTGGCCGAACTCGTCCTGCGCGCGCAGGTACTCGTCCTCGGACAGGAGCTGGCGCTCCTTGAGCGAGGTGAGCCCCGGCTCGATCACCGTGTAGTGCTCGAAATAGAGGATCCGCTCGAGGTCCTTGAGCGTCATGTCGAGCAGCAGGCCGATGCGGCTCGGCAGCGACTTCAGGAACCAGATGTGGGCGACCGGGGCGGCGAGCTCGATGTGGCCCATGCGCTCGCGGCGCACCCGCGACAGCGTCACCTCGACGCCGCACTTCTCGCAGATGATCCCCTTATACTTCATGCGCTTGTACTTGCCGCACAAGCACTCGTAGTCCTTGATCGGGCCGAAGATGCGCGCACAGAACAGGCCGTCGCGCTCGGGCTTGAAGGTGCGGTAGTTGATGGTCTCCGGCTTCTTGATCTCGCCGTAGGACCACGAGAGAATCTTCTCCGGCGACGCGATCGAGATGCGGATCTGGTCGAAGACCTGAGCCGGCACCTGCGGGCTGAAGAGATTCATCACTTCCTGATTCATCACCGTCTCCTCATTGGGGAGCCGAGCCGCTCCTGGCTCCGCCCCCGAGGGTTCGCATCACGTCTCGCCGGGCCCGCGCCCGGCCGCGCCGGCCGCATGCGCGGCCGGCCGAATTCCCTATTCCGCGGCCTCCGCGCTCTCGAGCCCGCCGCGCTGCTGCTTCGAGTTGTGCAGGTCGACATTGAGGCCGAGCGAGCGCATCTCCTTCACCAGCACGTTGAAGGACTCCGGGATGCCCGCCTCGAAGGTGTCGTCGCCGCGCACGATCGCCTCGTAGACCTTGGTGCGGCCCGCGACGTCGTCGGACTTCACGGTCAGCATCTCCTGCAGCGTGTAGGCGGCGCCGTAGGCCTCGAGCGCCCAGACCTCCATCTCGCCGAAGCGCTGGCCGCCGAACTGCGCCTTGCCGCCCAGCGGCTGCTGGGTGACGAGGCTGTAGGGGCCGATCGAGCGGGCGTGGATCTTGTCGTCCACCAGGTGGTGCAGCTTAAGCATGTAGATGTAGCCGACCGTCACGCTGCGATCGAACGGCTCGCCGGTGCGCCCGTCGAACAGGGTCACCTGGCCCGAATGGTCGAGCCCGGCGAGGTCGAGCATGTGCTCGATGTCCTGCTCCTTGGCGCCGTCGAACACCGGGGTGGCGATCGGCACGCCCTTGCGCAGGTTGCCGCCGAGCTCCACGAGCGCGTCCTCGTCGAGCGACTTGATGGTCTCGTCCTCGCCGTAGATCTTCTTCAGCGACTCCTTGAGCGGCTTCATCTCCTTGCGGGCGAGGTAGGCGTCGACCGCCTGCCCGATGCGCTGGCCGAGGCCGGCGCAGGCCCAGCCGAGATGGGTCTCGAGGATCTGGCCGACGTTCATGCGGCTCGGCACGCCGAGCGGGTTGAGCACGATGTCGACCGGCGTGCCGTCGGCGAGGAACAGCATGTCCTCGCTCGGCACGATCATCGACACCACGCCCTTGTTGCCGTGGCGGCCGGCCATCTTGTCGCCGGGCTGGATCTTGCGCTTCACCGCGACGAAGACCTTGACCATCTTCATCACGCCGGGCGGCAGCTCGTCACCGCGCTGCAGCTTCTCGACCTTGTCGAGGAAGCGCTGCTCGAGCCGCTTCTTGCTCTCGTCGTACTGCTTCCGGATCGCCTCGATCTCGGACATCACCTTCTCGTTCGACACGGCGAACTGCCACCACTGCGAACGCGGGTACTCGTCCATGCCGGCGCGGTTGATGCGCGTGTCCTTCTTGAAGCCCTTCGGGCCGGCGACCGCGGTCTTGTTCTCGAGCAGCTCGGCGAGCCGCCCGTAGACGTTGCGGTCGAGGATCGCCTGCTCGTCGTCGCGGTCCTTGGCGAGCTGCTCGATCTCCTCGCGCTCGATCGCGAGCGCGCGCTCGTCCTTGTCGACACCGCGGCGGGCGAACACGCGCACATCGACCACCGTGCCCGACACGCCCGGCGGCAGGCGCAAGCTGGTGTCGCGCACGTCCGAGGCCTTCTCGCCGAAGATC
>WYBB01000275.1 GCA_011526585.1 Deltaproteobacteria bacterium
ACGCGGCATCGACGAAGCTGTAGGTGATGACCTCGAAGTACTCGCGGTCGCAGAGCGCGTGCTTCAGCTGCCAGAGCGAGCGGCGCTCCTCGGGCTGCGGCAGCATCGCCACGCGCGCGCTCGGCGCTCGCGTCGGGATGTTGTCGTAGCCGTGCACGCGCGCCACCTCCTCGACCATGTCCTCCTCGATCTCGAGGTCGAAGCGGTGCGTGGGTGGATGGACCGTGAATCCGTCCGGCCCGCGCTCGAACGCGAGCTTGAGCTGTCCGAGGACGCGCGCAATGTCCTCGTCACCGAGGCGCACGCCGAGGATCTTGGCGGCGCGGCCGGTCCGCAGCGGCACCGGCCGGCGCACCGGCATCTTGGCGCCGTCGCGCGTCTCGCCGATCGGGCCGGCCTTCCCGCCGCACAACGCGACGATCAGCTCGGTGCCGCGCTCCATTGCGCGCACCGTGACGCCGGGATCCACGCCGCGCTCGAAGCGGTAGGACGCGTCGCTCGTCATGTTGAGGCGGCGCGGGCGCCCGGCGATGGCCCGCGGGTCGAAGAACGCCGCCTCGAGGAAGACGTCCCTCGTGTCGAGCGAGATCTCGCTCTGCAGGCCGCCCATGATCCCGGCGAGCGCGAGCGCCTTCCTCTCGTCGGCGATCATCAGGATGTCGGGCTCGAGCGCGTGCTCCTTGCCGTTGATCAGCACGAGCTTCTCGCCGCGCTCCGCCCAGCGCACCACGATCGCGCCGTCGATTTTCGCGTCGTCGAACGCGTGTAGCGGCTGGCCGAGCTCGAGCATCACATAGTTGGTCACGTCGACGATCGCGCTGATCGAGCGCAGGCCCGCGCGCTCGAGGCGCTCGACCATCCACGCCGGGCTCGGCGCCCGCGCGTTGACGTCGCGGATGATGCGGCCGCAGTAGCGGGGGCAGCCTTCCGCGGCGGGCAGGCGGATCTCGCGCACGTCCTGGATCGCCTGCTGCACCGGTTTCAGCGGCGGCTCGCGCAGCGCCGCGCCGGTGAGGATCGAGACCTCGCGCGCGATGCCGAGCAGCGACAGGCAGTCGCCGCGGTTGGGCGTGAGCTTGAGCGTGAACAGCGCGTCGTCGAGACGCGCGTACTTGCGGTAGTCTTCGCCGACCGGCGCGTCGTCGGAGAGCGCGAGGATGCCGGAGTGGTCGTCCGAGAGCCCGAGCTCGCGCGCCGAGCACAGCATGCCTTCCGACTCGACGCCGCGCACCTTCGCGGCCTTGATCGTCAGGTCGCCCGGCAGCTCGGCACCGATCAGCGCGCACGCCACCTTCATGCCCGCCTTGACGTTCGGCGCGCCGCACACGATCGGGCGCGCCGCCGCCTCGCCGACGTCGACGCGGCACAGCGTGAGCTTGTCGGCGTTCGGGTGTCTGCCGATCTCGAGCACCTTCGCCACCACCACCTTCGAGAATGGCGGCGCGACCGGCTCGAGCGCGTCGACCTCGATGCCCGCCATCGTGAGCGTGGTCGCGAGCTGGCGCGTCGAGAGCTTCGGGTCGACCAGCGTGCGCAGCCAGGATTCGGGGAACTTCATCGCTCGGGACTCAGCCGCAGAGGCGCAGAGGACGCGCAGACGGATCTTCGTGCAAGCACGCCCGGTATCCTCTGCGCTCTTTGCGTCTCTGCGGCAATCATCGTCACACGAACTGCTGCAGGAAACGCAAGTCGCCCTCGTAGAACAGGCGCAGATCGTCGATGCCGTAGCGCAGCATCGTCATGCGGTCCGGGCCCATGCCGAAGGCGAAACCGATGTAGCGCTCCGGATCGATACCGCAGTGCCGGAGCACGTTTGGATGCACCTCGCCGCTGCCGGCGACCTCGAGCCAGCCCGATTGGCTGCACACGCGGCAGCCGGTGCCGTGGCAGAAGACGCAGGTCATGTCCACCTCGGCCGAGGGCTCGGTGAACGGGAAGAACGATGGCCGGAAGCGCGTGCGCACCGTGTCGTCCTCGTAGAAGTTGCGCAGGAAGTCGGTGAGCACACCCTTGAGATCGGCGAAGCTCACGTCCTCGCCGATCCACAGCCCCTCGACCTGGTGGAACATCGGCGAGTGGGTCGCGTCCGAGTCGACGCGGTAGACGCGCCCCGGCGCGATGATGCGGATCTCGGGCATCGTCGGCAGGTGCCGGTGGCGCGCGACGTGCGCCTGCATGTAGCGGATCTGGATCGGCGAGGTATGCGTGCGCAGCAGCACCTGGCCGGGCTGCGCGCCGGCGACGTAGAACGTGTCGTGCATCGACCGCGCCGGATGGTCCTCGGGCGTGTTGAGCGCGGTGAAGTTGTGGAAGTCGGTCTCGATCTCGGGCCCGTCGGCGACGTCGAAGCCCGCCGAGCGGAACAGCCGCTCGATGCGCTCGAGCGTGCGCGAGGCCGGATGCAGGCTGCCGCGCGCGAGCCCGCGACCGGGCAGCGTGACGTCGAGCGCCTCCTCGGCGAGGCGCGCCTCGAGCCTCGCGCCGGCGAGCGCCTGGCGGCGCTCGGCGAGCGCGGCCTCGATGCGATCCTTCGCGGCGTTGATCCGCGCGCCCTGCTCGCGGCGCGCTTCGGGGGCGAGCTCGCCGAGCGTCTTCAGCCGCTCGGTGAGCGCGCCCTGCCGGCCGAGGAAGCGCGCCTTGACCTGCTCGAGCTCGGCGGGCTCGGCAACCGCATCGAAGGCGGCGGTGGCTTCGGCGACGATCTTGTCGAGGTCTTGCACGGCGAAG
>WYBB01000276.1 GCA_011526585.1 Deltaproteobacteria bacterium
GGATCGTCGAGGCGCCGATCTCGGCGTAGGAGAGCATGCGGAAGAGCTCGCCGAAGCCGGGGATCGGTTTGTCGTAGAGGGGGTCGAGCACGTCGACGGTAACGTCGCGACCGGTGATGCCCGTCCCACCGGTGACGAGGATCGCCTCGACGTCGTGGCGGGCGTCTTCACCGCGGCCGCACCAGGCGAGGATCCGCGCGCGCAGCGTCGCGCGATCATCCTTGACGATGGCGCGCGTGACGAGCGTGTGGCCGGCGGCCGTGAGGCGCTCGACCAGGAGGTCGCCCGAGGTGTCGGTCTCGGGCGTGCGCGTATCGGACACGGTCAGCACGGCGAGCTTCACCGGGCGTGGGGTCGGGGTCTCGGGCTGGTCCTGCTTTGCAGACATCATGGCGGGTGGACTCTAGCCGCGCCGACGGAGACCGGCCAGGATTTGGGTGCCAGGTCGTTTGGGGCTGGACGCCGAGCGTTCGTTCCGGGTAAAGGAGCAGCGGCCTCGGTCCGGTCGCGATGTCCAGCGACTCTGCGAGCGAGAGAACAACCTGCGCGTTTGCCGGTCTCACAGCGTCAACTTTTCCGCGCTTGGGGATTGCGGCCACGTGCTCGTCTGTGCTTTAAATCGGTCCAGGTTTCCTTCCTGCGTCTCGGACCGGACGTAACGGCCCGGGGCATCTCGCTGCACCTGAATCTTCCCCCTGTTGGGGTGGCGCAAGCCGCCTCGACGTCTCTCAGGTCTTCCCCCAGTAAACAGTGGGGTGTCTCGTAACCCGCTGCGACGGTCCGGAGACGCAAGTTTTCCTTCGGAAGGAATGACGTTCGTGTGCTCGCTGCATGGCCGTGCTCCGCGCTCGGCTTGCGGTGCCGCGCCACGCTGGTATCGTCCGCTCGCTCAAGGACCGGAGGAGTGATCGATGCCCAAGCTCGAGCTGACCTATTTCGATGCGCCCGGACGCGCCGAGCCCGTGCGGATCGCGCTCGAGCTCGCCAAGGTCCCGTTCACGGACCACCGGCTCAAGTTCGCCGACTTCATGGCGCTGAAGCTGCAGGGCGCGTTGCCGCTCGGCAGCGTGCCGGTCCTCGACGTCGACGGCGTGCGCATCACCCAGACCGCCGCGATGTTGCGCTACGTCGCGCGCCTGGGCGCGGCCGATCTCTACCCGAGCGATCCGTTCGCGGCCCTCATCGTCGACTCGGCGATCGACACCCTCAACGACACGCTCTCGCACGCGATCGCTCCGAGCCTGCATGAGCGGGACAAGGACAAGAAGCTCGCGATGCGCAGCGGGTTCATCGCAGGCCCGATGCGCCAGGCGTTCACCTACGTCGAGGGGCTGCTCGGGCTCAGGGAGGGCCCCTTCCTCGCCGGCACCGCGCTGTCGATCGGCGACATCCTCGTCGCCAACCAGGTCCTCCAGATCCTCGAGGGTCACCTCGACGGGATCAGCGCGGCCGACCTCGAGCCCTATCCGCGGCTACGCCAGCTTGCCGAGGCCTACCTCGCCGAGCCGCGCATCGCGGCGTACCGCTCGGCCAGGCAGAGCGCGTAAAAGAATCTTCTCAGCACTGTTGAGGTCGACCTCGCCACCGAATAGGCTACGCGTGGAGATGAGACGATCCCGGCCGATGAACGAGACCGTGCGCCGCGCCATCCTGTGCGCGCTGGGTCTCGGGCTCCTCTCGGCATGCGTGACCGAGGGCGACCGCGGCGGTCTTCGCCAGGAGGTCTCGGACACCGGTCCGCCCGACCTCGACACGGTCGCCGACGCCGCGTCGGACGCCGAGCTCTCCGACGGTGCGAGCGACGCCGAGCCCCCGGACGATGTGCGGCCCGACGCCCCGGACGACACCGCCGAGATCACGCCCGCCGAGACCGACGGCGGCGACGACGTGACGCTCTGCGAGCCCGCCTCTCCTCCGGTCGAGCGCTGCAACGGCCGCGACGACGACTGCAACGGCGTGACCGACGAGCCTCCGCTGAGCCCGGGCTGCGGTGACTACGCCTGCCTCGGCGAAGACGGCTGCGCGACGGCTTGCACGGACAACGCCCAGTGTGCGCCCGGGCTGGCCTGCGACCTCGCCGATCACGACGGCGATCTGCGCACCGACGAGTGCCTGGCCACCGGCGAGGACGGGACCGCCTGCGTGCTCGGCGCCCAGTGCCGGAGCGGCTACTGCGCCAACGGCCGCTGCTGTCGCGACGACGGCTCCGGGCCGACCTGCTGCGCGGAGGACCGCGACTGCGCCGCGCTCGACGGCGCCGCGATCTGCACCGAGAAGAGCGCCGCGGGTTGCCTCGGCGTCGCCGCGGTCGGGCGATGCCAGGACGCGATCTGCGTCGCCGTGCAGGTGCCCTCGCCCGAGGGCTGCCTCGGCCAGGTATGCCGTGGCGGGCAGTGCCTGGCGGAGGGGCGCTTCGACGCGCCGCACCTCTGCGACAGCGAGGGCGCATGCCTCGAGACCGAGGACCTGATCTGCGACGACGGCGACGCGTGCACCTTCGACGGCTGCGACGCGGCATCGGGCTGCGTGGTGACCCCGAGGAGCGGCGAGACCGAGCTCCCGTGCTACACGTTCGCGCCCGAGACGCGCGGCATCGGCGCGTGCGAAGACGGCGTCGTCACCTGCCAGAACGGCGTCGCGCAGGGCTGTAGCGGCGATCGCGGGCCCCAGGACGAGGTGTGCAACGGGGCCGACGACGACTGCGACGGGCGCACCGACGAAGACACCGAGGTCGCTTGCTTCCCCTTCCTCTGTGGCGGCGAGGGCGGCTGCCTCCAGTCCTGTGAAGAGAGCACCGACTGCGCGGCCGGCAACTTCTGCGACACCGGGGTCTGCGCCGGCACGGGCGACGACGGCGCGATCTGCGGCGACGACGACCAGTGCAAGAGCGGGCACTGCTCGGGCGGGGTCTGCTGCGAGGCGGGGCTCTGCTGTCGGGCCGATCAGGACTGCGCGAGCCTCGACGACGCGATCTGCGAGGAGGCCGCGGGCGTGTGCGGCGGGGTGCGCATCGAGGGTGTCTGCGGCGAGGGCGCGCGCTGCACGACGATCTCCGTGGCCGACGCGACGGTGTGCACCGGCGAGATCTGCGCGGCGGCGCGCTGCAGCGGGGCGCTGCTCGAGCCCGAGGGGATCTGCGAGGCGGCCGAATGTCTGCGCGGGCCGACGCGCTCGTGCTCGCCGTATGCCTGTGTCGCGGGCGCGTGCCTGAGCGCGTGCGACGGGGACGAGGACTGCTCGGGCGGCGCGGTGTGCAGGCAGGGTCAGTGCGTGAGCCTGCCCGACGGCGCGGTGTGCAGCGCGTCGGCCGAGTGCCGGTCGGGTCACTGCGAAAACGGATTCTGCTGCGCGGCGCCGGGGCTCTGCTGCGGCGGTGACGATGCCGACTGCGCCGCGCTGGACCGGCCGGGGGTCTGCACCGACGACGACGCCTGCCAGGGCAGCCGCGTCGTCGGGACCTGCGGCGAGGACTTCCGCTGCACGACCGAGACGATCTCCGACCCGGCCGCGTGCGTCGGGCGGGCCTGCGGGGAATCCGAGTGCGTCAACCTCGTCACCGGCGGGTTGGTCGATCCCAACGAGGGGATCCGCACGCCGACCTGTGATTCGACCGGGACCTGCACGCCGGTCGTGCGCGACTGCCGCGAGGCGGGATCGGCCCAGTGCACGAGCAACAGCGGGTTCGCGTTCTCCTGCGACAACTGCAGCCCGAATCGCACGACCTGCGTCGTGTTCGCGAGCCCGTGCTACTGCGAATAGGCAGGTGCGCTCATGCGTTGGGGGTCGTCATGCGCGTCGTCGTCTCCCTGCTCGCGGTGTTCTTGGTGAGCGCCCCGTCCGAGGGCCGGGCCGGCCCGTTCGAGCGCCAGCAGCGCGCGTATTCGCGGGTCGCCGGCGCCTTCGACGCGCACCTGGAGGCGCTCGAGCTCGCCTTCGCCGAGGCCGGCGCCGCCTGGCCACCGCGCGGGATCTTCCTGCGCGCCTTCAAGCACGAAGGCGCGCTCGAGCTGTGGGCCGAGCCCGCCGGCTCCGACAGCGGCGCGCCGCGCGTGCTGGTCCGGACCTTCCCGGTCTGCCAGCAGAGCGGCGTGCTCGGCCCCAAGCGTCGTGAAGGCGACCTCCAGGTGCCCGAGGGCTTCTATACGATCGATCGCTTCAACCCGCGCTCGAGCTATCACCTCTCGCTCGGCATCGACTACCCCAACGCCGTCGACAAGGCGCGCGCCGACGGCGACCCGCCCGGCGGCGACATCTTCATCCACGGCAACTGCGTGACCGTCGGCTGCCTGCCGATCGAGGACGGGCCGATCGAGGCGCTCTACGTCGTCGCGGTGCGCGCGCGCGACCGCGGGCAGCGCAAGATCCCGGTGCACATCTTCCCGTGTCGCTTCGGCTCGGAGG
This sequence comes from Deltaproteobacteria bacterium, assembly GCA_011526585.1. Taxonomy (GTDB): domain Bacteria; phylum Myxococcota_A; class UBA9042; order PHBI01; family PHBI01; genus WYBB01. The sequence continues at coordinate 4,402 of WYBB01000276.1, forward strand.
CGTGCGATGCCGCGCTCGAGCGCGTGACCCGTGAAGAGACCGATCCCGAGCTCGCCACCTTCTGGAGCATGCTCGCGCTGGCGCACGCCGAGTTCGAGGCGACGCGCGTACCGCCGCGCTTCGTCGCGAAGAAGACCGGGTACGTGCGCCAGCGGTGAGTGTCCGGGCGTGACCCGGACACCGAGGCGCGAGGCGGCCGGGTGTCCCGGACAGCTCTCCGGCCAGGGTGGCCGGCGCGCGCGTCGTGAGCGGCCCGACGCGTGGCGCGCTTCTTGATGGGATCCGCTGGGCCGGCGGCACGCTCATGACCGCGGCGCAAGGAGCATGGCATGCGTGGTGAATTCGGGTGGCGGGTGATCGCTCTTCTGTTCGCGCTGGGTCCCTCGGCGGCGTGCGACTCGGACGCCGCGGTCGGGACGAGCGACGGGACCGACGCGGTCGCCGCGACCGACACGGTCCCTGGCCCGGACGCGGGCGTCGAAGCCGAGACGACCCAGCCGGGCGAGACGACGAGCGCGCCGCCCGACGACGCGACGACTTGGCCCGAGCACACCGACGACCCCGCCGACCCCGGCTGCGTCCAGGCGGAGGACTTCGTCATCGCGGGCAGCCCCGGCGGCACCTACGCCGCCCCGTTCGTCACCGCGACCTGCACCGATGACGAGGTCGTGGTCAGCGCCAACGGGATCCCGGACTTCACCTTCACGCAGGTCACGCCCAATCGCCTCACCGCGCAGAACCACACCTGGCGCTTCCCGCGTCACCCGGCGATCGCCGCGACGCCGAGCGCGATCCCGCTCGTCGGCGCGGCCGCCGTCGCGATCGACGGGCTCCCGATCTTCGGCCCGACGGAGGCGCCGCGCGACGGCTCGCGCGATCCCTTCCTCGACGAGATCCTCGACTTCTGCAACGGCCACACCGCGCCGGGCGGCGTCTACCACTTCCACGCGCGCCCCGAGTGCCTCATCGCCGGTCGCGAGGGCACACCCTACCTCGTGCTCGGCTACGCCTTCGACGGCTTCCCGATCCTCGGGCCCTGGGTCTGCGACGACGCCGCGTGCACGAGCGTGCGCGAGGTGCAGAGCGGCTGGGAGCAGGTCGAGGCGAGCTACGGCGCCACCATCGAGGCCGCCTGGGACGCGCACCGCTACGTCGAGGGCCGGAGCGAGCTCGACCGCTGCAACGGCATGCTCGTCGACGGCCTCGGCTACGCCTACTTCGCGACCGACACCTTCCCCTACCTGATGGGCTGCTATCGCGGCACGCCGACCGCCAACCGGGTGGGTCCCTGAGATGGGATCGCCGCTCTTCGCCCGCCGCGCCGCGCGCGCCGCGCTCACGCTCGTGCTCGTAAGCGGCTGCCCGCGTGGTGAGACCGACGAGCCCGTGGGCGACGCGATGGCGACCGCCGCGAACTCCGGGCTCGCCGGCCTGGCTCTGAGCCGCGCGAGCTACTTCGCCGACTGGGACTGGGGCGAGGCCGTCGCCGATCCGCGGGGCGGCTGGCGCGTGACGAACGACCTCGGCTACACCGTGCACGTCATGCGCGGCTGGCTCGTCAGCTACGCCGCCTCGCTCGTCGAGTGCCCGCACGAGCACGCGGATGAGCCCGCCGACGAACCCGAGAGCGACGGCGGCGCGCTCGGCGCGCTCTTCGGCGGCGGCGTGGCGCGCGCCGGACACCCGGGCGCAATCGATCCGTCGACGACGCCATACTCGACCGTCGAAGCGCTCGCCGCGCCGGCCGAGACGCACCTCGGCGAGATCGGCTTCGCGCTCTCGTTCTACTGCGACGTGCACTGGGTGGCGGGCGCCGCCGGCGAAGGCGCGGCCGGCTTGCCCGCCGAGGTCGCCATGGTCGGGCACGCGCTCCGGCTCGAGGGGAGCTGGACCGCACCCGGATCGGCCGAGGCGATCGCCTTTTCCTGGTCGAGCGCGATCGGCAACGGCGTGCTCGCCGAGCTCGGGCCGCTCGTCGCGGCCGCGAGCGACGGAGACGGGTTCGGCGAGGCGATCGAGGTGCGCGTGGTGCGACGGCTCGATCGCTGGTTCGACGGGCTCGACCTCGCGGCGCTCGCGGCCGACGGGATCGGCGACCGGCTCATGCTCGCGCTCGCGACCGTGACCACGATCGAGGTCGCCAGGCCTTGATCGGCCTCAGCCGAGATCGAAGATCTGCGGGAGGCGGCGCGCGAGCGCGTCGAAGGCCTCGGCGACGGTGACTTCGCGGCCCAGCTCGCGGCTCACGGTCGAGACCTGCAGATCGGCGTAGCCGCAGGGCACGATGGCGCGGAATCCTTCGAGATCGTTATTGATATTGAGGGCGAGCCCGTGCATGGTCACGCCGCGCGACAGGTGCAATCCGAGGCTGCCGAGCTTCTTGCC
>WYBB01000277.1 GCA_011526585.1 Deltaproteobacteria bacterium
ATGGAAGGTCGCGCAGCAGCGCGGAACGAGGACCGGACTCCTATCGAGGCAGGCTCGGGTCGGCATCGCCAATCACGTGTTGACAGGAGACGCATCATGGAAGGGGCGGCCCTTGTGGCCGCCCGCTTGGCAAGGGTTCACTCCTCGATCACCTCGCCACCGGGCGGCAACGCGCCCGGTGCGCTGTGGCCGCGCTTGATCATCGCCGCCAGGTCGAAGCGCAGCCCCCACGCCTTGCCGAGCGCCGCCGCGCGCATCGCCAGGTCCTGACGCGTCAGGTGCTCGCGCGCGCCCAGCGCGAGCACGATGCGGCTCTCGCTCCTCGGCGGCGCGACGACGTGCACCTCGGGGAAGACCGCCTCGAAGGTGCGCAACATCGATCGATATCGCGGGTTGGCGTGGTCGCTCCAGACGTTGGCCGCCACCAACCCCGCCGGCGCGAGCCGTGCGCGCACCGCCTCGTAGAAGCGCCTGGTCGCCAGGTGTCGCGGGATCTCGTCGGCCCCGTACGCGTCGAGCACGATCAGATCCCACCGCTCGGCGCTCCGCTCGATGAACGCCCGCCCGTCGGCGATGTGCACGCGCAGGCGCGCATCGGGCCGGAAACCCATGTCCGCGCGGGCGACCTCGTACACGATCGGATCGATCTCGACGACGTCGATCTCCGCCCTCGGCAGGTGCCGCCGCAGGAACATCGGCAGCGTGCCGCCGCCGAGCCCGACGATCAGCACGCGCTCGGGCTCCGAGCGCACCGCCAGCGCCGCCGTCAGCCCGCGCATGTACGCGAAGACCAGCGCCTCCGGGTCGCCGGGCACGACCGCGCTCTGATCGACGCCGTCGCGCTCGAAGCGCAGCCGACGGATCCCCTCTTCGTCCTCGATGACGAAGACCGTGTAGTGGGGGCTCACGCGCTCGCTCACGACGATCTCTCCCGTGTGCCGCGTGCCGCCGCACGCCGCCCATGCGCACGCGCACACGGCGATCGCCGCCAGCGCCTGCATCATATGCCTCTTGACCGCTTCGTCCATGGCGTGAACCTATAGCGTTCGCGGCGACGACCGCCAGCGAATCGGCTCCTCCGGGCTTCGAGGTCTCGTGTCCCAGACCCTCCTCTCGCGGCTTCGGCCACCGCTCATCCTCGCCGCGTTCGCGCTCGTCCTCGCGTCTCCGCCCGCGCGCGCCCAGTCCGAGGAGCCCGCTGGGCCCGCGGGGATCGTCCCGCCACGCCCGCTCGAGCTGCCCGAGGCCGAGCTGCCGCCCGACACGCCGCCCGCCGATCTCGACGTCGTACTGACGCTGACCATCGGAACCGACGGCCTCGTGCGCGAGGTCGCGCTCACGCGCGGCGTCGGCTCACCCTGGGACGAGGCGGCCATCGCCGCCGCGCGCCGCTTCCGCTTCACCCCGGCGCTCCAGGGCGACACGCCGATCGCCGTCACCGTGCCCTTCACCTACAGCTACCGCAAGCCGGCGCGCCGCGGGCGGAGCCTCCCCGAGCCCTACGGCCGCAAGGAGATCGAGCCCGCGCCCGGCTTCGTCTACGCCGGCGAGGTCGTCGAGAAGGGCACGCGCACGCCGCAGGCCGGCGTGCCGGTCGTCGTGCGCGACGCGCGCACCGGCCAGCTCTGGGAGGCGCTCACCGACGACGCCGGCCGCTTCGTCGTCTACGGCCTGCCCAAAGGTGCGCTCACGCTCGACATCTTCACCGGCGGCTTCGAACCGCTCGACGCGCCGATCCGCGTCAGCGCCCGGACCGACACCGAGGCGCTCGCCGACCCGCCGCGCTACTTCCTCCAGCCCAGCGGCCTTGGCGCCTATCGCACCATCGTGCGCGAGCCGCGCCCCCCCAAGAGCGCGACCGTCATCGACCTCACCGAGGACGAGCTCACCCGCGTCGCCGGCACCTTCGGCGACCCGACGCGCGTCGTCGCCAGCCTGCCCGGCGTCGCGCGCTCGCCCTTCGGCCTCGGCTACTACATCGTGCGCGGCGCCGAGCTCGACAACACCGGCTACTTCATCGACGGCCACCCCGCGGTCTTCCTCTACCACCTGCTCGGCGGCCCCGGCGTCATCCACCCCGAGCTCGTCGGCGGCCTCTCCTTCTACCCCGGCGGCTACCCGGCGATGTACGGGCGCTACGCCTCGAGCGTGATCGCCGTCGAGACCAAGGACCCGCCCCGGGATCGCTGGCACCTCGACCTCGAGGTCGACGTCTTCAAGTCCGGCTTCGTCTTCAGCCTGCCCTTCGACGATCAGAACGGCATCGTCACCCTCTCGCTGCGCCGGAGCTACTACGACCTCCTCCTGCCCGCCTTCACCGACGACATCGACCTCGCCTACACCGACTACCAGGCGCGCGTGAGCTACAACTTCTCGCCGTGCGTGCGCGGCCGCTTCGTCGCGCTCGGCGCGATGGACACCGTCTCGACCCGGGACGTCGAGACCGGCGACGGCGCCGGCACCTCGTCGACCGACATCTCGCTCGGCTTCCACCGCCTGAACCTCGCCTTCGACTTCGACCTCGCCAAGAACCTCACGCTCACCACCTCGGCCGCCTGGGAGTACGACTACTTCGCCAACCGCCGCGTCGCCGTCGGCGACCAGCCGATCGACGCCAGCACCGACGGCACCGCCACCCAGCTCCTCACCTACCTGCGCTGGCGCCCCCACAAGGGCTATCAGGTCGAGAGCGGCCTCGACATCCTCTACCTCGACTACGAGGCCGACCTCACCATCCCGGCCGCGCCGCCGCTCGGCGACCCGCGCCCGCCGGTCTTCGATCCGATCCTGATCTCGGCGATGATCGGCACGCCCTACCTCGGCTTCGCGCCCTACGTCTCCGCCGACCTCGAAGTCGCCGACGGCCTGCGCCTCCTGCCCGGCCTGCGCCTCAACCTCGACACCTACCGCGATCGCGTGGTGCCCACGCTCGACCCGAAGCTCGCCGTGCGCTGGCGCATCGACCCGACCTGGACGCTCAAGGGCATGGCGGCGATGGCCCACCAGCCGCCGCAGGTCTTCCAGATCGGCGACCCCTTCGGCGACCCGTCGATCCCACCGGTCCAGGGCCTGCAAGGCAGCCTCGGCTTCGAGTGGACGCCGGCCCCCGGCTGGCTCGTCTCGGTCGAAGGCTTCGTGCAGGTGCTCGACAACCTCGTGCGCCCCTCCGACCAGCTCGCCGACGAGGACGGCAACCTCGGGCGCACCTTCTTCTCGCCCGACATGCAGGGCCGCGCCTACGGCATGGAGCTCCTCGTGCGCAAGGAGTTCGGCGACTGGATCTACGGCTGGCTCTCCTACACGCTCGCCCGCGCCGAGCGTCTGCGCCCGCCCAAGGACTGGGTCCTCTACGAGCTCGACCAGACCCACGTGCTCAACCTCGCCTGGACCGTGCGCCTCGGCGACGAGTGGTCGCTCGGCGCGCGCTTCCAGCTCGCCAGCGGCAACCAGTACTACCCGATCATCGACGCGCGCTACGACGCCGACAAGGACGAGTACGTGCCGATCTACGCCGCCAACCCCTCGCGCCTGCCGGTCTATCACCGCCTCGATCTGCGCCTCGACAAGACCTGGCGCTTCGAGGACTGGATGTTCGAGCTCTACCTCGACATCCAGAACGTCTACAACGCGCAGAACCCGGAGACGCCGCGCTACTCCTACGACTATCGCAAGAAGACCGACGGGATCTCGCTGCCGATCCTGCCCACCCTCGGCTTCAGGATGGTGTTCTGATGAAGACGCGATCCCTCGTCCCGCCCCTCGTCCTCCTCGCGCTCACGCTACCGACCGCCGCCTGTCTCGAGGACCTGCCGAGCCCGAGCCTGATCGACGACCTGCGCGTCCTGGCGATCCGCGCCGAGCCGCCCGAGGTCGAGCCGGGCGACACCGTCGCGCTCGAGTCCCTGGTCGTCGATCCGCGCGGGCGTCCGATCCGTTACGCGTGGTACGCCTGCATCGTCGTCGACCAGGGCCAGGGCTTCTTCGGCGGCAGCAACGAGACCGCTACCAGCGGCGGCGACGGCACCCCGCTCACGACCGATCCCTACGGCGGCTCGTGCCAGCGCCGCTTCGAGGCGGGCGATCGCTTCGCGCGCGCGCTCGGCTCGGCCCCGAGCGCCACCCTGGAGATCCCCGCCGATCTCTTCGACGACGACGAGGCGCTCAGGATCGCCTACTCGCTGCCCGAGGACCTCGAGATCCCCACGGCCGTCAAGTCCGGCTTCCTCGGGATCGCCGGCGTCAACTACACCGTGAGCCTCGTCGCCGAGGTCGACGGCCGCACCATCGAGACCCAGAAACGGGTCAACGTCTCGCTGCCCTCGAGCCTCGCCGACAACGATCCGAACCTCAACCCGAGCGAGCTCGCCTTCCACGTCGCCGACGACGCCGGCCCGCCGACGACGGCCCCCACGACCGCCGAGGTTCCGCCCGCCGGACGCTGCTTCATCGCCGGCGCGCCGCCGCTCGTCGCCGGCCGCCGCTACCGGCTCACCCCCGTCAACATCCCGGATCCACAACCTAAATATGCCGTGCTCCTCGCGGGCACCACCACCGACGAGGTCTTCGAGATCCAGACGGTCGAAGAGACCACGTTCTACTCGTGGTTCTCGACACGCGGCTCCTTGAAGAAGCCGATCTCCAAGGCGCCCGGCGAGCCGGTCAACACCTGGTCGCTCGGCGACGACGCGGCCGGGCCCGCCGACTTCTGGGTCGTCGTGCGCGACGGCCGCGGGGGCGTCGCCTGGTGCCACGAGCCGCTCACCATCCTGCCGCCGGGAGGGGCGCCGTGACGACCCTGCTCCTCCACGACGCGCTCATGGGCGAGCACCAGCCCGGCCCCCACCACCCGGAATCGCCCGAGCGCCTCGGCGCGATCATGCGCGCGCTCGAAGACGCCGATCACCCCGCGCTGGTGCACCGCGCCCCACGGCCGGCGAGCACCGCCGAGATCGCGCGCGTTCACGGCCAGCGCTACATCGATCACGTCGCGGCGCTGCGCGGCAAGCGCGCCTCGCTCGACCCCGACACCCACCTCTCACCCCAGAGCGTCGACGCCGCCTTCGCGGCCGCCGGCGCCGCGGTGCACGCGGTCGAGGCGGTGTTGCGCGGCGAGGTCGACAACGCCTTCTGCGCCGTGCGCCCGCCCGGCCACCACGCGCTGCCCCAGCTCGGCATGGGCTTCTGCGTCTTCAACAACGTCGCCATCGCCGCCGAGCACGCGCTCACCCTCGGCGCGCGCCGCGTGCTGATCGTCGACTGGGACGTGCACCACGGCAACGGCACCCAGGCCCACTTCTACGAGCGCCCCGAGGTCCTCTTCTTCGACGCGCACCGCTACCCCTTCTACCCCGGCTCGGGCGCGCTGCACGAGATCGGCCGCGGCCCCGGCCTCGGCCGCACACTCAACGCGCCGATGCCCGCCGGCCTCGGCGACGCCGACTACCACCTCCTCTTTTCCGAGGCGCTCATCCCGGTCGCCGCCGACTTCGCGCCGGACCTCGTGCTCGTCTCCGCGGGCTACGACGCGCACATGGACGATCCGCTCGGCGACCAGCGCCTCTCCGACGAGGGCTTCGCCGCGCTCGCCGGCACCGTCGTGCAGATCGCTCGCGCGCACGCCGGCGGCAAGGTCGTCATGCTGCTCGAAGGCGGCTACGATCTCGGCGGGCTCGCGCGCAGCGTGCGCGCCACCGTCGAGGTGCTCGGCGGCAGCACCCCGCCCGAGCCGCACGGCGCATCGCGTGCGGGTGAAGCGCTGGTCAACGACGTGCGCCTCATCGCGCGCCGCTCGTTCAGGGGCCTCGGCGATTGAAGGCCGATACCTTCGGCGTATGATGCCCTCATGCATTTCGCCGATGTGGAGGCCTGGCGCGCGTCGCTGGTCGATCCCCTGTGGGACGCCGACGTCGACCACAGCCACCGCGCCGACCGCGGCTCGCTCCAGAGCGACGTCGACTTCGCCCCGGTCGGCCCGGCGCTCTTGAACGCCATCGTCGTCCAGCGCGGCCACCCCGTCGTCAGCCGCGATCGGCGTCGCATCGCCACCACCTCGCGCCCGCTCGGCTTCGGCCTGAGCATCGTGCAGCGCGGCCACGCCGTGGTGTCGAGCCCCGGCCACGAGCTCCATCTCAAGGCGGGCGACGTCTGCCTGCTCTCCGGCGCCGTGCCGTTTTCCAAGCGCCTGTCCAACGACTACCAGGAGGTGCTCTACCTCGCGCCGCACGCCGCGCTCGAGCCGGCGCTCGGCCGCCCGATCGAGCGCGCGCCCGGCGTGCGCTCGGCGCTCAGCGGCTTCGCGCGCGTGCTCTCGCTCCAGGTCGACACGCTCGTGCGCCACGCGCCCAGTCTCGACCCGCGCGACGCCGCCCGGCTCACCGAGAGCACGCACCTCTTGATAGGCTCCGTCTTCGGCCACGACGAGCGCGCCACCACGCTCGAGCTCAGGTCGCGCTCGCTCCGCCAGATCCATCGCCAGCGCGTGCTCGACGCCATCGCCGCCCGCTACGCCGATCCGGAGCTCGACCCGGCCGCCATCGCGCAGCACTGCCGTATCTCCGTGCGCTACCTGCACGCGCTCTTCGCCGGCGAGGCCTCGGTCTCGACCCGCCTGCTCGCCCATCGCCTCGACCGCTGCCACAGCGCGCTGTCCTCGCGCGACCCGCGCGAGCGAACGCGCTCGATCGGCGAGATCGCATTCGCGGCCGGGTTCAACAACCTCGCCCACTTCTGCCGCACCTTCAAGGCGCGCTTCGGGCTCACGCCGAGCGAGGTGCGCGCGCTGCCGTGACCTCTGCCGCGCGTGGTGTGCACCCTGGGACAACACGGTGTGCACGCTCGGCGCAGCGCGCCGCCCCACCTCCTGTCAGATTTCGATCGCCCCGAAATCCAGGAGGACCCCATGCGCCTTCGTTCACCGTCCCGCGTCACCATCGGAGCCGGCGCGATCGCCCTCGCGATCACGCTCGGCGTCGTCCCGTTCGCCGCCCCCGACCCCGAATCTTACGCGCCGCTCGTGCGCTCCGAGCACGAGCACGCGCTCGCCTCGGCCAGCGTCGCCAAGTCGCGCCGCCTCTACGATCGTTTTCGCCAGCGCCACGAGGCCCAGGGCGGCGACCGCGCCGTGCGCATCGCGCTCGGTCCGACGCGCGCCCACCGCTCCGCGCTGGGAGACGCGCGCGGCCTCGCGACGATCGATCTCGTCGCCGGCCACGCCGTCGTCACCGCGCGCGGCCTCGATCCCACGCTCGCCTGGGACGCCTGGCTCGTCGACAACCTGCCCGCGCCGGGCGCCAGCTTCGCGCTCGACCCCGGCGATGACGCGCGCTTCCTCGGACGCCTCGTCGCCGAGCCCGGCGCCGACGACACCGTCGTGCTCATCGCCGAGGGCGCCATCGCCATCGACGACGGCTTCGAGCTCGACCTCGTCGCCATCACCCGCGCCGGCGAGCCGGCCGCCGAGGCCGTCGTGATCTCCGGCATGCCGCAAGCCTTCCAACGCCTCTACACGCGCGAGCGCCAGGGTCGTCTGAGCGCCTACGCCGAAGGCTCCGATCGCGTCATCGCCTGGTCCGACCCACCCGCGCCGGGCCTCGCGCGCGCGATCGCCGACGTGCTCGGGCCCCGCTCTGCGCGCGCCGCCGACACCGTCGTCGACGCCGACGTCATCAGCGACGCCATGGTCGCCTTCGGCGCCGAGCTCTTCGTCAACGAGACCTTCGACGGCAACGGCCGCACCTGCGCCACCTGCCACCCCGCGAGCAACAACTTCACCCTCGACCCGCTCTTCATCGCCAGGCTGCCGCCGACCGATCCGCTCTTCATCGCCGAGCAGGTGCCCGCGCTCGCGACCCTCGAGGTCTCCAAGCTGCTCCGCGAGCGCGCGCTCATCCTCGAGAACGTCGACGGCTTCGACCGCCCCGGTGTACTGCGCTCGGTTCCCCACACGCTGGCGATGAGCGAGAGCCTCTCGCCGCCGACCTGCGTCGACCCGAACGGCTGCGACATCGCCGGGATCTTCACCGTGCCCTTCGGCGCCTACCTCAACGCCATCGACGGCATCACCAGCGCCGCCTCGGGCTTCCCCCCGGTCTCGCTCGACCCCTTCCTCGAGTTCCCGCTCGAGCGCACCGGCTGGTCGGGCGACGGCGCCCCCGGCGGCGGCACGCTGCGCGAGTTCGCCATCGGCGCGGTCGTGCAGCACGCGACCCTGCGCCTCGAGCGCGTGCCCGGCGTCGACTTCCGCCTGCCCACCGACGAAGAGCTCGACGCCCTCGAGGTCTTCCAGCTCTCGCTCGGACGCGCCGAGGACCCCGACCTGCGCGCGATGACCTTCAAGGATCCGGTCGTCGCCCGCGGCTTCGAGATCTTCTCGACCAACGACACCCAGGGCGGCACCGTGCAGGCCGGCAAGTGCGAGGTCTGCCACTTCAACGGCGGCGCCAACTCGACCCCCGAGGTCTTCGGCCAGATCCTCGCCACCGCCGGCGTGTCGAGCCAGTTCTTCAGCAACTCGGTCTTCACCACCGGCGTCAACGACCTCGCCGTCGACCAGACCGAGCTCACGCTGCCCAGCGTCGCCCCGCGCGACGCCGGCTTCGGGGTCACCCCGCAAGGCGAGGGCGAGTGCATCACCGGCCGCTTCGACTTCGGCCTGGGCTTCCCCAACTTCATCCCCGACGACCCGCCCACCCCCAAGGGCGGCTTCGGCACGCCGGGACCGCCTCCCTTCGTGCCGGCCGGCCTCTGCCAGGAGCTCTTCAACACGCCGCCGCTCGTCGAGGCCGCCGACACCCCGCCGTTCTTCCACAACAACGCCTTCGACACGATCGAGCAGGCCGTCGCCTTCTACGACTCCGACGCCTTCAACGGCGAGGCGCTCAACCAGCTCTTCATCGCCGGCAGCGACAGCGCCGGGATCGGCATCCGCCTCGACCCGAGCTCGGTCAACGCCATCGCCAAGTTCCTGCGCGTCTTGAACGCGCTCGAGAACCTGCGTCAGTCGGCCGAGCTCGACGAAGCGGCGCTCGGCGCGCCGAGCAAGGACACGCGCCGCCAGCTCCTGCAGCGGGCCAACGACGAGCTCGAGGACGCCATCGAGGTGCTCGCGCCGGTCAAGCTGCACCCGGTCGCGGTCGGCCACGTCCAGGCCGCGCTCGCGCTGAACCGGCTCGCGGTCGTCGCGCTGCTCGCCAACGCACCGTGGAAGCCGTTCGTCAACCAGGCGCTCGGCCGCATGCAGAGCGCCAGGGACGACATGATCGAGCCTTGAGGGCTCGCTGCAGGGCTGGACGCAGGCGCTCGATTCAGAGCGCCGCGAAGATGAACACGAGCGCCACGCCTCCGGCGAGCGCGAACCAGAACAGGCGGGCGCGGCGATCGGGCTCGTCCGCCGGTTCGTCGAACGTGCTCACCGTCGCCAGGGCCAGCACGGGTTCGCTCACGACCGGGCTGATGCGTGGCGCGGCCTCGGCCACCCGAGGCGCCTCGACGCTGGCAGCCTCCTCGGCGGTGCTCTCGGCGAGCACGGGAGGCGGCTCGTCCTCCGGCGGCGGCGGCAGCGGCGTGACCGACCGCAGGCGCGGCGCTGTCGTCGTGCCGATGCGTGGCCTGGTGCCCGTGCTCTGGATCGCCGGCAGGAGCGCGGCGCGCGCGACCTTGTCCTTGGCGCGCGCCTCGGCTTCGGCCAGCGCACTGCGCACGAGCGTCGGGTGCGCGCGGCGCGTCTGGGGCTCGAGCTCGTCGGGGCGGGTGACCCACTCGCCGGTGGCGCGGCGCACGTCGACCACGTGCGCGAGCGCGTTGCCGAGCGCGCCGGGCGCGCCGTTGAGCGGCTGGGTGACCCGCTCGGCGTAGGACCGCGCGGGCTCGATCGGCGCGCACTCCGGGCAGCGCGAAGCCTGGAGCAGCTCACCGCACGTCGGGCAAACGCGCTCGGGAGCAGCGGACTTCGAGGTGATCGCGGTCATGCGGCGAGGCAGCTCCGTCTCGGGTTCAGGCCCGGCCGCTCAGTGAGGTACGTTCACTTTGCGGACCGAGCCGGATCCTACGTCGGCACCGGCGACTTTTTTCTTGAGCAAAAGCGACTTAACCCGAAGCACAAATCCCCGGCGCCGCCGGGCTGGCGCCGTTACGGAATATTTACCCAATGGTAATCAGTAGTTGCGAACGACGACCTCGGCGACCGGGCGCCGGTTGTCCGGGTCGCGCGAGATGGCGCGCGGCGCCAGGATCTGATCGATATGGTGGCCGGCATAGAGCTCTCTCACCAACGGGGTGTCGCTGTTGGAGAGCATGCAGCGCACGCCGCGGCGCCCGAGCGCGGTGAAGAGCGCGGCGAGGCGCTCCTGGTCCTTGAGCCCGAAGCTGCCCGCGGCGTAGCTCGTGAAATTGGCGGTCTTCGTCAGCGGCACATAGGGCGGGTCGAAGTAGACGAAGTCGCCGCGGCGTGCGCCGGCGACGGCCCGCTCGAAGTCGGCGTGGCGGATCTCGGTCTCCGCCAGCGCGGCGGACATCGCGCGCAGGCGATCCTCGGGGCAGAGCGTCGGGTTGGCGTAGCGGCCGAAGGGCACGTTGAACTGGCCGCGCCGGTTGACGCGCCAGAGCCCGTTGAAGCAGGTGCGGTTCAGGAAGATCATGCGCGAGGCGCGCTCGATCGGCGGCAGCTCGGCCGGGTCGAGGGCGCGCACGGCATAGTAGTACTGCCGATCGTAGGTGTGGCGCCCGAGGTCCTCGATCAGGGCCTCGACCTCGTCGCGGATGGTCGTGTAGAGGTGCACGAGCTCCGGGTTCACGTCGGAGAGCACGGCGCGGCGCGGCCTGAGATGCAGGAAGACCGCGGCCCCGCCGACGAACGGCTCGAAGTAGCGCCCGGTCCACTGCGAGGGGCGCGGCAGGCGCGGCACCAGCTCGTGGAGGATCCGCGACTTGCCGCCCGCCCACTTGAGCACCGGCTCGGCCGGGGTCGCTTCGGAGGAGGCGGGCGCGCGCCGGGCGCGGGCGCCGGTCGTCGTCGGCACGACGCTGAGCTCGGGGCGAGGCGATGCGCTGGCGGGCGCGCGGCGGCGGGCCGCGCCCGTCGAAGACGTTCGGGACAAGGGTGGCTCCGGGGGCGGTGAAGGGATGCGCCACGCCCGCCGAAGGGGGCGCGACGTCGCCGTCCGGGCGCGCACCGGAGGCTCGTTCCCCGCCCTTTCCCGAGGCGGGGTTGCCCGACGTCTAAGGGCCCCTGGAGAAAGCGTCAAAAAAACCACACGTCGCGCAGCACCGCCGACGGCTCGTGCATTCCGTGTCGCGCGACCGCATGGACTACGGCGCCGGGCCTTCGGTCGCGCGCGCTGCGTCGAGCATGGCCGCCTCCGAGCCGATGACGAGGTAGCTCAGCCCGGCGCTGCCGAGCCGCGACCAGATCGCCAGGCGGTCGGGCTCGACGCGCCGATAGCCCGAAGGCTGCTCGCCGATCTGCACCCGCAGCGCCTCGTGCTCGAGCGCGACCGGCACCCAGTCGGGACCGCTCTGCGCGTGGTCCTTGTTGCTCGAGCGGATGAGCACCACCCCGCCTTCGTCGAGCAGGAGCGCCTCGACCCCGACCGCCGCGAGCTCCGGGATTTCGAGCAGCTCCTCGATGAAGCGCTTGAGCCCGACGTCGACGCCGGCCACGCCGAGCACCGTGTCCGCGCCGTCGCGCACCGTCATGAGGCAGCTCAGGGTGACGTCGAGCTCGCTCTGATCGGGCGCCACCGTCCAGACGGGCCCGCGCGTCGCGCGCCCGCGCCGGTACCACGCCTCGCGGCGGTTGTCGAAGCCGACGCCGCCGACGGTGTCGTAGGGCTCGTAGCTGCCCGGCAGGTCGAGCCCGACGCCGTCCTCGGTGTAGAAGTAGAGCCACATGAGCGGCGCGCCGCGCTCGAGCACCATGGCCTGCACCTCGGAAAACGGCATGGCGAACGCGTGATCGCCGACGCTGCGCAGGAGCGCCTCGCGCATGCGCGGCTCGATGCGCGCGAGCTGATCGATGCGCGGGCGCAGCGGGGCGGGATCGAGCCCCCAGGCGATCGAGTAGCCCGCGAAGAGGCTCGTCTCCATGCGATAGAACTTCGACGGCTGCACGTGCGACGGCAGCGCGTGCGGGCGGCGTTCACCCTCGCGGTACTGATAGACCGGCACGGCCGATGGCGGCGCCGGCTGCTGGAGGGCGAGCGCCGCCGCGCCGACCACCCCCTCGAGCAGCGCCTCGTACCGATACAGGCGCTCGCTCATGCGCTGGGCCTGCGCGTCGACACGCCCCTCCAGCGCCGAGAGCGCGCGCTCGCGTTGCCGCGCCGCCTCACGCTCCCGTGCGACCGCGAGCTGCGACTGCCACACGAAGACGACGATCAGCGCGAAGGCGAGCACCACCAGCCCACCGCCGAGCGCGACCGCAAGCCCGCGGTGCTTGCCGATCCAGCGCGTCACCTTGCGCAGGCCGCGGTCGGGATCGGCCTCGACCGACTCGTCGCGCAGGAAGCGCTTGAGATCATCGGCCAGCGCCGCGACCGACGGGTAGCGGTCGCTCGCCTGCGGCGCGGTCGCCCTGGCGATGATCGCGCGCAGCTCACGCGCGATCGGCTCGTGGGTATCGCCGATCGGCGCGCGCTCGCCCTTGAGCGCCTGCCCCAACATCGCCGGCCCGGTCGGGGCGTCGCGCGCCGGCTCGAGGGTGACGAGCTCCTGCAGGATCAGCCCGAGCGCGAACTGATCGGAGGCCGGCCCGACGTCGCCGCTGAGCGACTGCTCGGGCGACATGTAGGCCGGCGTGCCGAGCACCGTGCCGGCGACCGTCAGCTTGGGCTGCGTGCCGAAGCGTGAGCGCGATTGGGTCGTGCGGCCGGCCGGCTCGCCCATCGGCCGGGCGCCGGGCCCGGCGTCGGCGGCCAGGCTCTCGACCGGCGGCGCGGTGGCCTCGGGATCCCAGTGACCGAGCAGACGCGCGATCCCCCAGTCCATCACCAGCACCTGACCGAAGCTGCCGACCATGATGTTGTCGGGCTTGAGGTCGCGGTGCACGACGCCGCGGCGGTGCGCATAGGCGATGGCGTTGAGCACCGGCAGGAAGGTCTC
>WYBB01000278.1 GCA_011526585.1 Deltaproteobacteria bacterium
GGACGGCTGCGGCCGGCACCAAGCACAAGAGAGCAAGAACTGGCGGCAAGGCGCCGTCGGCTCGGTCGTGATATGCGGACATCTATAAGTGCTACGGATGCGGACTTGTATAGGTGCTACCGACAGGCGGGAGCCCGGACAACGCCCCGCCCTGGCCAGGGCGAGCGTTGCATTTGGCATCACCCGCCGCGCGAGGCGTCAGAGATTCGGGCTCTCGCCGAAGGCCTGGGCGACGGCCTCGTGGAACGACTCGCTGAGCGTGGGGTGCGGGTGAACGGCGCCGATGATCTCGCGCTCGGTGAGCTCGGCGTGGCGGGCGAGCACGCTCTCGGAGATGAGCTCGGTGGCGGCCGAGCCGAAGAGGTGCGCGCCGAGGAGCGCGCCGGTCTCGGCGTGCAGGAGGACCTTGGCGAAGCCCTCCTTGTCTTCGAGCGCGAGCGCCTTGCCGTTGCCGACGTAGGGGAAGCGCCCGACCTTGTAGGGGATTTGCGCATCCTTCAGCGCGCGCTCGGTGAGGCCGACGCTGGCGACCTGGGGCTCGCAGTAGGTGCAGCTCGGGATGTTGCCGAGGTCGACGGGGGCGAGGTGGTGTACGCCTGGCTTGCCGGCCTCGGCGGCGATGAGCTCGGCGACGTGCACGCCCTCGGCGGAGGCCTTGTGCGCGAGCGCGGGCGGGGCGGCGACGTCGCCGATCGCCCAGATCCCCGGGCAGGTGGTGCGGCCGTGGGGGTCGACGCGGATCTGTCCGCGGCGCGGGTCGAGCTCGACGCCGGCGGCCTCGAGGCCGAGGCCCTCGACGTTGCCGCGGATGCCGATGGCGACGAGGACCTTGTCGGCCTCGACGGTGACGGGGTCGCCGCCGCCGACGGGCACGAGCTCGGCCGTGACCTTGCCGTCGGCCACGCGGACGGCGCGCGCGGTGGTGGCGACGCGCGCGTCGATGCCCTGCTTGTCGAACGACTTGAGGAGGGCCTTGGAGCAGTCGTCGTCCTCGACCGGCAGGAGGCGATCGGCCATCTCGACGAGGGTCACGCGGGTGCCGAAGGCGTTGTAGAAGTAGGCGAACTCGCAGCCGATGGCGCCGGCGCCGAGGATCAGGAGGCGCTCGGGTGCGGCCTCGGAGATCATCGCGCCGCGCGAGGACCAGACGGTCGCCTCGTCGAAAGGCAGGTCGGGGAACGGGCGTGGGCGGGCGCCGGTGGCGACGATGATGTGACGGGCTTCCAGGGTGGTGACGGCGCGCGGAGCGGATACGTCCGGCGTCTCGCCGCCGGCGACGGCGACGACGCCCGGGCGCTCGATCGAGGCGACGCCGGAGATCGAGGTGACGCCGTACTTCTTGAAGAGGCTGCCGACCCCGCGCGACAGGCGCGCGGCGACGCCGCGTGAGCGCTTGATGAGCTTGTCCCAGGCGACCTGCACGTCGCCGATCGCGAAGCCGTGCACGGCGGCGTGCGCGATCTCCTGGCGCAGGTGCGCGGAGTGGAGCAGCGCCTTGGTCGGGATGCAGCCCCAGTTGAGGCAGATCCCGCCGAGCTCGGCGCGCTCGACGCAGGCGGTGGTGAGGCCGAGCTGGGCGGCGCGGATGGCGGCGACGTAGCCGCCGGGTCCGGCTCCGATGACGACGACGTCGTAGGCTGCCATGAGTCGTGGTTCTCCGCGCGATCAGAGGAGGAGCGCGCTCGGCGCTTCGAGCACCTTGCGCAGGTCGGCCATGAAGGCGGCGCCGGTGGCGCCGTCGACGGCGCGGTGGTCGCAGGACAGGGTCAGGGTCAGGCGGTGGCCGGCGCTGATGACGCCGCCCTTGACGATCGGCGCCTCGACCAGGGCGCCGACGGCGAGGATGCAGGCGGCCGGCGGGTTGATGACCGCGGTGAAGGCGTCGATGCCGAACATGCCGAGGTTGGAGACGCAGAAGGAGTTGCCGCTGTACTCGTGGCTCTCGAGCTGCTGGTCGCGCGCGCGGGCGGCGAGCTCCTTCACGCGCTCGGCGAGGGTGAAGAGGTCGAGCTGATCGGCGTCGCGCACGACCGGGGTGATGAGCCCGTCGGGCATGGCGACGGCGAAGCCGAGGTGCACGCCGCCATAGCGGCGGATCGCCTTGTCCTCCCAGCCGGCGTTGACGGCGGGGTGGCGCGCGAGCGCGACGACGACGGCGCGCATGACGAGATCGTTGTAGCTGACCTTGAGGGGTCTCTCGTCCTTCGCGGCGGCGAGCTCGAGCGCGGCGTTGACGTCGGCGCGCAGCGAGACCAGGCGCGAGGCGTCGACGTCGATGGTGAGGTAGTAGTGGGGCGCCTCCTGCATCGAGGCGGTCAGGCGCCTGGCGATCGTCTTGCGCATCTGGGTGACGCGCACGAGCTCGTCGTCGCGGGAGACCTTGCGACCGAGGCGCGAGGAGAGCTTGCGCTGGGGGGCGAGGCCCTCGAGGTCGGCGAGCACGATGCGGCCGCGTGGACCGCTGCCGGCGACGGCGGCGAGATCGAGGCCGCGTTGCTGGGCGACGCGGCGCGCGAGCGGGCTGGCGGCGATGCGCGCGCCGTCGGTGTCACGCGGCGCGGTGAGGTCGAGCGGAGCCGAGGACGCGGGCGCAGCGGCGGGAGCGGGTGCGGGTGCGCGCGCAGCGGCGGGTGCGGGTGCGGGTTCAGGAGCGGGAGCGGGAGCAGGAGCGGGCGCGGGTGCGGGTGCGGGAGCAGGAGCGGGAGCGGGCGCGGAGGCCTTGGCGATCCTATCGCGTGCGTCCTTCTCCAGCGCGCTGATGTCCTCGCCGGCCTTGCCGAGGATCGCGATCGGGGTGCCGAGCGGCACGGTGTCGCCGGGCTTCAGGAGGGTCGCGAGCAGGACGCCGTCATCGAAGCTCTCGAAGACCATGACGGCCTTGTCGGTCTCGATCTCGGCGAGGCCGTCGCCGGCCTTGACGGGCTGGCCGATCTCCTTGAGCCAGCCGGCGAGGGTGCCCTCCTCCATCGTGTCGGAGAGCCGAGGCATGTCCACGATGATCGCCATGGTCAGCTCCGGTACAGGACGGCCTTGGCCGCGGCATAGACGTCGCGCGGCGTCGGCAGCACGAGGTCCTCGAGGTTCTCGGCGTAGGGCATCGGCACGTCGAGCGCGGTCACGCGCGTGACCGGCGCGTCGAGCTCGTCGAAGAGATCGTGCTGGATGCGGTAGGCGAGCTCGGCGCCGACGCCGGCAAAGGGCGTGCCCTCCTCGCAGGTCACGACGCGGTGGGTCTTCTTCACCGAGCGATAGATCGTCTCGGTGTCGAGCGGCCTGAGCGTGCGCAGGTCGACGACCTCCGCCTCGATGCCTTCCTTGGCG
This sequence comes from Deltaproteobacteria bacterium, assembly GCA_011526585.1. Classification (GTDB taxonomy): domain Bacteria; phylum Myxococcota_A; class UBA9042; order PHBI01; family PHBI01; genus WYBB01. The sequence continues at coordinate 3,322 of WYBB01000278.1, forward strand.
AGCTCGGCGGCGGCGGCGAGCGAGTGCTGCACCGACTTCGACCAGCACAGGATCGTGACGTGCTCGCCCGCGCGTTTCACGTCCGCCCTGCCGAGCGGGATGACGAAGTCACCGGCCGCGGGATCGGGGACCTCGCCCTGGAGCGAATAGGCGAGCTCGGCCTCGAGGAAGATCACCGGATCGTCGTCGCGGATCGCCGCCTTGAGGAGGCCCTTGGCGTCGGCCGGTGTCGACGGCGCGACCACCTTGAGCCCGGGCACGTTGCAGAACCAGCTCTCGGTCGCCGTCGAATGCTGCGCGCTCAGCATGTGGGCCGGCCCGTTCGGGCCGCGAAAGACGATCGGGATCTTGTACTGCCCGCCCGACATCAGGCGCATCTTCGCCGCGCCGTTGAAGATCTGGTCGAGCGCCAGGATGCAGAAGTTGAAGGTCATCATCTCGATGACCGGCCGCAGCCCGACCATCGCGGCGCCGACGCCGACACCGGCGAAGGACAGCTCGGTGATCGGCGTGTCGACCACGCGCAGCGGCCCGTACTTCTGCAAGAGCCCCTGGCTCACCTTGTAGGCGCCTTGATACTCCCCGACCTCCTCCCCCATCAGGAAGACCTTCGGGTCGCGCGCCATCTCTTCGTCGAGCGCCTGATTGAGCGCCTCGCGGATCGTGATCGTCACCACGCTGGTCTCTCCACGTCAGTCCCGACGGTGCGGGAAGGTCGCCTCGTCCGGGCGCCACCCCATCGGATCCGAGTACACGTACATGCCGACGTCCTCGAGGCGCGGCTGAGGGGAGTCCTTGGCGAAGGTCGCGGCGTCGGCGGCGGCCTCGAGCGCGGCCTCGTCCCAGGCCTCGATCTCGGCCTCGCTCGCCCATCCTTTAAATAGGAGCGATGCGCGGCAGAGCTGGATGGGATCGACCTGCTTGAAGTCGTCGACCTCCTGGGGGGTGCGATACTTCGCCGGGTCCGACATCGAGTGACCGCGGAATCGGTAGCAGCGCGCCTCGATGAAGGTCGGGCGCGACTCGGTGCGCGCGCGCGCGATCGCCTCGCCGACGGTGACGAAGGTGCGCGCGACGTCCATGCCGTCGAGGAGCACGCCTTCCATGGCGAAGCCTTCGGCCTTCTTCCAGAGATCGGTGACCGCCGAGGCGCGCTCGAGCGCGGTGCCCATCGCGTACTTGTTGTTCTCGACGACGTAGACGACCGGCAGCTTCCAGAGCGAGGCCAGGTTGAGCGACTCGTAGAACGCGCCCTGGTTGAGGGCACCCTCGCCGAAGAAGCACAGGGTGACGTCGTCGCGCCCCTGGTAGCGCGCCGCCCAGCCCATGCCGGTGGCGAGCGGGATGTGTGCGCCGACGATGCCGTGGCCGCCGTGGAAGCCGGAGCTGGCGGCGAACATGTGCATCGAGCCGCCGCGGCCGTGCGCGCAGCCGGTCACCTTGCCGAAGAGCTCGGCCATCGCGTTGCGCGGGGTGCAGCCGCGGACGAGCGCGTGCCCGTGGTCGCGATAGGCGGTGATCACGTGATCGGTCTCGCGCGTGGCGAGGAGGGCGCCGACGGCGACCGCCTCCTGTCCGATGTAGAGGTGGCAGAAGCCGGAGATCCGTCCGGACGCGTACTCACGGGCCGCTCGCTCCTCGAAGCGGCGGATCTGGAGCATCTGCTGAATCGCCTGGCGCATGCGCTCGGCGCCGAGTTGCTCGGCCGCCTGGTCATCGCAGCGATCTTCCTGGTGGAGCTTGTGGCCGACGACGTTCATGAAGACTCCGGGCGCGCGCGCGCGTGATGGTTCTACGCAGGCCGCCGGCGCTTGGCAACCGGACCCTGCGCGGCCGAGGTCTGGCCGCGTGGCCGGCGCGCCAGCTCGACCGCGCGCGCGATCTCGGCGTCGTCGTAGGGACGCGTCAGGGTGAGGTCCCAGCTCGGGGACCGGTCCGCGCGGAGATCGCGCGCTGTGGCCGGAGCCGGGTCGACCTCGGCGCCGATCGCGGCGAGCAACGCGCCGTGATGCGCGAGGGTCGCGTCGAGCGCGGCGCGGTCGACGTCGCCGAGATCGCGTTCGGCAATGACGAGCTCGAAGCGGCGGGCGCCGAGCCGGACGAGGGCCTCGCGCCAGCCATCGACGACCTCGCAGGCCGCGCCGTGGCGCTCGAGGAGGTGCCGGGCGATGCGGCGCGAGACCAGCTCCGAGCTCACGAGCAACGCGGCGATCGGCTCGCGCGGTGTGGTCTCGGTCGTGGGCCGCGCGGACGGCGATGGTGCCGCAGGCGCGCCTTCGCCTTCGGCGGCGGCGTCGATCGCCTCGAGCACGCGCGGCAACACCTCGGAGCTTCGTACCGGCCAGGTGATGGTCGCGTCGGCCAGCTCGCGTTCCGGCGACGCGGCAGCGCCGGTCGGGAGCCTGAGCAGCACCACCGGGATCGGCCCGACGGCCTTGACCTGCGAGACGACGCCGGGCTCGGCGAGGCGCTCGTCGAGCACCAGGATGGGCAGGGCCGACGGCTGCGACGCACGCAGGAGGCGCATGAGCTCGTCCAGCGTGGCTGCGACCGCCAGGTCGACCCGGCGCGGCATGAGGGCGCGCGCGATCACGCCGCGGCTCTCGGCGCGCGTCGAGGCGATGATGACACGACGATCGTGCAGCGGGTCGCGAGCGCCGCCGGGCGGAGCCTCGGAGCCGCGCGCGGTCGCCGGAGCGTCGGCGCGGCTGTCGCGGCGCCGCAGCGACGAAGGTGGCAGGAAGAGCTCGACCGAGAAGCTGGCGCCCTTGCCGAGCTCGCTGGCGACGCTGATCTGCGCGCCCATCAGCTCGCAGAGCTGCTTGGTGATCGTCAGCCCGAGGCCGGTGCCGCCGAAGCGGCGCGTCGTCGAGCCGTCCGCTTGCACGAACGGCTCGAAGAGGTTCTTGGCGAAGACCTGGTCGATGCCGATGCCGGTGTCGATGACGTCGAAGCGCAGGCGTCGCACCTCGTCGCCGGGATCGACGTGCAGGCGCAGCTGCACGCTGCCCTCGCTCGTGAACTTGAGGGCGTTGCCCATCAGGTTGCCGAGGATCTGGCGGATGCGCAGCGGATCGCCGCGCAGCATGCGCTCGTCGGGGACCTGGGTCTCGCACACGAGATCGAGCCCCTTGCGCTCGGCTTCGTTCGCGAACATGTCGACCACGCCCTCGACCAGCGCCAGCGGATCGAAGTCGACGACGTCGAGCCTCATCTTGCCGGCCTCGATCTTCGAGAAGTCGAGCACGTCGTTGACGACCGCGAGCAGCGACTGGCCCGAGAGCTTGAGCAGCTCGACGTACTGGCGCTGCTCGGCGTCGAGCTCGGTCGCCTCGAGGAGCTGCACCATGCCGGTCACGCCGGCGAGCGGCGTGCGGATCTCGTGCGACATGTTGGCGACGAACTGCGACTTCAATCGCAGCGAACGCTCGGCGACCTCACGTGCGCGCGAGAGCTCGTAGAGGCGATCGTTGAGGAGCTGCTGCTGACGCTCCAGGGCCCCCTTGGCGCGCGCGTTGTCGATCGCCATGAGCAGCGCGGGCTCGAGGAAGCGCGCCAGCTCCTCCATCACGTGGCGCTCGCGGTCGCTGCCGTCGGCGCGCGGGTCGAGCTCCACGTGCGTCTCCAGGCCGTTGCGGCTGGTCATGACGAGGCGGATCGGCGCGGGTGCGGCGTGCTCGCTGGAGCCGAGCGCGGATTGATCGGCGGTCGGGCGGTGCTCGACCACGCGCTCTTCGCTGCGCGAGCCGATCTCGATCTGATAGACGAGGCGCGCGCCGGCGAAGCCGCCGACCTCGACCAGCGCGCGCGCGACCTCGACCATGGTGTGCTCGAGGTCGAGCCCGCGCAGGGCGACCCCGCTCACGGCCTGCGCGGTGGAGAGCTTCGTCTCCTGCTCCGCGAGCACGGCGCGCGCGATCTCGATCTCGCGGTGCCTGATGAGCAGGGCGTCGTTCATCGAGCCGAGCTCGCGCGCGGCGGTCAGGGTGCGGTAGGGCCAGGTGGCGACGCGGCGCAGCGGCGCGAGCCAGGCGCGGGACGACGGCGTGCGGATGAGGTAGCGCGCCCCGCGCGCCGTGAGCGTGAGCTTGAGATCGGCCGGCGGCAGGCCGAGCCGCATCGGCACGCCGGCGAGCAGCGCGCCGACCAGGCGGAAGTAGGCGGCGCTCGGTTCGTAGCCCTCGTCGAGCTCCAGCGCGACGACGACGAGGCGCTCGTCGAGCTCGACGAAGGCCGGGCGCACGCAGGCGACGAGGCGCTGCAGCTCACCGGCGGGGCGCGTGAGCTCGCGGTAGCGCTCGCGCGTGGTCGTGAACGCGCGCCCGAACGAGCCGAGCAGCCGTGGCCGCGACGCGCCGAGCTGCGCTCGTCCGATGGCGTCGAGGGCGTCTTCGCCCATGATCGAGGAGGCGCGCTCGAGGAGGTGGGCATAGGCGGCCCAGTCGATGTGTGCCCGGCGGCGCAGGAGGCGTTCGAGCGGGTAGGCGCTGTCGCGCGCGAGCGACTCGGGGGCGATGCGAACGCGGCGTGCGTACGCAAAGAGCGGGGCAAGGCTTCGGCACGAGACCTCGTTCATCGCAGCGCGTCCATCCGGTCCATCTCGCGCGACCTCATCGCGCGTCTTGCGATCGCCCGGAGCGCGAGTCTACGATGAACAGCCGGTCGGTGTCACAACGCGACGCGGCGCGGAGACGTGATCAGGCATGGAGGAGCTCGACATCGCTGACGCGACGCGGCACCCCGCGCTGATGGAGGCGTTCGACGCGGCCGTGCTCGCGTCCCCGCGGATCGATCACTTCTGCTCGGCCAGCGCGTGGGTCCTCTCGGCGCACGCGGCCTTCCACGGGAGCGGCAGGGGCTTCATCGCCGCGCTCGACGAGGGCTTCGTCGCGCTGTCGCGCGCGCGCACGAGCGGGCTCGGGCGATACTATGCGGCGCTCGAGGCGATGTGGGGGCTCGCCTGCCCGATCGTCGGCGAGCGCGCGCAGCGGGTCGGCGCGGACGCGGCGGCGCTCCTGCTCGACCAGCGGGAGCGCTGGGACGTGCTCTGGCTCGGCGGCATCGAGCGCGACGGGCCGCTCTTCCGCGCGTTGGCCGGTGGGCTCGGGCGGCGCGCGGAGCTGCGCCTGGGGCCGAGCATGCGGCGCCATCAGGCCGCGCTCGACGGCGGCTTCGACGGATGGCTCGCGCGGCGCTCGCCGCTCTTCCGCAAGCGCATCCGGCAGTCGCTGCGCGCGTTCGAGCGCGAGGGGCTGACCCTGAGCTGGGTCGACACGCGCACGTCGAGCGAAGGCGGCGCGCCCGGTCCCGACGGCGCGGCGCTCTTCGAGCGGATCCTGGCGGTCGAGCGACGGAGCTGGAAGGGCCTGGAGGGCACGGGCTTCGTGCAGGGTGAGATGCGGGCGTTCTACGCGCGCATGGTCCCGCAACTCGCGCAGGCGGGGCGGTTGCGGGTGCTCTTCGCCGCGCGTGGCGACGAGGACGTCGCGGTCTGCTTCGGCGGGGTGCTCGGCGACACGTTCCGCGGGCTGCAGAACAGCTTCGACGATCGTTTCCGGGCGCTCTCGCTCGGCAACGCGATGCAGGCGCACACCATCGCGCGGCTCTGTGCCGAGGGGGTCGCGATTTACGATCTCGGCTCGGAGATGGAGTACAAGGCGCGCTGGGCCGAGGGCGGGCTCGAGACGGTGACGCTCATCGCGGTCGGCCGCTGAGCGCGTGGTGGTTGTCATCGTTGACACTGTCCGAGACGGGGCGTAAAGCGGACCCATGTCGAAGCGGCCTTCGTCCGGCTCCGAGGGACAGGCAACCCCCCCGAGGAACATCGTTTCCTGGGAGGAGGCTCGCCTCAAGCAATCACTGCCGCGCGTCATCGGTCGCTGCATGTCGTACTCGGCGGCGACCTGCTTCGACGAGGCGCTGGTCGCCGCGGTGCGACGCTTCTATGGGATCGAGGTCGATGTCGCGACCGCCGAGACCGACATCCTCGAGGACGACTTCGAGCGTGTGCGCTTCTTCCCGTGGTTCCTGTGGGACTTCGTCGCTCAGGACGGCGTGACGGTGGGGCAGCGCTTCCTCGCCGAGGGTGAGCTCGGCGAGCTGGAGCGCAGCCTGGTGCGGAGCCTGATCGCGTCGTCGGTGACCTTCGTCGAGGTGCGCGAGGTCTCGCCGGAGACCCACACGCTGGTGTTCCGGGACCTGCTCTCGCGCGAGCAGGTCTTCGTGCGCGACGCCGGGCTGGCGTCGGACCTGAGCGCCGGGCAGGTCTCGCTCGTGCGCCTCGTGCGCATGCCGTTGCTGTCCGCCGGGGGCGGATACGAGGGCGACCCGACGATCGCCTTCGCGATGCTGGATGCGATCTATGCGGTCCTGCCGGCGGAGACGCGCCCGATGGTCGAGCTCGAGCTCGAGCAGCTGGTCGGCGGTCTGGAGATCGGCGAGGCGCGGCGCGTGATGAAAGACCAGGCGCCGGAGCTGCTCGACTTCGCGGAGCACGTGCTGCACGAGCTCACCGAGCCGCCGACGCTGCGCAACGTGGATGGCGAGGCGATCGTGCTCTGCCGCACCTTCGTCAAGGCGGCGGACTTCGCGGTGACGATGGTCACGCCGCGCGCGGCGGCCGACGACGCGACGCCCGGGTTCTCCGCGAGCGAGGCGAGCGGCTGCCCCTGGGTGTGGCGTGAGGGTGGTCGCACGGTCGGCTGGATCCGCGAGCAGCCCGGGGGCTGGGTCGTCGAGGCGAGCTCGCGTGAGCGTTTTGCCCGTATGATCGAGGCCTTGCGGAAGCAGGGCGCGCGGGCGCCGGCGCTGCACTCGGAGGAGGAGCTCTCGCGCGCCGTGACGCAGTGGCTGGCGTTGGGCGAGTGCGAGGCGTGGCTCACCGATCCCGAGGTCGAGCGCGCGTTCCGCGGGCACCTCGGCGAGTCGCTGAGCCAGTGGCCGGATCGTCCGCATCCGCTGCTCGGTCGGCGCACGCCGCGCGAGGTCAAGGGCGAGCCCGGCGGGGATGCGGTCGTGGCGCGGCTGGTCCAGCGCGTCAAGAAGGTCGCTGGCGAGGCGGCCTCGGCGCGCCTGACGTCACTGCTCGCCTGATCGCACGGCGAGCGGCCCGGAGGCCGTTCCCGCTGCCGAGGTCGGTCAGGGATCTTCGTGCTCGAGCTCGCCGAGCTCGAAGTACTTGCAGGTCACCGGCAGCCCGTCGGGCTGAACCCCGATCACCGGTCCACGCAAGAGGCGGTTGGGATAGCCCATGCTGCAGGCGCCGGTCTCGCTGATGACGTGGGCGCACGCCGCGCAGCGAAAGCGCAGCGCGAAGGCTTCGCGCTCCTGGGAAAAGCGCGCCTCGCGTCGCGCGAGCTCGGCGCTCACGGTCGCCCCTCGAAGCGCCGCGCCTGCGAGGCGATGGCGCTGGCCTGGTCCGGCGTCTCGACGTGGCGCGCCGCCAGCGCGTGCAGGCGTTGGCGCGCGCCGTCGTCGGTCGCGAGCTCGGCCGCGATGAACGGTGCGACGAAGCCGTCCTCGCCCAGCTCCGGCAGGAGCTCGAGCGCCTCCTCGCGGCGATCGTCCTCGACCAGGAGCAAGGCGGCGAAGGCGCGCTGGGCGCGCGTCTCCGGTCCGCTGAGCGTGCGCGCCAGCGCGATGGCGCGATCGCGCTCACCGCCACGGCAGGCCGCGAGCAGCATCGCCGAGGCAAGCCCCGGCGCGGGCTCGATGCGATCGCGCCCGATGCGCAGGGGCGCGTTCGGCGCGAAGACCCAGCGCTCGAGGAAGGCGCGGGCCGGGCGCGGGTTGAACTCGCGGCGCGGCCCGTTCGCGGTCGCCGGCTGTGGGCGGGCAAAGGCGCGCTCGGCTTCGAGGTAGAGCGGATCGAGGAGTTTGTCGATGCGAGCGAGGACGCGCTTGTTTGGCTTCGGATCGTTGGCCGCGCGGTCGAGCGCCGTGAAGATCGTCCTGAGCGCGGGATGCTTGCGCAGTGGGTGCGCGCTCCGCGGCACACCCTCGATCAGCGCGCACGCCGACACGCCGCCGAGGCGCTCGGGCGCGCGCGCGGTCGCCGGACTTGCGATTGCCAGCGCAAAGGCGCACGAAAGGAGCGTGAAGCCGATGCCACGGTCTTGGAGTGCATTGCTCATCTCGCTCGTGCTCTGCGCGTCATGGTGGTTGCCTTCAGCCTCATGGGTTCCCGCCGCGCTCGCCTCCGAGGGTGCGCCGGCCGCGCTCGACGACGAGGACTTCGTGCGCTTCACGCTCGCGACCTCGCCACCGGCGGGCGACCCGAGCGCCATCGAGCTCCACGCGACGCCCGCCGCTTCGCCGTACCACACGATCCGCTACGAGATCACGCGCCGACGCCCGGCTACAACCGCGGTGCACCGTCGTCAGCTTCCCGGCCTCGAAGAGGGCCTGCACGCCCTTGGCCTGCTCACGCCCGACGAGGCCACGAGCTTCTTCGCCCTGGCGCGCGAGCTCGACGCCGCGACGCTGACGACGCTCGTGCCGAAGAAGCCACGCCCGGGCGCGCTGACCTGGCGCTGCGACGTGATGCTCGACGGCAAGCGCCACAGCTTCTCGGTCACCGACCCCGAGAACGCGCGCGACCGGCGCTACGCGCGCCTCTTCGACGCGGTGCGACGCACCGTCCTGGCGCACGCGGGCGAGCTGCCCTTCCGCAACGTCTTCTTCCCCGCGGCCGATCGCGGTTGGCTCAACGTCGAGAGCGTGCCGGCCGCAGCGGTGACGATCGACGGCTTCGACACGAAGCTCGAGACGCCCCTCTACTCGTACGACATCGCGGCGGGCACGCACCAGCTCGTCCTGCGCTCCCTCGACGGGCGCTTCGAGCGGAGCTTCGAGATCCGCGTCGAGGCCCAGGGCACGACCACGCTGCGGATCGATCTGCGCTGAGGTGATGGTGATGGGGCACACGATCGAACGAGGCATGAATCGACCATCGGCGCTCGCGGGCGCCTGGTATCCGGGTGATGCGCAGGCGCTCGAGGCCGAGGTGGCGCGCCACCTCGCGCGGGCGCGCGCACGCCTTGGCGGTCGCCCGCGTGGCCTGGCCAGCGTCGCGATGATCGTCACGCCGCACGCGGGCATGATGTACTCGGGACCGACCGCCGGCTTCGCCTGGGCTGCCGCCCCCGACGACGCGCGGCGCCTCGTGATCGTCGGCCCGGCTCATCGCATGCCTTTTCGCGGTGTCGCCCTCGGCGACTTCGCGTCGTTCTCCATCCCGACCGGGCCGCTCACCGTCGATCGCGAGGCGCTCGCCGCCGTCGAGGCGAAACACCCCGAGCTCGCCTCCTTCGTCCCTGGCGCGCACGACACCGAGCACTGCCTCGAGATCCAGCTGCCCTTCGCTCGCCACGTCCTGCCCGGGCGGCCGATCGTGCCGCTGCTCGCCGGCGCCATCACCACGCCCGAGCTCGCGACGATCGTCGAGTCGATCCTGCGCGACGGGGACCTCCTCGTGATCTCGACCGATCTCTCGCACTTTCACCCATATGACGACGCGCGCCGGCGCGACCTCGCGACGCTCGACGCGATCGCCCGGCTCGACGCCTCGGCGCTGACCGGCGAGGACGCGTGCGGTCACCGCGGTGTCGCCGCGTCGGGGCTCATCGCCCGCCTGCGGGGCTATCGCGCGGTCGTGCTCGACTACTCGAGCTCGGGCGACACCGGCGGCGACCGCGACGCGGTGGTCGGCTATGGGGCCGTGGCGCTCGGCCCGGCGGCCGCGTGATCCCCTGACCCTCCCGGCCCAAGCGGTCCTCTCGGTCCGCGTCGCTGGACGCGTGCACCACCGCTTTGCTATGGCGTCCCGATGAACGACGGATCGGCCTTCCAGAAACGTCGCCAGGTCCTCGAGCTCTTGAACGACGGCCTCGTCATGCTGCACCTCGACCCGCGCGCGCAGGGCGTCATCGTGCCCGACCGCTTCAAGTCGGACGCGGTGTTGCGGCTCAACATCGCCTACCAGTTCCGCCTGCCCGCCCTCGAGATCGGCGCCGAGGGGATCTACGCGGTGCTCTCCTTCGATCGCCAGAATTTCCCCTGCACCCTGCCGTGGTCTTCGATCTTCGCGGCCACCCTGCCGAACACCGGCCACAAGGGCGTCGTCTGGCCCGGCTCGGTCCCGCCCGAGCTGGCGCACGCCTTCGCGCAGGCCGGGATCCGCGCGCCGACGCGCCTCGAGCCCGACCCACCCGCCGACGCCACACCCGCGCTCGAACCTGCCGACGAGCAACGACCCACCGCGCAGGAGGACGCGCCCCCGGCCCCCGTCGCCGCGGAGGGCAAACGGCGGGGCCACCTCAAGCTCGTCAAGGGATGAGCGCGGAGCCCGTCGAGCCGACACCGCGGCGCGTGCGGGTGCTGCCGGAGTCGCTGGCGAACCAGATCGCCGCGGGCGAGGTGGTCGAGCGCCCGGCCTCGGTCGTCAAGGAGCTGCTCGAAAACGCGCTCGACGCCGGCGCGACGCGCATCCTCGTCGACCTCGAAGCCGCCGGGCGCGGGCTCGTGCGCGTCGTCGACGACGGCGCCGGCATGACCCGCGACGACGCGGAGCTCGCGGTGCTCAGGCACGCGACCAGCAAGATCCACGACGCCGACGAGCTCGTGGCGATCGCCACGCTCGGCTTTCGCGGCGAAGCGCTGCCCTCGATCGCGTCGGTCTCGCGCTTCTCGCTCGTCACCCGCCGGCCCGAGGACGAAGCCGCAACGCTCATCCAGATCGAGGGTGGCGGCCCGCCCACCGTGAGCGACACCGCCGCACCGCCCGGCACGCGCGTCGAGGTGCGTGACCTCTTCTGGAACGTCCCGGCACGACTGAAGTTTCTCAAGACCGACAGCACCGAGACGCAGCACGTCGTCGACCTCGTCAAGAGCTTCGCGCTCGGCTATCCGCACGTGCACTTCCGCCTCGGCACCGGCGCGCGCTCCGCGGTCGACTTCCCCGGCGTGCGCAAGCTCTTCGAGCGCGTCTGCCAGGTCCTCGGCCCGACCGTGGGCAGACGCCTCTTCGAGGTCCACCTCGAGGGCCGCGACGCCGTCGATCGCCCCATCCGCGTGACCGGCTTCGTGTCGAGCGCGCGCGAAGCCAAGGCCACCCAGTCCGCCTTGACGACCTTCGTCAACGGTCGCCGCGTACGCGATCGCACCCTCACGCACGCCGTCGTCAGCGCCTTCGGCGCCGAGCTCGGCCCCGGACGCTTCCCCCAGGCCGTGCTCTGGGTGCACGTCGACCCCTCCGACGTCGACGTCAACGTGCACCCGGCCAAGGCCGAGGTGCGCTTCCGCCAACCGCAGCTCGTGCACGACGCGGTGGCCCGCGCGATCCAGGCGATGCTCGTGCGCCGCCCCTGGGCCGCCGATTCGCCGCTGCCGCTCGATCGCCACTTCGATCCGGCGTCGCGCCCGCCGTCGGAGACGCGCTCCCCCGGCGCGCTCGACCTCACCCTGCCCCACGCGCCGCCTCCTGCGTCGCGCCACACGCCCCCCGTGCACCGCACCGAGCTCCGCATCGGCACCCGACCGGGCACGATCCCCATGGTCTCCGCGTTTGGTCCCACGGCGCCCCCACCTCCGCGCCACGCCCCTGCGACCGCGACCGAGCCCCCGCCAAGCACCCTCGCCGCGACCTCGTGGCGCCTCGTCGCGCGCCTGGGCGATCCGCGCAGCCTGATCCTCGTCGAGGGCACGCCCGGCCTCGCGCTCGTCGACCCCGTGCTCGCCTTCGCCGCGCTCACCCACGAGACCCTCGCGCTCGCGCCGCGCCCCATCGCAAGCCAACCGCTGCTCATCCCCGCGCGCCTCGATCTCGCGCCGGGCGAGGTCGCGCGCCTGGCGCCTCGCCTCTCCGAGCTGCTCGCGCTCGGGCTGCACATCGAGCCCTTCGGCGGCACCACGCACCAGCTGCTCGGCCTGCCCCTGCCCGCCCTGTCCGCGAGCCCGAGCCGCGTGTTGGCCGAGCTGGCCGCGCTCTTCCAGCGATCGGCCGACCCCGGCGACGACGCCGTCTTCGCGTTGCTCGCTCGCGTCACCGCGGAGACGCTCCACCAGCGCGGCTTCGAGCCGCGCCACCTCGACGCGCTCGTCGAACACACCCCACGCGCGCTCGCCACGCGCCGCGGCGCCTTCCTCCTGTCGCGCGAGGAGATCGCGCGGCGCCTCGGCGGACCCGCCGGTGGCTGAGCGCCTCCCGCTGGTCGTCATCGTCGGGCCGACCGCCGCGGGCAAGACCGCGCTGGCCATCGAGCGCGCGCTCGCCGGCGACAGCGAGATCGTCAGCGCCGACTCCGTGCAGGTCTATCGCGGCCTCGAGATCGGATCGGCCAAGCCGTCGCTCTCCGAGCGCCGCGCCGTGGCTCATCACGCCATCGATCTCTGGGAGCCGACCGAGCAGGCGAGCGCCGGTGCCTGGCTCGCCCATGCCGAACGCGCCATCGCCGCCCTGCACGCGCGCGGGCGGGTCCCGATCGTCTGCGGCGGCACCGGCCTCTACGTGCGCGCGCTGCTCGAGGGGCTCGCGCCGACCCCCGACGTTCCCCCCGCGATCCAGATCGACGTGCGTGAGCGCCTCGCGCGCGAGGGCGCGCCGGCTCTGCACGCCGAGCTCGGGCGCCTCGACCCGGAGATGGCGAGCCGTCTCCGCCCCAACGACGGCCAGCGCGTCGCGCGCGCGCTCGAGGTCCTGCTCGCCACCGGCACCTCGCTCGCGCGCTTCCAGGCCCATCACCGCGACTCGCTGCGCGCGCACGGGGCGCGCTACCAGGCGCACATGGTCGGTCTCTTCCCCGACCGCGCGGTGCTCGAGCGCCGCATCGCCGCGCGCGCCGAGCGCATGCTCGCCGAGGGCCTCGTCGACGAGGTGCGCGCGCTCCTCGCGCGTGGCGTGCCACCCGACGCGCCCGGTCTCATGACACTCGGCTACCGCGAGGTCGTCGCCTCCCTGCGCGCGGAGCGCCCGGGCCAGCCGGCGTCACGGAGCCTGGCCGCGACGCTCGCCCTGGCCCATCGCCGCTACGCCAAGCGCCAGCTCACCTGGTGGCGGCGCGCCACCTTCGACGAGCTCATCACCGCGACCTCCTGAGGCCCTCCCGGCGCTGCCGCCAACCCTCAGCGATCCGGAAACTTGCCCGACGATCGAGGCCCTCCCATAGTCGACCCGTCGAGGCAGAGCGCGCGAGGGATGATGACTCATACGAAGTCGGGCACCGAACACCCCATCGGCGTCGGCGAGAGGCCCGCGTCGCGCCGCGCCGACCCGTCACGCCTGACGCCGCAGATCCTGAGCCCGGTGCCCGAGAGCGCGCTCGACTCCGGCCCGCGCGCCGCCCTCGCCTGGCAGCTCTGGCTCGACGGTGAGATCCGCCGCACGCCGCTGCCGCTCGCCGACGGCGTGCTCGTCCTGCTCGATCGCCCCACCGGCACCGTCGCCGTGCGCCTCGACGAGGACGGCCGCGAGCTCTGGGCGATCGAGCTGCCCGGGATCGCCTCGGGCGACCCCGTGCGCACCCACGGCTTCGTCGCCGTGCCCATCGATGGCGAGCGCGTCACCGTCATCGACGTCAACCAACGCAAGCTCCAACGCCACGGCGTGCGCGTGCCCGGCGCCGTCGTGCGCGGCGGGATCGCGGCCCTCGGCGGGCGCCTGTGGATCCGCTTCAGCGAGACGAGCGACGGGCTCGGCCCCTTCCTCGCCGTCTTCGACGTGCACGCGCCCGACGAAGCCCCCCGCCTCCACCCCGACCCGCTCGGCGTCGCGATCGAGACCCGCTGCCGGCGCACGAACAACACGGTCGTGGCCGCGGCCGAACACCCCGGCGGCCACGCGATCGTCGTCGGGCTCGACGAGACCACCGCGCGCGTCCTGTGGCGCCACGAGCTGCCCGAGACCGGCGTCGTCGATCTCTGGGCGGCCGGCGGCCTCGTCGACCTCGTCGTCAGCGACGGCCTGCAGAGCTGGGACGCGCGCAGCGGCCAACGCCTCACGCGACGCTTCGGCGGCCGCGCGCTCGAGGGCTCACGCCTGGCCGGCGAGACCCTGCTCGTGCTCGCACCGCACGACGACGGCGACGCGCGCCAGCTCCTCGCGTTCAACGCCTGTACCGAGGAGCTCACCGGCACCCACGCCGCGGTGCAACGCATCCTCGGCGCCAACTCGGATCTCGCTCTGGCACGCGACCACGGCGGGCTGCCGCGCCTCTTCGACCTGCCACAGCTCCTGCCGCTGACCCTGCGCGAGGCCGACGCCCTCGAGGGGTGCGAGCTCGTCGCATTCTCACGTCACGCCCTGTGGGTGGTGGCGCACGGCGGCCGCTCGTTGAGCTGCCTCGAGCCCCCGAACGATTGACGACGGCGAGTCGGACTCCGCGGGCACACGACCGCGCACACCCGTGGAGTCTCGACCCGCCAGCACAGACGTCACTGCGGCAGGACCACGCTGTCGACGACGTGGATGATCCCGTTGGAGAGCATGACGTCGGCGGCCGTCACCTTGGCGGTGCCGCCCTTGGCGTCGGTGAGCACGACGTCCTTGCCGACGATGCGGGCCGTCAGCTTGCCGCCCTGCACCGTGGTCACCTCGGCCTTGCCGCCGCCCTTCTCGATCAAGCCGATCAGGGTCTTGGCATCCACGCGTCCGGCCACCACGTGATAGGTCAGCACCGCCGTGAGCGTGGCCTTGTTGGCCGGCTCCAGCAGCGTGTCGACCGTACCGGCCGGTAGCTTGCCGAAGGCCGCGTCGGTGGGCGCGAAGACCGTGAACGGGCCGGCGCCTTTGAGCGTGTCGACGAGACCCGCCGCCTTGACCGCCACCACGAGCGTCTTGTGGTCCTTCGACGCGACGGCGCCATCGACGATGTCCTTGGCGCCCGCCTCCGCGGTGTGCGCGGGCGGGGCGGTCGGCGTCCCGGCCAGCGCCGTGGCGACGGGAGCGAATGAGAAACCGAGAGCGATGAGCGAGACAGAGAGCAGTTTCATGGGACTCCTTGGTGAACGCCCGCCGCACGTCATTGGCGCCGGGTTCCTCGGGCACGACCGCCCGACTCACGAACTGCACGATATGGACGTTTCGCGTGCAGACAAGACCGGCACGATGAATCTCAAATACTCCTTTTATATCAATGATTTTTTCACAAGCACCGCGATCGGCCTATCGTCAGCGCGCCTCCACGATCCGCAGAGATGCCCTGTTTGAACGTTACGCCTGCGACCCGTCGCGGTCCTGTCAGCCCGCCCCCGTCCGCGCTATGGTCGCACGCCATGGCCGCCGACGCGCCCGCCCGCTTCTGTCCGCTCTGCGCCCGCCACCTCGACGAGGCGATCTGCCCGATCGATGGCGTGAGCACCGTGCGCGTCGATCGCGATCCGACCGATCAGGACGACCGCGTGCTCGGCAAGGTCATCGCTTCGCGTTATCGCGTCGAGCGCCTGCTGGGTGAGGGCGCGGCCGGCCGCGTCTACGCAGCGACCCAGCTCAGCCTCGGCCACGAGGTCGCGCTCAAGATCCTGCACCCCCACCACACCGCGAGCGAGCCCCACGTGCGGCGCTTCTACCGCGAGGCGCGCGCCGCGACACGCCTCGGCAGCCAGCACGTCGTGCGCGTCATCGACTTCGGCGTCGACGATGACAGCGGCGCCCCGTTCATCGTCATGGAGCTCGTGCGCGGCGAGACGCTCGAGCGCTGGCTCGCGCGCGTGGGCCCCTGCCCGCCGAGGGTCGCGGCCGCGCTCATGGCCCAGGTCGCGCGCGCGCTCGTCGACCTCGCCCAGGCCGGCATCGTGCATCGCGATCTCAAGCCCTCCAACATCATGCGCGTCGAGACCGGCGATGGCGGCGCGCTGATCAAGCTCACCGACTTCGGCATCGCCAAGGACCTCGCGAGCGACGAGAGCGCCTCCCTCACCGCCACCGGGGCGAGCATCGGCACACCCGCCTACATGGCTCCCGAGCAGGTCGGCGGCGACCCCGTCGACCACCGCGCCGACCTCTACGCGCTCGGCTGCATCCTCTTCGAGCTCGTCACCGGTCAGCGTCTTTTCGGCGAGCAGGGCCGCGCCGAACAGCTCGCGAGCCACCTGCTCGCGCCCGCGCCTCCCCTGCCTGCGCGCCTGCCCAGCGGCGACCCGCCTCCCGAGGCCCTCTCGGCGCTGTGCGCGCGCCTCCTCGCCAAGCGTCCGGCCGATCGCCCCGCCGACGCGCGCGCCGTGGTCGCAGAGCTCGACGCGATCGCCCAGGACCGTGTCGCGCCGCCCCCGAGCCCATCCCTCCCGCACGACCCCGGGCTCACCCAGACCGGTGAGGCGCTCCCGCTGCCAGCCGCACCGCTCGCGCCCGCCCCCGCGTCGGTCCCCCTCCCTGCGCCGCTCCCCCTCCCTGCGCCGCTCTCCCACCCCAGCGCGCCGCTCCCCCTCCCCGCGAATCCACCGCGCCGCGGCCTCCTCGGCGCGCTCTTCGGCTGGCTCCGACGGCGCAAGCTCTCGCCCGAGGAGAAGCTGCGCCGGCTCGCGCGCGCCAAGCGGCGGAGCTGGCGCCGCCACGTGCGCCTCTACCTCAGCTTCGGCGGCGCGCTCGTCGCCCTCAACCTCGTGATCGGGATCGCCGAGGGCGACCTCGAGCCCTGGTCGCTCATCCCGATCACGCTCTGGGGCGCGGCGCTGCTCTGGCACGGGCTCGGCTTTCGCGCCTGGCGCGAAGAGCACCGCGACGAGCTCATCGCCGTCGGCCTCGCCTCCGAGGTCCCCTCGCCGACGCTCGCGCTACCCCAGCGCCCCCGCGCGGCCTCGGCCCCACCCTCCCCGTGGGTGACGCTGGTCGAGCGCTGCAAGAAGGCCGTCGAGGCCGCCGAGCGTCAGCTCCTCGCGGTCGCCACCGAATCCGGAGGCGGCGCCGAGCCTCGCCAGGAGCTGCGCCGCGGGCTCGCCGAGGTCGAACGCCTCGCGCTCGGCGCGCGGCGTCTCGAGACGGTGCTCGCCGAGATCGTGCCCGGTGTCGCCGAGCTCGACGCCGAGATCGCCCACCTCGACGCCGCGCTCGTCGCCAGCACCGACCCTCGGCTGCGCGCCGCCTACCAGAACAATCGCGAGCTCCTGCTCCAGCGCCGCCTGCGCCTCCACCAGGTCCACGCCGAGCTCGAGCGCATGCGCACGACGGCCGAAGGCTTCCTCCTCGCCACCGAGAACATCCGCCTCGACGCCGCGCGCCTTGGCGGCCCGCGCCTCCACGACTACGCGGTCGATCTGCGCGAACCGCTGCGCCGCCTCGACGACGAGGTCGAGATCCTGCACCAGGTCGAGTCCGAGCTCGCAGACGTCGAGCGCGAGCTGAACACCCTCTGAATTCGAGGGCTTCCGCGCTATCCCTCGCACGATGAGGGATCGGTGAGGGGTCCGCGACCCAGGGTGGTGCGCTAGGCTCTCCCCCATGCAGACCATCTCGGATCGAGGAGCATCTCCGATGAAGCGCACCGTCACCGCCTCGAAGCTCACGCTGCTCGCGCTGTCCATCTTCGGCCTCGGCCTCGCCGCGTGCGATAGCGGGAGCGGGAGCGGCGGCGGCGACAGCCCGACCTGCCCGTCCAGCAACTGCCAGCAGACCTGCAGCGACTGCAACCGGAGCTGCCTCGGCGGCAACTGCCAGCAGGCGTGCGCCGGCGGGATGTGCAGCTTCGAGTGCTCCGGCGGCAACTGCCGCCAGGAATGTCGGACCGGCACGACCTGCACCGCGACCTGCACGGGCGGCAACTGCGAGCAGGTGTGCGCCGGCAGCGCGGGCTGCAGCTTCTCCTGCACCGGCGGCAACTGCCGCTGACTCGGACCGGGTCGCGCGGCAGTCAGCCCAGCCCATCGACCCTTTCGCCCCGCTGCTCGCACCCCGGGCTGCGCCCCCCTCCCAGGAGCCAGGATGAAAACCCTCGTGTCTGTCACCGCGCGCTTCGCGCTCATCGCCAGCGGCCTCGCGCCGCTCGCCGCCTGTGTCGGCGTGCCCGCCGTGGGCGTCAGCGCGCCCGCGGTCACCGGCACGCGCGAGCCCATCGTGTGCGGCGGCACCGACGTCATCACCCTCGACGAGCCGGTGATCCGCTCGAGCGGTCCGAGCGTCATCGCCCGCGACCGGTGCGCCGTCACGCTGTCCAACTGCCGGCTCGCGTCGACCGGCGACTTCGCCGTACGCAACGAGGGCTCCGGCGACGTCGCGCTCGAGCACTGCCACGTCGAGGGGGCCAAGGGCTCGGTGCACGTGTCCGGCGCGGGCAGCGTGTACGCCCTGCACAGCACGCTCTTCGGCCGGATCGTCAACACCAGCAGCGAGGGCGGGTCCTTCGTACCCCAGGGAGGGACGACGGTCCGCTGACCCTCGGCCATCCACTCCACACAGCACGCCCCGAGGTCCTCCATGCGTCCCTGGCACGGCTCCATCATCGCCGCGTTCGTCGCGACGGCACTCTCCACGAGCGCGACGATCGCCGGCGCTCCTGGTCCCAGCCACCCCAACGTCGGCCTCTTCGAGGGCGGCGGCGTGCGCGTCGAGCTCGCCGCGGCCGGCACCGCGGCCTCGGGCGCGCCCGAATACATCGCGCGCATCGACGTCGACGGGCGCCGCCTGCGCGGCAGGGCGAGCGGCGCACGCAAGCTCAGCGGCCTCATGGGCGAGGGCGAGGGCGCCATCCCGTTCTCGCTCGAGGTGGTGGGTGACGCGGCGACGTTCACCTACAGCGGCAAGACCGTCGTGCTCACGCGCGGCAGGGTCCACGGTGCCGACGCGCCGCCGCCGGCGCCGACGCCACCACGCCCCGCGACCACCCGCGAGCCACGCCCCGCGCAGCCCGACCGCGTCGTCGTGGCCGGCCGCCCACCGCTGATGCGCTCGGCGGTCGAGGCCCACGTCGACGTCAACGAGTGGTTCGTGCAGCTCCTGCTCGGTGACTACGAGCTGCGCTTCGACGAGAAGCAACGGGCGGAGGTCGCGGCCCAGCTGGTGAGGTCCTACCCGGCGATGTCGCCCGAGCAGAGGCGGCACATCACCGACCTGCCGGGGCTCTGGTCGCAGGTCTCCGCGTTGTGGCGGCAGGTCGGCGCCGAGGGCCGCGCCGAGGTCGCGGCGACCTACCGCGCCCAGTGGCTCGCCGCGCAGCAGGCGGCGATGTCGCGGATGCCCGCGGACCAGCGCGCGTCGCACCAGCACTGGGTGCGAACCGCGGAGGCCGTGCGCACCGGGGATCTCGGCGGCGCCGAGCGGATGGCCGCCGAGCGCGCGCGCCTCGACGCTCAATGGCGTCGCTCGCTGGCCGAGGCCAAGGCCCGCCAGGGTCGAGGCAGCGGCGCCGGCGGCGCCTGGACCCGAGCCGACACCCAGCGGCACCTCAGCCGCGGCATGACGAACCACTTCGTCTATTCGAACATGCAGCGGATGACCTTCAACAGCTACCGCACCGGATTCGCCACGCTGAATCCCTGAATGCGAAGAGAGCACCCTCGGCCGGTCGCCGCAGACGCACGCCCGTATCTCGAACAAGGGCGCGTCCGACGACCGCATTGGATTGACCGCGGTCCGGTGGCTCGGCTACAGTCAACTTCACGCGGTGGGTCCCCAAGGCAACGAGAGCTCGGTCATGCCGAACCCGGTTCTGGCTACGGTGCAGCGTCAGCGTAACGACGTCGTGCAACATCAGGTCGTGCAGCGAGAAGAGGGCCAGGACGCCCCGCAGCAAGACCAGCAAGCGCCCAATCAGCGGGCGCCGCGTGTCCGGCCGGACACCCGCAAGAAGACCGAGGAGCTGTCCAACGATCTGCGGACCGCCCTCAACAACGGCACCGCTTCCGGCGTCGCGCTGGTCCGTCAATGGCGCAACGCCGGGGTCGAGCACACCAAGATCCTGCGCGCCGTCGGCATGCAGGACTGGGATACCCTGGTCAGGCAGATCTACCAGGACGACCCGGCCTGGACGCGCGTCGCCGTCATGGGCCTGACCTCGGGCTCCCACAAGGACGCATGCAAGTTCGGGATGTTCGCGGTCAAGGCGCGCTTCGACCTGAACGCCATCACCGGGCAGTGGGGCGGGCGCGCGCTCGCGATGGTGTGGGAGGCGCTCGAGCGCGTCCCGCCCGAGCACGTGAGTCGCCTCACGAACGAGCGGCTCCTCGAGTTCGCCGGCGTCAAGAAGGCCATCCCGGGCGCCTCCTCGTGGAGCGACGACGACGATGGCAAGATCGAGATGCAGTACCAGAACACGGACCGCTATCTCGACACGATGAAGGTCGGCGACGTCCAGGGCGACACGACGTTCGCCAGTATGGCGCGTGCGTCCAAGCGCGGGCTGCTCGGGCTCGCCGGCAAGCGCAACTCGCGCGTCAACCGGCAGAACCTGTTCTCGCACACGGTCCTGCACGAGGTCGGGCACGCGGTCGACGCGCAGCTCAACATCATGAACGGGCACATGGCCGACCCGAAGTTCGGCGCGTGGAGAAACCACGGGACGACCTGGTCGGGCTTCGCGCTCGACGCGGCCAACGAGCACACGGCCGCGGGCGGCACGATCGATCCCTACTACCTGCGCACGGTCTCGCGGCGCGTGTCCGAGGGCGCGTCGGTCCAGACCGCCAAGGACGAGCTGACCGCGTCCGGCAACTACCAGAATGTGCAGGCCAGCCTGCGCGAGCTGAAGGCCAACCCCGTCGTCAAGCTGGGGACCACGGCCAAGCACGGCAAACTGCCGTGGAACAACCCGCCGGAGGCGATCAACGGCCGCGTCTTCCAGCAGTCATACTCGAGCGAGTTCACCTCGTACGATGCCGCGTTGCGCCCGGGGCTCGAGATCAGCAAGTATCAGTGGCGCGCGCCGGCCGAGTACTTCGCCGAGATCTATGCGGCCTATTACACGCAGGCGCTGTCGGTGAGCCACCCGCTCTACGGCTGGTTCCGCGACGAGATCCACTTCAAGCAGAACATGGACCCGTTGCGCCTGAGGAACCCGACGCAGTACGAGCAGGAGCAGCGCAACGGCTGAGTTCGCCGCTACGACTCGCGGGGGCGGCGTTGCTTCGCTTGGTCGGTCGTGCGGCGTACTCGAGTACGCCTCCTCCCTCCCGGCGCTCGCGCCTTGCCCGCGCGAGTCTCGCTGGCGAACTCGATTGTACTACACTTCTTGAGTTCGCGGCTGCAACGCGCGGGTGCTTCGTACGACCGGCGGGGGCGTCGTTGCTTCGCTCGGTCAGCGCGGGGCGCGGGGGCGCAGCTCCCGGGACCTCGAGGTCGCCTCGTCGCTTCCTTCGCTCGCGCCTGGCCCGCGCGGGTTTCGCTCGCGAACTCACCCTGCTACAACCCTTGAGTCCTTCGCGGACCGCCCTCGCGTCGTCCGACTGCCATCGAGAGCCCAACATGTCGACGTTCTTCCAGGCGGACGTGGCCTGCCCTCACTGCGGCGAGGTCGCCTCGCGCAGCGTCGCGAGCAGCATCAACGCCCAACGCTCGCCGAGATACCGCCAGGAGATCCTCGAGCGCACCTTCCAGCGGCCGACCTGCGGCGCCTGCAAACAGCACTTCGTGATCGACGAGCCGTTCATCTACCTCGACCTCGGACGCGACCAGCTCATCGCCGTCTACCCGGCCGGGGCGATCGACGAGTGGGCGGAGCTCGAGCGCGAGGTGGTCGCGACCCACGCCAAGGGCTTCGGTCCCGAGGAGGCGCCTCATGTGGCGCAGGCTCTGGGCGCCAAGCTCGTGCTGCGCACGGTGTTCGGGCTCGAGGCGCTGCGCGAAAAGCTCGTGTGTGCGGAGCACGGGATCGACGACGCGACGCTCGAGGCGATCAAGCTGCGCTTCTTCGCCGAGGGGCGAGTCCCCTACGAGAGCCGGCCGCGGCTGAGCGAGGTCGTCGACGACAAGCTCGTGCTCGTGTGCGAGCCGACGCCCGATCCCGACGCCCCGCCCGGCAGCGCGCCGCGACAAGCGGTGCTGCGCTTCCCGCGCGAGCTTCTCGAGCGCCGCTTCGACCTGGAGCTGCCCCAGGTGACCGGCGGGAGCTGGGTCGACGCGGGGCGCGCGCTGCACGACCGGGGTGTGGCGGTGGCTGACGATCTTGTCTAGTCCGCACGAGCTCCTGGAGCGGCACCGGCTGCTGACACGCCTCCTCCTGAAGCGGGCGTGGGCGCGACGGCAGCACGTCGAGCTGCCCGACGAGGTCGAGGTGCAGATCGCGGAGCTCGGGGCGAGCCCGCAGCCGGAGGCGCTCGCGCGGCTCACCGCGAGCTGGAGGTTGACGCCGTGTGAGCGCGACACGTGGGCGACCCTGGCGAGCCTGACCTGCGAGCCGGAGCTCGGGCTGCTGGCGGGCGAGCTGCACGCGGGCTTCGGGACACCGAGCCTGACGACGTGGCTCACCGGTTGGCTGCTCGAGCCGCTGCATCCGGCCCATGAGGTCCTGCGTGCCCTGGCGCCGACCGGGCGCCTGGTGGCGACCGGGCTCGTCGATCTGCACGAGGACGCCAAGCCCTTTCTGCAGCGACGCGTGACGGTCGCGCCCGAGGTGCTGTGGGAGCTCGAGGGGCGCTGGGACGGGCTGCCCGAAGAGCTCGCCGCGTGTGCCTGGGAGCTCGACGCGCCCGCGTTGCTCGCCCCGGTGCAGCCGGCGGTGGCCGACACGGCGCGGGCGGCGCTCGGCGATGCGCGCCGTGAGGTGACGCTGGTGCTCGAGGGCGAGCCGGGGGTCGGTCGCAAGGGCGTGGTGGCGGCCTGGGCGGGGCGGCCGGTGCTGGCGGTCGACCTCGGGCGGCTCGCGCCCGGCCCGGGCGTGCTCGCGCGCGCGGTGCGGGTGGCCGCGCGCACGGCGCTCCTCAGGGGCCGGCAGCTCTACCTCGACACGACCCCGGCGGCGGTGACGACAAAGGGCGCGGACGACGTGGCGCCGGCGCGCGCGACGAGGCCGACCGAGATCGAACAGGGCGAGCTCGTGACGATCCTCGAGCGGCTGCCGGCGCCGGTCGTGATCGGCGTCGCGCACGACGACGAACAGCGCTGGACCCACCTGCGTGAGGTCGCGCGTGCGCGCGTGTCGACGGCGGACCTCGAGGCGCAGGTGGGCGCGTGGCAGGCGCTGGGTGAGGACGCGGGACTCGACGCGGCCGGGGCGGCGCGGCTCGCGCGGCGTTTTCCGCTGCGCCTGGCCGGGATCCGCGAGGTGAACCGGCGCGTCACGGAGCGCGCGCGCGGCGGGACGGAGCGCGACCTGCCGCACTTCGAGCGCGAGGCGCGCGAGCGCTTGCGACAGGAGGTCGGGCGCATCGCGCGGCCGGCCTCGACGGAGCTCGACTGGGGCGACCTGGTGCTGCCCGACGACCTCTTGAGCGAGCTGCAGGAGCTGGCGGTCTACGTCTCGCACCGCGAGACGGTCATGAACCGCTACGGCATGCGCAAGTGGGGCGGCACCGGGCTGCACATCCTGTTCTCGGGCGAGCCCGGTACGGGCAAGAGCACGGCCGCGGCGGTGCTGGGCAAGGCGCTCGAGCGCGAGGTGCTGCAGGTGAACCTCGACCAGATCTTCAGCAAGTACGTCGGCGAGACCGAAAAGCAGCTCGTGTCCGTGTTCGAGCTCGCCGAGCGCTCGCGCGCGCTCTTGCTGCTCGACGAGGCGGACGCGCTCCTCGCCAAGCGCACCGATGTGTCGTCGGCCAACGACCGCTTCGGCAACATCTCCGTCAACGTCGTGCTCCAGCTCATGGAGCAGCACGAGGTGGTGAGCGTGGCCACCACCAATCGCGAGGCCGGCATGGACGACGCGGGCCTCAGGCGCTTCGCGTTCCGCTTCAAGTTCCCGAGCCCGGACGTCGCGATGCGTGCGCGGCTGTTCCGGGGCATGCTGCCGAAGCACGTCGAGGTCGACCCCGAGATCGACTGGCAGTGGCTCGCCGAGAAGGTCGACGTCACCGGCGGCTACGTGCGCAACATCATGCAGCGGGCGGCGGCGCTGGCCGCGGCGCGCGACGGCGTGCTCTCGCTCGCCACGATGGTGGCGGCGGTCAATCGGGAGCTGAAGCAGCTCGGCGCGTTGCCACTCCGGTATTGACCACGGTCGGCGCTGACGCTCGACGGCATCGACGCGCCGTGGCAGCGTCGCCGCGACGGCCATGCTCGGCGCGATCTCGCTCCCCCACCCCTACACCCTCGTCGGCACGCTCGGCGCCGGAGGCATGGCCGCGGTGTACCTGGTCCGCGACCAGGACCGCGGCACGCTCCACGCGCTCAAGGTCGCCCACGTCGCCACCGAGTCGGGACACCTCCGGCTGCTGCGCGAGGCCAGCCTGCACGCGCGGCTCGCGCACCCGAACGTCGTCGCCATCAACGGTGTCGTCGACCTCGGCCGCGGCGTGCCCGCGCTGCTCATGGAGTACGTGCCCGGCCCATCGCTCGCCGACCTGCTCGCCGCGACGACGCTCACGGTCGAGGAGGTCGACGCGCTCGCGCGTCCTCTGCTCCGCGGCCTCGCCGCTGCGCACGAGGCGGGACTGGTGCACCGCGACCTCAAGCCGTCCAACGTCCTGCTCGGCCGCGACGAGCGCGGATTGATCCCCAAGATCGCGGACTTCGGGATCGCCAAGGAGCTCACGCCGGCGTCGCTCGCGACGCTCACGAACACCGGCTCGCTGCTCGGCACCCCGCAGTACATGTCGCCGGAGCAGCTCGACGACGCCAAGCGGGTCGACGCCCGCTCCGACGTCTTCGCGATGGGCGCGATGCTCTACGAGATGGTGACCGGACGGGCCGCGTTCGAGGCCGCGGGCCCGATGCAGGTGCTGGAGCGCATCCGCAAAGGGGACTTCACCCCGCTCGGCGAGCGCGCACCCGGGCTGCCTGCGCGCATGGAGCGCGCGATCACCAGGGCGCTCGCGAACGCACCGGAAGACCGCCACGCCGACGGCGGCGCGCTGCTCACGGCGTGGACGGGCGACGACGCGCCGGACCTCGAAGAGGCGTGGCCGCCTCGGCTCCTCGCCCGTGTCGACGCGCTTCGGGCGAACGTCGGGGCGGTGGACGAGACGATCGACGGCGAGCGCGGGGCGTGGCTCAACACGGCGGCGCCCTCCACGCCGCGGGCGACGTCATCGCCTCGGTCCGGGGCGGCGCTCTGGGCCTGGGCGGCGGCGTTGGTGGTCGTCATCGCCGTCGTCGCCGTCGTCGCCATCGCGCCCTGGCGCGACGCCGCCGGGGATCCCTCCGGAGCAGCGGTCCGCGCCCCGGACGAGGCGGTCTTCTTGCGGCTGACCTTCAACGAGGCGGAGGACCAGGTGCTCGGCGCGGCGTTGTCCCCCGACGGCACGCGGCTCGTGACCACCGAGCGCGCGGGGGCCTACCTGCGCGCGTCGCTGCCCGGACCCGCGGTCGCGCTCCAACTCCCGCCCGACCGCGAGCCGATCGGGGCGGTCGCGTGGTGCGGCGACGACGCGATCGCGATCAGCCTGCGCGCGCCCGAGGCGCCCGCGAGCGCGGACGTCTGGTTGGGCACACCGCCCGCCGGACCGTGGCGATTGGTGCTCGCCGGGGCGGCGGTGCGAGCGTGTAGCTGGGACGGGACGCGCCTGGTGGCGGTGACGGCGACCCACGTGAACTCCGTCGGCCTGCCGGACGGGGAGGTGCGCCCGATCGCCCCGATCCCCGAGGGGGCGTACGTCGCCCAGGCGGCGCTCTCACCGGACGCCGCGCGGCTCGCCTACACCCTGACCAAGGGAGACGAGAGCCAGGTGCTGCTCGTCGACTCGCGCGGCACCTCCCCACCCACCCTCATGCGCGACGACGCGCTGCCGCACGGGCTCGCCTGGTCCGGCGACGGCAAGCTCCTGACCCTGCGCGTGCGCGACAAGGAGCACGATGATCGCTGGGCCTCGATCCTCAGCCAGCGGATCTCGGAGGACGGCGCGGTGGTCGACGAGCGCGTGCTCGTGCCTCGCATCGGTCCCGCCGCCGAGACGTTCTCCGTGTCGCGCGCCGGCGATCGGCTGACGTTCCTCACCATCGCCCGCCAGCGCAGCCTCTTCATCGGCATGGCGGACGGCTCGGACGTGCGCCAGCTCACGCGCGACCGCGCGCCTGCCTTCGCCAGCGCCTGGCAGGACGACGAGACGGTGGTCTACAGCGCGGCCGTCGACGGCTCGCTCGACGTCCTCGTGCGACCGCTCGGCGCGCCGGCGCCGACCAAGGTGCGCGGCGGCCCCGCCGACGAGTACGGCGCGACGCCGGTGCCGGGCACGCGCGACTGGCTCGTCGAGCGGCGGGCGCCAGGCGGTGACGACGTCGAGCTTGTGTGGGCGCGGCCGGACGGCGAGGCGGTGGTGTGGTCGGGCCGCGGCGCGGACTACCTCGCGCGCCGTCGCACCCGCTGCGTGCCGGGGCCCGCGTGCTTCTTCGGCGTCATCGACGCCGCCGGCGTCGCGGTCTCACGCGTCACGCCGAACGGGATGGAGCCGGCCTCGCACCTCCCGACCGAGCCGTGGCGTCCGGTCGGCTGGGACGTGAGCCCCGACGCGCAGCGGATCGTGTGGTCGTCCTCGCGTGGGCTCGAGATCGGCCACCTCGATGGCAGCAGCGCGCGGACGATCGCGCTCGACGGCGCCGTGCAGGAGGTGGTCTGGGGTCCCGCCGGCGACCGGGTCTACGCGACGGTGATGGGCCTCGGCGCGCACGCCTACGCCATCATCCGGGTCGAGCTCGACGACGCCGCCGTCACGGTGCTTCACGCCGACAGCGGGTGGTTGAGCCACCTCGCGCTCTCGCCCTCCGGGACCCGCCTGGCGTGGACGCGCACGCAGTACGATGTGGTCGTGTGGCTGGCCGATCTGGGCCATGGGCCTCCCTGAAACGCGCCCGCCCTGCGGCTCCCGCGGCTCGCGGACGGTTGAATCGGCCGCCCGCCGCGACTAGGATCCGCGCGACCATGATCGAGCGAGACGGGGCAGTGGACGCGCCGGCGGACGGGGCGGGGCGAGCGCCGCTCGGCGCCCCGAGGGTTCGCTTCCGGGTCGTCGGAGGCGACGAGGTCGACGTCGGTCCGGGAGGCGTGATCGGCCGGCTGGCCACGGCCGCTCTCTGCGTCGACGACCCGCGCGTGTCCGAGGCGCACGCCATGGTGAGCCTGCGCGGTGGCGAGCTCTATCTGCTGCCGCTGCGCGGATCGCTGTCGACGGGCGGCCAGACGACCCCACAGGTGCGCCTCAAGCAGGGCCTCACCGTGGAGCTCGTCACCGGGATCGCGCTTCAGGTCGTGGGCCTGTCGCTGCCGGCCGCACTGATCGTCGTGCAGGGGGTCGACGGCGACACCGTGCCGCTCCTGCACTCGGTCTACTCCCTGCGCGCCGGCGCCCCGCCGCGCCTCGTCCCGCGCTTCGAGGCCGACGCCGCGGGCTGGATCTGGGCGACCGGCGCCCGCTACCGCTACCGGCTCGCCGACGGCGAGGCCGCGCTGGTCGAGCCCGGGGTCGCCATCACCTGCGGCGCGGCGAAGATCCTTCCGTGTCTGAGCCCGCTCGGCGCCGTCGGCTGCCCGCCGACGGTTCGACCGCCGGCGCGCGCCGTGACCCTCCGCGCCCGCTACGAGACGGTGCACCTTCACGCCGAGGACGACGCCTCGCTGGTCGTCAGCGGCATCGCGGCTCGGATGATCTGCGAGCTCGCGCAGTTCGGCGTGCCGGTGCCATGGCACCTGGTCGCCACCGCGATCTGGCCGGAGACAGAGGACCTTCACGCGCTCCGGCGCAGCTGGGATCGCAGCATGGCTCGGCTCCGCGCCAAGCTGGTCGCGGCGGGGCTCCGCGAGGACCTGGTGCGACCCGACGGTTGCGGCAACGTGGAGCTCTACCTGCTGCCGGGCGACCGCGTGCTCGACGAGATGTGATCGGCGCCGAGCGCCGCCCTCACAGCAGCGACACGCTCGAGCGCGGGTGCTTCGAACGGGCGACGGATTGCGCCTGGGTCCGACGGCGGGTATCCAGAGGCATGCCGGGGTTCCATCTGTGTGCGCGCGTCGCGCCCAGCCTGCCCAAGCTGGCGTGGTGCGCGCATGTGCGCGCGAACACCGGCGCGGTCGTCGTACGCCACGGCAGCGACGTCGAGGTCGGCGACGCGGCCCTCGTGGAGGGCGCGTGGGATGGGCCCTTCGCCGAGATGGCGTTCGACGGGGCGCTCTTGCTGGCGGGCACCGGTGTGGCGGTGCGGGGCGAACGACTGCGCTTCGTCGCCGGCTCGGAGAGAACGCATCGGCTCTACGCGGCGCGGCGCGGCGACGACCTCTACGTGTCGAATTCGCTGACTTTCACCCTGGTCGCGGCAGGCGAGAAGCTCGATCCGAGCGTGCGCGATCTCGCGGGTCACATCCGACGTCAGATCCGCTCACCCAGGTACGACCACACGGCGCACAGCCTGGGTTTTCCGCACGGCCCCGTCGAGATCTTCGAGATGCGCGACCTCGTGGTCGACCGGAGCCTCCGCATGACGAGCGTGCCCAAGCGCACCGCGGCGACCGTCACGCGCTATGACGAGCTGGTGGCGTTGCTCGATCGGGTCATGGCGCGCACCTTCGCCAACGCCGCCGACCCCGCTCGCCGAGCGCGCTACACGCCGCTGGCGACCCTGTCGCGTGGCTATGACGCTGCCGCCATGGCCGTGCTCGCCGTGCGCAACGGCTGTCGGGAGGCGGTCACCTTCGCCGAGTCGATGCCCGGCGTCGCCGACCCGACCGACGATGGCGCCGCGATCGGCGCGCGGCTGGGGCTCGTGGTGCTGCGGCGCGCCCGCCACGCGTGGTTCTTGCGCGATGATCTGCCGGAAGCCGAGATGTGCGCCACCCCCCCGGCGAAGGCGCTCCCCTTCGCGTCGATCCAGGACGAGCTCGCCGGCAGGCTCCTCGTCACGGGCAAGTTCGGCAACCAGGTGTTCGGCCACGCCAGGCCGACGAAGCCCTCGCAGGGTCGCGCAAACGCGTGGACCTCCTCGTGCTCGGTCGCGGAGCTGCGGCTTCGCGTCGGCTTCATCTACTGCTCGCCGTTGTTCGTCCTGCGGCCCCTGCTCGGTGCGATGCGAGCGCTGTCCGAAAGCGCCGAGCTCACGCGCTATCGTGTCGGCGGAGACTACGACCGGCCGATCCCGCGCCGCATGGTCGAGGAAGCCGGCGTCGAGCGCGCTGAGTTCGGATGGGTGAGACGCGCCGGCGCATTCGCCGACGTGCGCTGGGCGGAGCAGCTCGGGCCCGTGTCGCGGCGCGACTTCGAGGCGTTCGTCGCGGCGCGCTCCGATCTGCCATCCGTGGCGACCATGCCGCTCAGGGCGAGGTTGAACGGCGGCCTCCTCCGGGCATACGGCCTGGCCGATCGCGGGCTGCGGCGGCTCGGCGCGCCGCGGCTTCCACACCCCGGGACCTGGCCGCTGCAAGACGACCCGCGCCTGTTCCACTGGGGGTTCGAGCGCACGCGCGGGCGCTATCGATAATCGTCGCGGGCCTCGCCCGTGCGGTCAGCCCAGATCGGATAGAGACGGCAGCTCATGGCGCTGGCGCGAGCGATACGACAACGTCCCCACGGGCGTTTCCATCCTTCGTGGTGGGCGCACGCCCGTAGGACGTCAGAAGAAGCTCGCGCCGAACGTCAAGACATGCCCCTGGTCGCCGGCGCCGAAGCCGGGCAGGAACCGATAGCCGAGCACGATCGGACCGGCGCGGAGATCGATACCGAAGCTCGCGTCGAGCGAGGTGCGATCGGCGAGATCGGGCGCCGGGTCGACGCGCAGCGGGCAGCCCGCGACGGCAGGATCGCAGCCAGGCTCGGTGCTGCGAAACGCGGGCCCGGCCGCCTCGCGCATCCGCCACTCGAACGCGAGGCCGGCGGCGAGATCGAGATAGAACGGGAAGCTGCCGCCACCGAGGTAGAAGCGATACCGCGCCTCGAGGCCGGCGCGCAGCTCGAGCGCGTCGCTGTACTCGACCCGCGCCGGGCCGAGGCCGTCGCGCTCGGGCAGGAGCAGGAGCCGTTGTTCGGGCGCCACCAGGCCGAGGCCGGTGCGCGCGAGGATGGTCACGCGATCATCGAGCGTGATGCCGGCGTCGAAATCGAGGATGAAGCTCCCGTCCATCAGGCCGCCGAACTGGACCCCGAGGCGATAGCCCACGAGCGGCAGGATCGAGAGCGACCGTTCCCGGCGCTGCGCCTCCAAGAGCGCGCGCGCGGGCACGACCGCGCCCCACCCGGTGAGGAACCCCCATGAGCCGCCCGTCCTGATCGAGCACGGGCGAGCCCGGCACGAACGACCAGTGATCGCCGGTGACGCGCACATGCTCCGACTCCGCCGTCGTCGACGCGATCATCGTCGCGACGAGCTTCGTGTCCCGCGTCGCCCCGGCGTGGCCGGCGAAGACGAAGACCTGCACCCCCGGCGCGAACGCGATCTCCGACAGCGTGAGAGGCTCGGCCGCGACGTCGACCGGAGACGTCAGTAGCCAGGTGGGGGCGAGCGGGTGATCGACCTGGCGTGTCGCCGCCTCGACCACGCGCTCGCCGGTCGCGCTCGGCACGCGCAGCTCGATGGCGCGACCCGCGTCGATCCAGGTTGCGACGGCGACCAGGGTGCGCTGATCGCCGACCAGCACCGCCGTCGCCTCGACATAGACGGTCTCGGCGTGCACGAGCGCGCCCCGCGCGCGCGCCTCCCACGGTGGCGGCTCCGCGGCGCGCGCCGGCGCGGACAGCGCGGCGAGCACCGAGGCGACGCAGAGCGCAGAACGAAACGATGATCGGAGGGCGGATGGGGACATCGAGTGCTCCGGGTGGTGCGCCGAGGGCGCGTGCACCTGCAGTCTCGTTGGCGGACCATCATGGTTCACCCCGCCGGATCGTCATCGTTCGGTCACGCCGGCACGAGCCGCCGCATCGGCGTGACCTTCGCCGCGCGCCACCCTCACCGGAGCTCGGCCGCGCACAACGCCGACCACGGCGCCCGCTCGGCCGCCACGCACGCCCTCAGCGCCGCCTGCGCTCGCGCCGCGCCGAAGATTCCGCGGCTCGCTCCGAGGTACCCCAGCCGCAGCTCCTCGCCCTCGGCCGCCACCGCCAGCGCACGCTCCAGCGCCCGCTCGGCCCCACCCTGGTCGCCGAGCCTCGCCCGCACCCGCGCCAGGACCTCCCACGCGCGCGCGCTCCAAACAGGAAGAAGGAAACGCGCCTCGGCCTCGAACAAGCCCAACTCGCCCGGCCGCGCCATCACCTCGCGCACGAGCCGCTCCGCGCGCCGCGCGTCACCGCCGTGCTCGACCAGCGCTTCGGCCAGGGTGAGCGTCAGCTCGCTCGCGTACGGCGCCCGCCCCACCGCGGCCTCCGCCGCGCGCACCGCCGCCGCCGGCGTGCCCATCAGCGCCGCCAGCGCCACCTCCAGGCCCACCGCGCTCGGCTCGTTGGGCGGCGCGCGCTCGATCTCGCGCACGATCGCCCTGCCGACCTCCGCCGACACCGGCCCGAGCCCCCCCGCGAGCCGCGCCCTCAGCACCTCCAGGAGCGCCGCCCGCCGCGGTGCGGGCGCCAGCCCCTGCATGACCGCCGCGAGGCCCCCCTCATGCCCCCGCGCCACCGCGGCCCACACCGCCAGGAGCGGCCGCCCGGTCGCCTCCGGGTAGCGCGCTCGGAGGCGCGCGAGGAGCCCCGCCGCCGCGACGCCATCGCCGCTGGCCACCGCCGCCAGCTCCAACGCCGCCGCCGGCGCCTCCTCCTCGCCCGTCAGCGGTGCGAGCAAGCGCAGCGCCTCTTCACGCCAGCGCGAAGCGCTCGCGTCGCCCTCCACCACCCGCGTGACCAGCACCAGCTCGGCCGCCTGCACGCGCGCCACCGCCTCGTCGGGCGAGGTCATCAGGCGCTGCTCGATCGCCTCGCGGAAGGCTCCCAGCTCATCGCGCCACAGCGCCAGCCGCGCCCTGACCTCGGCCCTGCGCCACGACTCCGCCGCCGCCTCGGCGTCGAGCTCCTCGGCCAGCGTCGCCGCACCGTAACGCGCCGCCGCCTCGGCGAAGCGCGCGCGCAGGGTCGGTGGCGCCGTGGACGGGACCCGCCCCAGGGCCTTGTCCGCCCAGCGCCGGGCCCGCGCCTCGTCGCCCACCGCCAGCGCCGTCGTGAAGACCTCGAGCGCGAGCGCGCCGTCGCCGCCCCCGCTCGGCAGGAGCCGATCATAGACCACCAGCGCCGCCTCCGGCCGCCGCACCTTCGTCAGGTAGGCGCCGATCTCCAGCCGGAGCTTCGTCTCGTCCGGGCCGCCACGCCCCAGCCGCGCCACCAGCGCGTCCAGCGCCCGCGCGCGCGCCGCGTCCGACGCCGCCACATCGCCCTCCTCGGAGCCGGCGAAGGACGCCATCAAGGCGGCCAGCTGCACCAGCGCCGGATCGAGCGCCGCCCGCCCGAGGATCGGCATCAGCGCCTGCAACGCCCGCTCGGGCCCCCGCGCATCGGGCAACGCCGCCGCGACGAAGCCCTCGACCAGCGCGCGCTCGAGCTTGTCCTCGGCCAGGCGCGGGATCTCGCCGATCACGCCCTCGAGCGCCGCGAGATCGCCCCCGCGCATCAGGGTCAACGCCAGCGCCGCCTGCTTGAGCTGCGCGTCCCCGAGCCCCTGGCCGAGCGCCTCGCGCAAGGTCACCTCCGCCGCCCGCGCGAGCCGCTCGCTCGCGAGCACGTCCCCCGCCAGCCACCCGTTCATCGCCGGGTGGCTCGCCACCAGGCGCTCGGCGGCCGCGACCGCCCGCGCCGGATAGCCGGCCCGCGCCGCGATGCGGATCGCCGCCACCCACAGCTCCCGCTCCTGCCCCACCTCCAACGCCGCCTCGACCAACGCCAGCGCGGGCTCGAGTTGACCATGCGCCACCAGATCGACCAGCGTCGCCTGGACCACCGACATCAGCTCGCGCTGCTGGCGCCACGGCTCGATCGGGCCCGCGAGCTCGGCCAGCGCCCCGCCGATCTCGCCCGCCGCGAGCAGCGCGCGCGCCCCGAGGAGCCGCGTCGCGCTCGACGCGCCATGCGTCGCCGCGACCCGCGTGACCAGCTCGCGCGCGAGCTCGCCCTGCCCGCCCGCGATCAGCTCGCTCACCACCGCGTCGAGCGCGCCGACGAACGGGCCCGACGCGTTGCGCGCGGTCGTCGACTGCGCCACCTTGCGCGCCACCGCTCGCTCCGCGGCCACCAGCGCGCCCGCGCGGTCTCCCATCGCCAGGCGCAGGCGCATCGCCCAGAGCGCGGTGTCGGCGCTCGGGGCCTCGCGCTCTGCCCGCTCGAGCCACACCAGCGCGTCCCCGGGCCGGCCGACCTTCTGGTGCGCCACCGCGATCGGCCCGAGCGGCGGCGCCGTGACGCCGCGCAGCGCCTGCAGATAGAGGCGCACGAAGGTGTCGAGCCTCGCCCCTTCGCCGCGCCGGCCGAGCGCCGTCGCCACGTTGTCGAGCATCGTCAGCGCGTCGTCGGCCGTCGTCGGCTCGAGCTTCGCCCATGCGTCGATCGCCGCGCCGAGGTGCCCCGCCGACAGCCACGCCTCGGCGACGAGCCCGTGCGCGCGGTCGGTCTCGCCGAGCACGCGCTGGAAGACCTGGCCCGCCGCGTCGACCTTGCCCGCCGCGGTGAGCGCCTTGCCGAGCATCAGCGTCATGTCGGCGCGCCCGGGCGTGAGGCTCAACGCGCGCGCCTCGAGCTCCGCCAGCCGCTCGAAGAGCGACATGCGCTCGAGCATCGGCTCGAGCGCGTCGAGTACGTCCCGCGGCGACGGCGCCCGCGCCAGCGCCTCGGCGAAGTCACGGAAGGCCAGCTCGGCCTGCCCCTCGAGGAGGTGCACCTTGCCGCGCAGCGCCAGCAGGCGATGCGCCCCGGGGAAGCGCTCGAGCCCCTGCGCGATCAACCCCTTGGCATCCTCGCTCGACAGGTCCGCGCGCACGTCGCCGATCACCCGCTCCCACACGTCGAAGGCGCTGCCCGACTCGCGCAGGATCCGCTCGGCGCCCGCGATGGCCGCCGCCTCGTCCCCCACCGCCAGCGCCAGCCTCGCCTCGAGCTGAAGGAGCGCCCGATCGCGCGGGTTCAGGTTCAGCCCCTCCTGCACGACGCCGCGCGCCTCCTCGACCGCCCCGAGCTCGGCCAGCCGCGTCGCCGCCGCCGCGCGCAGCCGCGTCGCCAGCCGCGCCTCGTCCCCGATGAAGCGCCGCGCCAGCGGCTCGAGCGCCGCGTCCCGGCCGCTGCGCACGTACAGATCGGCCAGCGTGTTGAAGCTCGACGGCTCGATGCGCACGCTCTTGTCGAGCCTGTCCTCGTACAGCGCGATCGCCGTGCCCAGGCGCCCCACCTCCGACAGCGCCTTGACGATCTCCTCGAGCGGGCGCGCGTCGCGCCGCGGTCGCACCTCGAGCCAGCGCCCCGCCACGTCGGTCGCGCGCGCGTCCTGCCCGAGCCGGACCAGCGCCTTGAGCCACCCGGCGTACGTCGCCGACGAGCGATCGCCCAGCGCCACGAGCCGCTCGTAGACGCGCGCCGCCAGGTCGGCCAGCGCCCCGGCGCTCAAGCTCGGCCCCAGCGCCGCCAGACGCGGCAGCCCGATCCCCTCGGCGTCGGGCAGCCCCAGGATCCGCTCGGTCACGCGCCGCGCCCGCGCGATCTCGCCGCGCGCGACGAGCTGCTTGACCAGCTCGGGCAGGAGCTCGCGCCGCTGGATCTCCTCGGGGTGCAGCCGCGCCGCGAAGCGCACCATCAGCTCGGGCCGCTCCGCCGCAGTCCACGCCACCAGCTCCTCGGTCGCCGCGCGCGCGTCGTCGAGCGCGTCGAGCTGCGCATGCCAGCGCGCCTCGAGCTCCTCCCATCGCCCGAGCTTCTGCAGGAGCGCGGTCTCCTGGCTCCGGAGCTGCGCCGGCTCGGAGAACCAGCGCGCACGCGGCTCGTCGAGCGCCGCCCGCACGAGCTCCGCCTGCAGCTCCAGATCGCCGCGCGCCCTGCCGATGAGCCGCACCAGCGTGAGCGGCCGCTGCGTCGCCTCCACCCCCACGTCGTCTCCGGCCGCGAGCCACGCGCGCGCGCGCGCCTCGATCTCCTCGCGCGGCCCGTTGAGCGCCAGACGCAGCGCCAGCGACATCGCCTGCGCGTGCTCCTCCGGCCCCGCGACGCGCGCCGCCTCGTCGGCGTGCTCCTGCGCGCGCGCCGGCTCCCCCGCCTCCAGCTCGAAGTGCGCCCGCACCGTCGCCGCCTCGAACGCGCCCGCCCCGGCGAGCTCACGCTCAAGCACCTCGCGCGCGCGCCGCAGGTCGCCACGCACCTCCACCGCCGCGATGTACGCCTCGGGTCCGACCTGCCCGGCCGCCTCGGCCGCCGTCCGCACCCGCGCGAGCATTCCTCCCTCCGCCCGCGCCAACCGCGCCAGCTCGAGCAACCCGAAGAAGCCCGGCCGCGCCGCGAGCGCCGCCTCGAACGCCGCCGCCGCGCCGGCCTCGGCCTCCGCCCGCATCTGCGCCGGGCCCGAGCCGGCCGCCACCTGCCGCCACTGCGCGACCTCGAACGCGTGCGCCGTCCAATCCGAGAGCCCCGCTGCCCGCGCCGCCGCCAGCACCCGCGCCACGCCGCGCACGTCGCCCTTGGCCTGCGCCGGCGCGATCACCTCGAGCCAGCGCCCCGGCGCCGCGCCCGCCGCCGCGACCAGGACCCCGATCGCCGCCTCGCGCGCCGACGTCCCGCCGCGCGGACCGCCCTCCTCCGGCAGCGCGAGCCCCCGATACGCCGCCAGCGCCGCGCCCGCGATCCCCGCGTCGCTCCCGGGCGCCAGCTCCGCCGCCGCCGCCGCCGCCGCGATCACCAGACGCGCGTCACCGAGCCGCTCCGCCAGCCCGACCAGCAACGCCGCGCCCTCCGCCGGCGCCAACCGCCTGGCCGCCTGCTGGCACGCCTCGAGGGCCTCGGCCTCCTGGCCGCGCCCGAGCTCCGCCTCGCACGCCGCGACCGCCGCCGCCGCGCCCTCCGGCTCGAGCTCGCCCGCGCGCCGCGCCGCCCACGCCGCCGCCGCGAAGCGCCCCGTCCGCGCCGCCCAGCGCGAGAGCACGAGCCAGCGCGCCGCGTCCCGCCCGAGCTCGTCGCCGAGCCGCCCCTCGAACGCCCCGAGCCCCGCCGCGCCGCCCCGCGCCTCGCTCGGGCCGGCCGCCAGCACCTCGGCCAGGAGCAGCCTCAAGCGCGTCTCGTCGCCGTCCGCCCCGAGCGCCGCCGCGCGCTCCGCGGCCGCCCTGCCCGGCCCCGCGAGCCCGCGCGCGAGCCAGATCTCGGCGAGCTCGCCGTGCACCCTGGCGAGGTCCCGCCGATCCACGCTCGCCGGCCGCGGCGTCATCGCCTCGAGCTCCTCGATCAGCGCCGCCGCCTGCTCGACGCGCCCCGCCTCCAGCTCCGCGCGCGCGTGCGCGAGCAGGTGGCGCGCACGCTCGGGCGCCACCTCCCCCGCCCGCTCCTCGTCCGCCGCCGCCAGCGCGTAGAGGCGCCGCGCTTCGTCGTGCTCGCCCTGGTCGGCCGCCACGCGCGCCGCCGCCACCAGCGCCCCGGCGTGCTCCGGATCGAGCGCCAGCGCCCACCTCGCAAAGCGCGCCGCACGCGCCGCCTGTCCCCGCTCCCGCTCCGCCGCCGAGCGCAACGCCAGCTCATCGGCGCTCGCCGCCTGCGCGATCGGCGCGCGCTCGTTGCCGCGCTCGGACGGGATCCCGCTGACACGCCCGCCGTGCGTGCCACAGCCGCCCTGCAGCACGGCGAGCGCGATCGCCACCGCCGCCGCGCGCACCGCTCCGGCCCGGCCCGCCTGGCGCGCACCTGCCGCTCCACCGGCGCTCGCGTCCTGCCCGATCTGCAAACCCTCGTCCCCTGTCTGGCTCAGCGCAGCCGCTCGGCCGCTCGCGGCGCGAAGTAGCTGATGATGATGTCGGCACCGGCGCGCTTTATGCCGACCAGCGACTCCATCATCGCGCGCTCGAGGTCGATCCAGCCGCGCTCGGCGGCGGCGTGGATCATCGCGTACTCGCCCGAGACCTGGTAGGCGGCCAGCGGCAGATCGGTCGCCTCGCGCACCGCGCGCACGATGTCGAGGTAGGGCCCGGCCGGCTTGACCATCAGGATGTCGGCGCCCTCCTCCTCGTCGAGCATCGCCTCGCGCATCGCCTCGCTCTGGTTGGCCGGATCCATCTGATAGCTCTGCCGATCACCGAAGGCCGGCGCGCTCTCGGCCGCCTCGCGGAACGGCCCGTAGAACGCCGACGCGTACTTGACCGAGTACGCCATGATCGCCGTGTTCTCGAGCCCCTCGTCGTCGAGCTCTTCGCGGATGTAGCCGACGCGCCCATCCATCATGTCCGAGGGCGCCACCACGTGCGCGCCCGCCTGCGCGTGCACGACCGCCTGCTTGGCCAGGAGCTCGAGCGTGGCGTCGTTGAGGACCTCGCCCTTTTCGACGAGCCCGCAGTGGCCGTGATCGGTGTACTCGCACAGGCACACGTCGGTCATGATCACCATCGCGGGCGCCGCCTTCGCGATGGCGCGCACCGCCTGCGGCACCACGCCCTCCTTGTGGTACGCCGCCGATCCGACCGCGTCCTTGTGCTCGGGGATCCCGAAGAGCAGGACCGCCTGCACGCCGAGATCGAAGACGCGTCTCGCCTCCTCGGCCGCGAGGTCCGGCGACAAGCGCCGCTGGCCGGGCATCGACGCGATCGGCTGCGAGACGCCGCGCCCCGCCACCACGAAGAGCGGGTAGACGAAGTCCTTGGGGTGCAGCACGGTCTCGCGCACGAGAGCGCGCAGCGCCGGGGTCTTGCGCAGGCGGCGGGGGCGGGACGCGGGGTACGACATCGTTGGGCTCCTCTCATCTCCGGTGCTGCACACACACGCGCGCACCACTGTCATTCGTCGGCGTAGGTCCTGAAGCGCATGTCGGTGTCATGGCCTTCGAAGGCCGCGCCGAGCCCCATGCCGATCAGCATGAACTCGGCGCCCGCCACCGCCGCGAAGAGCATCGTCAGCGGCACGGTGATCGCGAAGTCGTCGCCGCCGGGGGTGATCGCCCCGCTCAGCGCGAAGATCGTGAGCACCGTCGAAGCGCCGACGCCGAAGCCCGCGAGCCCCCAGTCGCGCAGGAAGGTGCCGGTCGCGTCGACCTCGACGCGCATCGTGGCGACCCACTCGGGCACGGCGCCCTGCCGCAGCTCGGCGAGCTCTTCGTTGGTCGCCGGCCGGAAGCTGAACGGCTGGTCGATCGTCGCGACGCCGATCCGCCGGATCGACATGCGATCGTCGCCGCTCTCCTTGGGCACGACCAGCTCGCCGTCGGCGATCTGCGGCGGCGCGTCCCGGTCATATATGAACGCATGCGTACACGCCTGCAGGCCGACCGCGGCGGCGATGAGCCCCGCCACCTGCGCCCTCATGGCGCATCGTCGCCAGGCGCGAGCGCGTCGCCCGACCCGCACTGCGCGCGATAGGCCGCGTCGATCGCGCGGTTGCGCTCCCCGCAGCGCGTGCATTTCGGCAGGAGCGCCCGGCAGCACGGCTTCATCGGCGGCGGCGCCGCGCAGTCGTAGGACGTCGGCAGGGGCTCGTCGAGCTCGTCCCCCCCGCACCGCGCCTCCCAGCGCGCCAGCTCCTCGCTCGCCCGCTCCTGGCAGGCGATGCACTCGGGCGTCATCGCCTGGCAGCACATCGTGCTCGGCCTCGTCGCGCAGTCGACCGCGCCGTCGTCCGCCACCGGCACCGGCGCAGGCTCGCGCGGCTCGGTGACGACCTCATTGCGCTCGTCCGGCTCTGGCGCGCTCGTCCGCTCCGCGGAGCAGCAGGCCGCCAGCCCGATCCACAGGCACGACAACGAGAGCCAACCGATTCGCGCGCTCGACGACATGAGCTTCTCCCGGCGATCCGCCGCATCATGAAACGAAAAAGGCGACGACCGAGCACTCTCGGCCGCCGCCACCATACCGGCGAATGCCCGCCGGTTCACTCCTCTTCGGCGGGACGCGCGAACAGATAGCCGGCGCCGCGGACCGTCTTGAGGATCTGCGGCTGGCGCGCGTCGTCGCCCAGCTTCTGGCGAACGCGCGAGACGTGCACGTCGATCGAGCGCTCGAAGGCGCCATCGGCCGTGCCGCCCGCGGCCTCGATCAGCTGCTCGCGGGTGCAGACGCGCCCGCGCCGCTCGGCCAGCGCGTACAGGATGTTGAACTCATAGCTGGTCAACCCGAGGTCGCGTCCGTTGCGCAACGCGCGCAACGCACCCGGCTCGAGCACGACGTCGTCGACGACGATGGACCGTCTGAGCGGCCCGACCTGGCCCCGTGTTCGCCTGACGAGGGCGACCACGCGCCAGAACAGCTCCTTGGTCGAAAACGGCTTGGCGACATAATCGTCGGCCCCGGCCTCGAAGCCGAGCAGACGATCCGCCTCCGTCGCGCGCGCCGACAGGAGGATGATGGGGATATCGCTGTGCTCGCGGATATCGCGGCACACCTCCAACCCGTCCGGTCCGGGCAGGATCACGTCGAGGACGACGAGATCGATCGTGCGTTCGCGCAGCGCCGTAAGCGCCGAGGGACCGTCGACGGCGTGCACGACCGGCACGCCCTGCTCGGTGAAGTAATGGCTTATGACGTGGGCGGTGGCGTCGTCGTCCTCGACCAGCAGCACGCGCAGCGGGGTTGGCCGCGGTGCTCGTGCTGTGTCGCCGAGGGCTTGGACCCCCGCCTCTTCCTTTGGTTTTTTGCGTGTGTCGGTGGTTTTCGGCATGGAAAGTCCTCAAGCGAGTGGGGGCACGCTCGAAGTGAACGCGCGCTGGACGATTCCGCCCAGGCGATACGAGAAGACCGCGGCGACGACCCGTTCACCGCGACCATGTTTCCTTATAAGGTGACTCTGGCGTTTTGCAAAGCACCGCGGTTACCAAACTTCCGTGTCGCTACAACGCTTAGCGTTATCTGTTTTGCCGAACGACACGCTACTTCACTCTCGCTTCACATCGCCCGCGCACCACGCCCTCCCACCGCTCGCGCCGCTTTTCTTGCGTCACGCCGCGGCCTCCGTTAGCACGGTCTTGTGTTATCGCTCCTCCTCATCGCCGTCCTCGCCGCGCCCGACCCGGGCCTGCCCGCGCCGACCCCCACGCCGCCCGACGGGCTCGACTTCCCGCCCTGGGCCGACCTGCACGTCGACAACTGCAAGGACAAGCTCCTCGCGGCCGGGCTCACCGGGCGCCACTTCCGCTTCTCCAAGGACGGCCGCATCCGCACGCGCCGCCTGTCGCGCCGCGATCCCCCGATCTACTGCCACGTGCCGCAGGCGACCGTGATGTGGTCGGGCCCGACCGGCGTGCAGTACTACGGCTACACCTACACGAGCTGCGCCATGGCGCTGGCGATGACCCGCATGGAGCAGATCGCGCAGGAGGAGGCCCGCCGCGTCTGGGGCCGCCCCGAGACCGACAACCCCATCCGCTGGATCTCCCACCTCGGCACGTTCAACTGCCGCACCCAGCGCTTCAAGACGCGCCAGTCCGAGCACTCCTTCGGCAACGGCCTCGACCTCGCGAGCTTCATGATCAAGGGCTGGGGCGAGGTGCAGGTCAAGCGCCACTGGACCGCGCACTACAAGTCCTGGGAGAAGCCCTCCGAGTTCCTGCGCTCGCTCTCGCGCCGCCTGCGCGACGAGCAGGTCTTCACCAACGTGCTCGACCCCGACTACGACGCCGGCCACTGGAACCACATCCACGTCGACCTCGCGCCGACGTCCGACGGCCTGCCTTCACGCGCCCTCGAGCGCGCCAAGGCGATGCCGGAGATCGTCGCCGGCGATCCCCATCACCCGCCCATGCCTTAGATTGGAGTCGCGCCCGGAGCCCCCCTTGCCGAGCGCCCTGGTTCCCCGTAGCCTCACCCGGCACACGGAGGTCTCATGGGCGACGACAACCTGGCGAACCGACCCCTTCGCGTCCGAGTCCGCTCGCTGCCGAAGGTGATCTTCTTCTACCCGGTCTGGCTCTTCTCGCTCGTCTGCGCGCTCGTCGTCGCCGCCGACCCGACGGCCGGCTGGCCGGGCCTGACGTGGATGATCGTCTTCGCGTTCAACCTCTTCATCGTCGCCTTCGACTTCACCGAGGAGCGCACCCTCATCTTCGCGCTCGGCACCGTCGCCGTCGTGCTCGGCCTCGTGCTCGCCGGCGCGCTCACCGAGGTCATGGGCTTCCTCACGAGCCTCAAGCCGACGATGGACGCGACGTTCTACTGGATGATCTTCGCCATCCTCGGCATCATCTTCCTCGTCGCCTTCATCGGCTCGCGCCTCGACTACTGGGAGATCCAACCCAACGAGATCGTCCATCGTTACGGGATCTTCCGCCGCATGCGCCGCTTCTCGACCGAGTCGCTCCGCTGGGACAAGGTCATCCCCGACGTCATGGAGCGCATCATGCTCGGCACCGGCACGATCATCATGACGACCCCCTACGAGAAGCACCCGATCGTCATCGAGCACGTCATGCGCATCGGCACGATCGACGACCAGATCGCCCACGTGCTCGGCGTGAAGCAGGTCGTGCAGGACCGCCACCGCCACCCCTCCGAAGACGAAGCGGCGAGCCACTGATGCCGTCGCGCCGGCTCGCCCGACCCGCCCGCTGAGCCGATGCTCGCGCTCACGCTCGGCCTCCTCACGACCCTCGCCCCCATCGGCGCGCCCCCCGAGCACCCGATCGCGCCCCCCGCGCTCGCCGACGACGACCGCCGCCGCTGCTTCCTCGCCGCCTACCCCGGCCTCGTCTGCGCCGCCGACGACGCCGCGATCCACCTCTGCCCCGACGCCCCCATCGCCCACCCCGGCGCCGCCATCCCCTGGGACGACGGCCGCGCCAAGACCCACGCCGAGCGCCTCGCCGCGCCCGACCTCGAGGACACCGTCGCCCAGCGCTACCGCCCCGGCGCTGCCGAACCCGCCCCGCCGCCCCTCGACTTCGAGCCCGGCCGCGTGCGCGAGCTCACCTTCCTCGGCGCGCTCTACGGCGCGACGCGCGACGCCGTCGCCGCGCGCACCGTCACCGTCGACTGGATGCCGCGCTCCGGAGGCGGCCCGCTCACCGTCACAGCCGTCGCCGGCGTCGCCCAGGCCCTCGCGCGCGTCAGCGCCGATCTCGAGCGCGAGCTGCCCGCCGACCTGCGCGCGCTCGTCGCCAGGTCGGCCGGCGCCTTCGTCTGGCGCACCGTGCGCGGCTCCGACCGCCGCTCAGCGCACAGCTACGCCATCGCCGTCGACGTCGGCCTCCAGCGCGCGGACTACTGGGACTGGAACCGCCCCGGTCCCGACGGGCGCTATCGCTACAAGAACCGCTTCCCCCTCGAGGTCGTCGCGATCTTCGAGCGCCACGGCTTCATCTGGGGCGGCCGCTGGTACCATTTCGACACCATGCACTTCGAGTATCGGCCCGAGCTGCTCGTCGCCCCTTGCGTCGACGGCCCCTCCCCGCTCGCCACCCCGGCCGGCGCGCCCCACTCCGATCACCGCCCATGAACAAGCGCCCCCACGTCGTCATCATCGGCGGCGGCTTCGCCGGCCTCACCTGCGCGCGCCGCCTGCGCTGCGCCAAGGTCCGCGTCACCCTCTTCGACAGCCGCAACCACCACCTCTTCCAGCCGCTGCTCTACCAGGTCGCCACCGCCGCGCTCGCCGCCCCCGACATCGCCGCCCCGATCCGCAAGTTGCTCGGCCGCCAGAAGAACACCACCGTGCTCGCGCGCTCGGTCGATCACATCGACCTCGCCCAGCGCCGCCTGCGCTTCGACGGCGGCGAGCTCCACTACGACCACCTCGTCGTCGCCGCCGGCGCCGTCAACCACTACTACGGCCACCCCGAGTGGGAGGCCTGGGCACCCGGGCTCAAGACGATCGACGACGCCTTCGAGATCCGTCGCCGCGTGCTCGGCGCCTTCGAGGAGGCCGAGCTCGAGCCCGACCCCGACCGCAGGAAGGAGGTCCTCACCTTCGCCGTCGTCGGCGGCGGCGCCACCGGCGTCGAGCTCGCCGGCGCGCTCGC
This sequence comes from Deltaproteobacteria bacterium, assembly GCA_011526585.1. Lineage (GTDB taxonomy): Bacteria > Myxococcota_A > UBA9042 > PHBI01 > PHBI01 > WYBB01. The sequence goes on from WYBB01000278.1 coordinate 46,400, forward strand.
CGAGATCGCCACGCGCACCATGAAGAAGCAGTTCCGCCACTTCGACCCCGAGGACGCGCGCGTCGTGCTCGTCGAAGGCGGCGAGCGCCTGCTCAACGGCTTCCCCCCGCGCCTCGGCGAGCGCGCCCGCCAGCGCCTCGAGAAGCTCGGCGTCGAGGTGCGCCTCGGCGCGCGCGTCGCCTCGATCGACCGGCGCGGCGTGCACCTCGTCGACGGCCGGACCATCCCCGCGCGCACCGCGCTCTGGGGCGCGGGCATCACCGGCGCGCCGCTCGGCGCCACCCTCGGCGTGCCGCTCGACCGCGGCGGGCGCGTGCCGACCGACGCCTTCCTGCACCCCGTCGCCGCCCCGGACACCCCGAGCGCGCACCCCGAGGTCTTCGTCTGCGGCGATCTCGCCGCCGTCTCCCCCGCCTGCAACGCCGGCAAGCCCGTGCCCGGCGTCGCGCCCGCCGCCATCCAGATGGGCCGCCACGCCGCCGACCAGATCCGCCGCCGCCTCGCCGGCCGCCCCGAGCTGCCCTTCCGCTACTTCGACAAGGGCCAGCTCGCCACCATCGGCCGCGCCTCGGCGGTCGCCGCGCTCGGCCGCTTCGAGTTCCACGGCCTGCTGGCGTGGCTCCTCTGGGTCGTCGTGCACATCCTCTACCTCGCCAGCTTCCGAAACCGCATCGTCGTGCTCTTCGAGTGGGCCTGGGCCTGGTTCTCCTGGTCGCGCCCGAGCCGCATCATCCTCGAGAAGGGCGCGCGCTGGCCGCCACCCGGCCCACCACCGCCCGCCGACGCCGCGGCTGGCGAGGCGCCGTCGGCCCGCGCGAATTACCGCGTCGGTTAAATGAGGATGATCTCCACGACGGCGTGACGACCACCCGCCACCCGATCCGAGCCGGATCCGACGAACGAACACCGCCGCCCCCGCTCCTGGCGCGGAGGTCGAATTCGTGTCCCGTTTGTGTCCGAAAAGGCGACTTGTGGTCTCGCGCCGGGATCGTTTACCTGACGACTCGTCGCGAGACGCTGCCGCATCAGCGCCTCCTGCGAGCGGGCTCGCGCGGGCGCGAGCTCGACTGCGAGGAGGAAGGACGTTTCCTCCTCGCACCTTCGTCCTGGCCTGGCCGAGCGCCCGGTCGACTGCCGGAGCGGCCGGCTGCGACCGGGCCCTCGTGGCCCCTGTCCCCATGTCCACCTGTCCCGCGGAAGTCTCGATGTCATTCACCCGACCCGGCCTGGCCCGACCGCTGGGCGCGCTCGCCCTCATCGCCCTGTCGTTCGCGCTCTGGACGCCGCCCGAGAGCCACGCGAGCTGTTTCCCCTGGAAGTGCTGCGATGCCTGGGGCTACGACCAGCCCGGCGTCTATCTGCGCAAGACGAGCTGCGAAAGCGACGGCGGCCTCGTGCACTGCGGCCTGTCCTGCCCCGCCGAGACCTCCGCCATCTTCAAGTGCTGCGAGCCCAACGGCGACCCGACCTCCGGTGTCTACGCCAAGCGCCACGACTGCAAGGCCGCCGGCAAGGAGGTCTTCGAGGGCGTGCTCCTCTGCCCGGGCGGCGGCGCCTTCCAGTGTTGTGACCCGGAGGGTGGCAGCGCGCCGGGGGTCTTCCTGACGCGCCACGCCTGCAGCGACGCCGGCTGGGTGGTCCAGGACTTCAAGGCGACCGGCTGCCCCGGCAGCTTCTTCTACACCGTCAAACAGGCCCTGCGCTCGCGCAAGTGCGCCGAGGGCGTGCGCGCGGAGTTCCTGAGCCCGGGCGGCCGCCTCGAGCGCTGGATCGCCGACTACGATGCGACCCACGCCGATCGCTGGAGCGACAAGGACTCCCACTGCACGATCAGCTGCGTGCTCGCGTCGCGCTGCGGCCGCCTCGCCTCGAGCCTCGCCGGCTTCGCCAAGGAGGTGCAGGACGTCTTCGACGGCACGCCCCACAACGCGTTCGGCCACGGCGACGCCTGCGCCAACCGCATCGGGCGCCGCTACGGGATGAGCCTGCCGTTCGACGCGCACGCGACGAACCCGGCCGCCTGTCACGCCTACTGCACCGGCTACCCGGCCCTCGAGACGCGCTGCGACGGCCCGCTCAACGGTCTCCGCCGCACGACGCCGTGACCCTCAGCCGCCCAGCGCGCGCGTGATGAACGTGCGCAGCCCCTCGTCGGGCTCGACCTCGAGGCGCGCCTTCAGGATCCGCCGCGCCTCGTCGCTCTTCGACAGACCGAGCGTGTCGATCGCCCACCAGCGCACCTCGTGCTCGGCGTCGCCGACGAGCTTCTCGAGGAGCGCCCACACCTCGGGCCCCTCGGCCTGCCGCCGCAGCCCGGTCGCCGCGCGCTTGCGCCGGCGCGCCTCGGGATCCACCGCCGCCTCCTGCCAGATCGCCATCAGCCCGGGGTGCGGCAGCGCGACCGCCAGCTCGAGCGCGCGCTCCTTGAGCTCGCCGTCCTCACTGCGCCACTGAGCGAGCAGGACCGGCGCGACGTCGTGTCGCGCCAACGACTCGCGCACGCACTCGCGCACCGCCTCGTCGCGCGCCCGAAGGTGCATGAACAAGGGCTCGATGGCCTCGGTGCGCGCGATGCGCCCGAGGATCTTCGCGCCCTCGCAGATCGACTGCGCGTCCTTCTTCTGCAGGAGCGAGAGTCCCTGCTCGAGCATACGGCCCTCCTTGTCGGGCTTCTTCGCGTGCACGCTGCACGCCGCCAGAGCGATGACGCACGCGATCAGCGCGCGCCGCACCTCACGCATTGGGGTTGTCACCGAGTCCCTCGGCGTGCAGTCCGTGCTTCGGATCGCTGACGTTGTTCTTGCGGTTGAGGTCGGTGATGATCTGCTGCGCCGACTTCTGCGCCATCAGCGCCTCGACGAAGGAGATGACGTCGACGTCGGTCGTCGAGGTGGCGATCTCGTCGCCCCAGCCGAAGACGTCGGTCTTGGTCGGATCGATCGTCTTGGTCTGCCGGATCGCCTTCATGTAGTGCACGGTGTTGCAGCCATCGAAGAACCAGACCTTGTACTTCTTGTCGAAGCTGACGTTCTTGAGCTCGTCCTTCTTGGCGCCGCCCGCCTCGAGCTTGTGGTACATGCCGGCCGTGCCCGAGTCCTTCACCGTCTGCTCGGGGTTGATCCAGATGTTGCCTTCGCCCTTTTCCTTGTGGTCGAAGTCGGGCCCGCTGCCGTAGCGCCCGTGCCCGGTATAGAGCGCGACGTCGCTCTGCTGCATCGCCTCGAGGAAGGCCTTCTTCGCCTCCGGGTCCTGATAGGTCACGAGGCGGACCAGCACGTTGACCCCCTGCCCGTTGTACTCGAGCGCGTTCTCCTTCAGGTAGTACTCGCCGCCGCCCGCGCTCGGCACCGGCATGCCCGCCTTGTCGTAGAGGCGCTTGGCGTCGCCGGCGCTGCCCTTCTTGAGCCCGGCGCTGGTCTCGAGCCGCGTCCGGATCTGGTCGATTTCATAGTCGAAATAGCCGTCCTCGTCGTAGCCGACGCCGACGGTGAAGTCGAGCAGGCCGTCCTTGAAGAGCTCGCCGTAGCGCAGGGTCTTTTCGACCGCGGCCGCCGGCGCGCTCTTGTCGAGCGCCGCCATCGTCGCCTGATCGAGCACGCCCGTGCGCTGGCCGACGACGTTGTTCTGGAACTGCCCGAGCGCTTCGACCGTCTCGCCGCCCCAGCCCCCGTCGGCGCCGAAGACCGGCAGATCGTAGCCGAGGTTCATCAGCGCGGTCTGGACCTTGGTGATGTGCGATCCCTTGCCGCTCGAGATCGTCTTCTGTCCCTGGATCACCTTGGTCAGGGTCGCGTCGCCCGCGAAGAGCGGGTTGGACAGCGTGGCCGGCGCTCCTCCGCCGCCGGTCGTCTGGCCGCCGCCCCCGGTCGTCTGCCCGCCGCCGGTCGTCTGGCCGCCGCCCCCGGTCGTCTGCCCGCCGCCGCCGGTCGTCTGGCCGCCGGTCGTCGTCTGGCCGCCCCCTCCGGAGGCCGCGCCGAGCGCGCCCCAGGTCGCCTGACCGACGACCCCGTCGACGCCGAGCGGCTTGCCCTCGGCGTCCTTGTGCGTGCTCTGGAAGGCGATGACCGCCGTCTTCGTCTTGTTGCCGAAGTCGCCGTCCTCGAGGAGCTGCGGGCTCGCGCCGGCGCCGTTCAACATCTTCTGGAGGCGCTCGACGTCGGGCCCCTTGGCGCCCTTGCGCAGGGTGGGATTACCGGTCGCCGCGCCGGCGACCTCGCGCTGCACCACCGCGGCGCCGGGCGGTGCGATCATCTGGACCTGCTCATCGTAGGAGAGCCCGCGCAGCCGATCGGCCGCGCCGCCGCCGTCCTTCGCCTGCACCACCCTGGGCGAGGCGTCTGGCCGCGCCGCGCGATCGCGCTGTTCGAGGGTCATCGAGGGCCTCCGTCGCGTGGATGATCGTCCCCTAACAATCCGGCGCACCGTGGTCAACGGCTGGGCCCGCAGCGCGTACACCCAAACGCGTGGGTCGAACCGGCGATCCCCGCGCCGCCAGACTTGTCTCATGGGTTAAATGGCACCGACCAAGAGATCCGATCCTGATCTGACACGGCGATCCGCCGAGCACGGCTCGGGACGCGGTCTCGTGGCGCTCACTCGCTCCGCGCCCGATCCGAGCCCTTGTCTTCGCGCGACGACGGCGCTTACCTACCGCCTCGTCGAGGGACGCTGCCGCATCAGCGCCCTCTGCGAGCGGGCTCGCGATAGCACGAGCTCGACTGCGGGGAGGAAGGACGTTTCCTCCTCGCACCTTCCCTCCCCTTGCTGTGGCGGTCCGGCCTCTCAGCGGACCGACCGCCCCAGCGCCGCTTGGAACGCCTCGACCAGCGCCGCGAGCAGCGGCGCCTCCGCGTCGCTGAAGCCCTCGGCGATCATCGCGAACGCGAGCTCACGCCCGGAGAAGATGTTGCCGCCCTGCCACTTCGAGAGCTTGAAGCTCACGTCCTGCGGCGCGGCGCTGGCGGCGCTCAGCGTGCGGTCGAGCGCGCCGTCGATGAAGAGCTTGACCGTCGAGGCCGACACCCGGCTCGACAGGTAGAAGCCGCGCCCGTCCCATGCACTCCGATAGCGCGACAGGTTCATCGCGTTGTTGCTGTCGAAGTAGGTGTCGCCGTTGGTGTACTTCGCGATGAGCTGCGTGCGCGGCGCCGCCCCGCCCGAGATCTCGAAGCCGTCGTTGCCGCCCTCGCGGTTGTAGGTTGCGAGAGCGAGGCTGTCCTGGGGCAGCGCGGCGTTGCTCAGGTGCGTGTCGGCGTAGCCGTTGGAGCCGTTGGGATCGTAGCCGGTCGGCGAGTGCGCGACCCCGCCGATGAAGCTCAACCGGTAGGCCTCGTCGAGGTCACGCGGGTCCTTGAGGTTCAGGCTGTGCGCGGCGGCGGTGCCGCCGACGAACGGATAGAGCGCGCGCATGCGCTCCCAGAGCCCGTGGCTCACGAGGCCGACGACCAACGCGTCGACCGCCTCCCAGAGCGCCTCGCCGGTGATCGCCTGGGGCGTGCCCGCGTAGAGGATCGTCTGATCGGGGGCGATCCCGATCGCCTCCATGAAGGCGATCGTCGCCTCGTGCCAACCCGGATCCACGACGATGGGATCGAAGCTCGTGATCACCTCGCGGCCGTCGGCGCCGCGCGCCATCTCGTGCACGAGCTGGATCGGCGTGTCGATGGCGGTGTAGACGGTCGCGACCGCGCCGTCGCCGGCGCCCAGGGGATGGCGGTCGCACGCGAGGGCACCTTCCTGGCCGTCGTGCCTGAAGAGGTCCGCCTGCCAGTGGATCACCGGATAGCGCGCGTGCTCCGGCGTCACGCCGGCGGCCAGCGGCGCGACGGCGGCAGCGGCGCGCGCGGCGAGCGTGCAGGTCTCGCCGGGCTGCACGCTTGCGGTATCGAGGCCGAGCGCGACGTTCCAGTAGAAGGTCACGCCGTCGCTGGCGATCCCGCGATGCACCGCGGCGGCGAAGAGTGCGGCGGCGCCGTCGTCGATCGGCGTGACCGCGCCCGGGCCGCCGCTGGGATCGACGAGGGCGCTGCGCGTGGGCACGCCGTCGACCTCGCAGCTCACGACCACGTCGTCGCGGTAGAGGAAGGTCTCACCGAGCGCGGCCCCACCGCGACAGGAGAGGCCGAGCACCGCGGTCGGCCCGTCGCCGCCGCTCGCCGGATCGACGAGGTAGTCGAGCGCGCCGCCGTCGCCATCGCGGCAGTCGAGCTTGGCCGAGCAGAAGACCTCGCCCAGGCTCACGCGCGTCTCGAAGACGCCGAGCCCCGGGTGCGCGGCCAGCGCGAGGTCGAAGACCGCCTCGGAGGTGCCGATCTCGTCGCAGGGCACCGTGAGCACACACTGGCCGGCGCCTGCCGGGCACGGGTTGGCGTAGTAGTCCGGCGTGAGCACCACGCCGTCGCCGCCGGCCGGACCCCGCATGTAGACCGCGTCGAGCTCGAGCTCGACGCTGTTGAGCGCCCCCTCGCCCGGTGCGAAGGGATCACAGCCGGCGAGGAGGTCGAGCGCCAGGCCTGCTCCGCCGCGCTCGGAGGTGCAGAGCCCGTCCTGCGACCAGACGATCGCGTCCGGTGTGCGCTGCGCGGGATCGGCGGTGCGGTAGACCCTGACGCTGAAGCAGGTGTCGCTCATGAGCGGCATCGTCAGCTCCGGCACCTCGACCGAGAGCGACCCGAGCGGCGCCAGCGCGATCGAGGGCCCGCGCGGCCCGGTCTCGGCGAGACAGCCGGCGAGGAGCGCGACGCCGGCGACGAGCCGGATCGGATTGCGACGTGACGGCGACACCCCCGATGAATAACGCATCTACGAAAAACGCGCGGCACTTTCGCACCGGCACGACGGCGATGGAGCGAGCTCTCCCGCCCGGTCTGATGTCCCGAAGGTCCCGGCGTATCGCCGTGAAGGCCAGGTGCGCGCTCGGCTCATGGGCTGGCGCCGGTGTCGCAGCAGGGGGAGATGCAGCAGCCGGTGTCGTTGTCGAGGGTCGTGCCCTCGGGCAGCTCGAGCTCGACGTACTCGCCGCCGACTTCGACGCGCACGAGGCCGCCACCGAGATCGGCGACCTGGATCGCGGCGCCGGCGAGCTGGTCGGTCGCGCCGGCGCAGGCGAGCGCAGGGTTGTCGCCGCACTTGTAGGAGTGGGTGAGCGCCTCGCCGACGAGGTCGGAGTAGCGGGTGCGCACGGTCAGCTCCGGGTTGTTGAGCGGGTGGGCGCCGCACTGGAGCCGGCCAAGGTCATCGGTGATCGGCACGTCCCAGGCGACGATCGGGTAGTGGGTCTGGGCTCCGGTGCCGAGATCGGCGAGCGGCTCGCTGGCGGCCGTGCCGATGGCGGTGACGTGACAGTCCGGCGGGTTGCCGTTGCCCTCGGGGGAGAGCGCGAGCCCGAGCGCGGTGTTCCAGTAACACTTGTCGACGTCGGGGATGTTCTCCTTGCCCCAGTAGGTGCCGACCGCGAAGAGCGGCGCCTGGCCGATGGTGCGCTGGCCGGGGCCGAGCGAGGGATCGACGACGATCGGGGGCAGGCCGTTGCAAGCGACGGTGATGTCCGAGAGGTAGAGCGTCGTCGGCTGGCCGTTGCCGGTCGCGCAGGCGAAGGCGAGCACGCCGGTGAGATCGCGCCGGCCGGCGGCGTTGTGCAGGAGCTCGGGCTGGCAGTCGAACTTGGCCGAGCAGAAGACGTCCTCGAAGTTCACGGCGATGTCGAAGAAGCCCTGGTTCGCGTCGCGCATCACGGTGAAGTCGAACGCGGCGAGCGAGTCGGTGTTCTCGTCGCAGGCGACCGAGAGCGAGCAGCCGCCGGGGCACGGGTCCTGCCACTCGCCGAGGTCGACGGTGCCGGCGGCGTCGTAGATCCCGTCGAACCACAGGGTCACGGTGTTCTGCACGCCGCTCTGGGAGTCGTCGGCATCGGTCGTCGCGTCGCAGGGACCGATGTAGATGATGTCGCCGCCGCTGGCGTTGCCGTAGGTGCTGGCGCAGACGGTGTCATCATCGGCGCTGGCCGGTGTGAGTGCGTCGGATGGGCCGTTGTTCAGGGCCTGGTCGGCGCCGAGGCGGGTTCGCGCCGGGTCACCGCGGGACCAGACGGTCTCGCTGCCGTTGGAGACGGCGAGGTCGTAGCAGACGTCGCCGACCTGGGACAGGCCGAGCGGGGCGGTGCGGATCTCGATGCCGGTCGCCGAGCCGGGCACATCGCGCGAGGATGAGCAGGCCGTCGCGGCGAGGCTGCCGAGGACGAACATGAGCCCATGGGTTGAGACGCGCATCGGGCGATCCTGAGTGACGGGGTTGTCGAATGGAGACACGACGCGCTCCGCAGACGTGCGTGAGCGCGAGTATCCCACGCCGCCGCAGCGCGTGTCGCGACAAGACGAGGAGACAGAAAATGCACTGCCTTCGCGACCCCGAACGCCTCATGGATCACCGATCACCCAACCGACCGTTCCGGGCGGCACCCCCACGACCTCGCTGATCTCTGCGTGGGTCAGCCCATCCACGAGCTTCAGCCGCTGGTGGCGACCGTCAAGCGCTTCTGGCTCCCCGACTTCGCGGCGTACTTGCCCTCGAAGGCGCTGGGGATGCAGTGGCAGGCGATCCGCTACGACTACGATCTGACGGAGGACCATGACCCTGCTCGGTCGCCAACACCCTGGCGGCCAGCGACTCGTACACCACCGCCTGGGGTGGTGGTCGACCCGCATGAGCGCTGGATCGCCTCGGGCGGCTGGGACGATCGCGTCGTCTTTCTCGATCCGCTGCGCGCGACGCGCGGCGACCCGATCGCGGTCGAACGCCACTGGCGAGTCGACCTGCACGAGACCAGCGACGCTGGAGCCGTTCGCCGTTGTCCGCCGTGCCCGGCGGGACCTCCCGATGAGGGCCCGCACATACGTCTGACATCGTTCAGATTCAGCGTGCCCGGCGCTCGCATCGACAGATTTCTTCGGTTAGGTTGACTGCAGGTCAGCGATCCGTCAGCTGGCGCGCGGGCGACCTCTTGCGGTGTCGCGGCGTGCCCTCCGTCCCCAAAGACTGTCATGTGCCGATGCGGGCGTCGGCCGTGGGCGGATCGCTGTCCACCCTCACCTCTCCCCCTCTCACTCTCACACCCCAAGGTCGCCGCGACGGACGCCCGACGTTCGACGCGGGAGGTGCGTCGCGATGGCTGAGCAAGCGAACGGTCGGGAGCATCGAGATCACGACACCGCGTCCCGGGCGAGGCGCGGGCGCCCGGCGGGCATCGTCGTTCGCGGCCCCGGGGTCAAGCGCGAACGACTCCGCCGCGGCGTGACGCGTGACGAGCTCGCGCTCGCGATCGGCGTGAACCCGCGAACGATCCAACGCGCCGAGAACGGCCAGCCCGTGAGCCACCGGGTCGTTCATGGGCTCAGCGAGTTCCTCGGGCTCTCGTTCGAGATCCTGCGCGACTCGATGAGCCGCGACGAGATCGCGCAGAGCGCCTGACCCGCGTCACGCCACCGTCACGTCGCGGCTACCGTAGCCAGAGCGCGCGCTACCGTAGCGCTCGCCGTAGCCGCGCCGTGAACCCGATGCCCCGCGAGGCGACACGCGGTCGACGAGCCTCGGCACGCCCCTTGCTCAGACGCTCGTGCACGGAGGTTTCTCGCCATGCACGCCGCGCTCTTCACCCTCTCCCAGCTCATCGCCACCACGACGCCCACGCCGACCCCGACCGAGGTCGTGCTGCACGGTTGCGGGCTCTCGTCCGCGATCCGCGTCGCCGAGCTGCGGCTGACCCCGGCCGGCGACGCGCGCGCTGCGACGCTGCTCGATACGATCCTCGCCGAGCGGGACGGCGCGGCCTGCCTGGTCGAGTCGAACGTGCTCGTCGAGCTCCACCAGGCCGGCACGGCCCCTGACCTCGTGCGCCGCGCGCTCGATCGCGGGCTCGTCTCGCCCGACCAGGCGATCGCCGAGCGCGCCGGGACCCTGCTCGGGCGCATTCGCGACCTCGACCCCAGCGCCTACGACGAGCTCGTGCGCGGCGGGCTCTGGATCGCCGCCGACACCGGGCCCTCCCCGCGCGCCCCGGGGGTCGGCCCCGCCACCGCCGCCAAGCTCTGATCGCGCGCGTCCCCCACGCGATCGCCAGACGATCGATCCCAGCTTCCGACCGGGCTCGGATCCGATCGGCTCACCGCGTCCGAGACGTGGACGTATCGCTCGCGACCCTGCGCCCTCCGCCGCCCTCTTCGGGCTCGACCGAGCCCTCGGGCCGTCTCCGGAGCTCCGGGTCGCGAGCTGCCGCTTCCTCTGCCCCTCGCGGTGTGAGCCTCCGGGCCCCGGCGCCCGCGACCTCGTCCAGGAGGTCGTCGGCCCGGGGTCCGGCCCTTCTAGAGCGCCGATCAAGAACCGGTCAAGGAAGGATCGACGGGCCGAGCGGGGCGTGATCTACCCTCCAACGGAGGTGTCGAACATGACCAACGAGTGGCGCGCACAGGTGGAGATCAGCGAGGAAGA
>WYBB01000004.1 GCA_011526585.1 Deltaproteobacteria bacterium
ATGTCCCGCATCTCCCGCGGGCTGTAGCTCCGTACCGACTTCATGAGCCGTACCCTGAACCACGCCCGCCTCAGGGCGGACATCTACAAGTGTTCTTACCGCGGACATCTACCGTGCTACCTACAGTGCCGGCGGGGCCGGATGACAAAGGGCACGGCCCGCGCTACCGTGCCACCTCGCGCGCCCGTGCAGAGCCGCGCGCGACCTTCATCGACGAGGACTCCGCATGGCCCAGCGCGTCGCCTTCGAGCCGATCCCCGGCACCCGCTTCGATCAGTACATCTTCAAGCTGCGCCTGGTGCTCGGCTACCTCAACACGCCGGGCGGGACGAAGTTCAAGGGGTTCCGTGACTTCCTGCGCAAGCAGAACCTCTGGGACAAGGACAAGGCCGAGACCCTCTTCTCGACGATCGAGATCACGTGGGACAAGGCGACGGTCAAGCTCGGCAAGACCGCGAAGAAGCTCAATAACGCCCACTCGGACAGCGACTTCCAGAACGTGATCTTCGAGCGCCTGCAGGAGGTCAACATCCTCCTCGTCAAGTACGTGCTCGAGGCGCTCGACGTGACGCAGGGCGGGCGCTTGCACTCGGTGCACGAGCTCTACCGCATGATCACGAGCTACGTGTACCCGGGCGCGCACATCACCCTGACCGCGTTCCAGGCGTGGATCGAGTGGCTCGCCGCCAGCGGCTACATCAAGCTCGTCGGGATCCGCTGGGCGCTCTCGGAGAAGGGCCAGAAGATCGTCGGCGAGCTCCGCCAGATGGACGTCGACGAGATCATGGAGGACATGGAGGACGAGGAGGAGGGCGACGGCGACGACGACGACGAGGACGCCGGCTCCGGCGACGACGACGACGAAGACGAGGCGCCGACCCCCGCGCCGCCCGCGGCCGCGCCCTCGAAGTTCGCCAAGCCCGCGTTGCCGCAGCCCGCGCCCAAGCCGAAGCCGGTCGCCGCGAGCGCAGGCGACGACGAGGTCGATGACGAGGAGGATCTCTTCGCCGACCTGCCGCCCGAGCCCGAGGCCCCCGACGAGGACGCGGTGCGTGCCGCCAGCGCGCGGCTCGGGCTCGACGAGGACGAAGGCGACGACGACGAGGCGCCGCCGCCCAAGCCGATGGCGCCGAAGTACACGCCGCCCGCGTCGCTCGCGCCGCGCGCCGGCAAGTCCGACAAGGCGGCCAGGGCGGTCGCGCCCAAGGTGGTCGGCGCCGCGGTGCCGGGTCCCGCCGCCGCGATGATGATGCCGCCGGTCGCCGCTGGCCTGCACGCGCCGCTCGGGGCGACGGGGTATCTGGTCGTGCCGGCCTCCGCGGTCGACAAGGCCGATCACGAGGCGCTGGTCGAGCGCGTCGTCGGCTTCTACCAGGCGCTCGGCGACTGGCCGAGCTTCACCGCCGCGCGGCTCGGCGTCGTGCACCAGCCGGGCGCCGGTGACCTCGCGCTGCTCGTCGAGCTCGGCGTGCTCTCGGTCCTGATCGAAGCGCTCGATCCGCAGCCGCAGGTCTTCGCCTTCGTCAAGCGGCTGCGCGAGACGACCTTCTTCGCCTCGCTCGGCCACGGCGAGGGCCTCGAGGAGGGGCTCGACGCGCTCGAGCGCCTCTCGCGCGAGCCGTGGGCGCGCCCGCTCTTCGAGCGGCTCGTGCACGCGCGCTTCATCGCGCGTCGGGTCGGCATGAAGATCGACCTCCTCTATCAGTTGCGCCAGGCGGCCAGCGGGCGCGACGCCGTCGCCCTCATCCGCGAGCACCTGACCGGCCCCGACTGGGTCGAAGCGCCGTTCTGGGTCCTGCGCGAGCTCGTGCGCCTGGGCGTCATCGAGTCCGAGGCGGCGCGCTCGTGCGTCGCGGTGCCGACCCGCCACCTCGTCGCCAACGCGCAGCGCATCGGGCTCGCCAAGGTCCTCGAGATCAACGACCTCGAGGGCCTGACGACGTTGTCCGAGGCGGTCTCCAAGCTCTTCGGCGGCGCCGAGGCCGGCTACGGCGAGTCCCTCGCGACGCTACACCGCGGCCTCGGCCTGAGCGGGTAGGGCGGCCCCACAACGCGCGACACGTAGGCGCGGCCTCGTCGCCGCTCCCGCCCGAGACGTCGGGGCGGCCCTTGTGGCCGCCCGCCGCGTGCCATCAATAGGCCGTCTCCAACGTGTAGCGGCCCTGGCGGGTGTCCATCGCCAGGAAGCTGATCTGCCCCTCGGCGCACGAGCCCGAGTTGAGGAAGAGCCGCTCGCCGTGCGGGGCGACCACGCCGTGGTGCGTATGCCCGGTGACGACGACGTCGACGCCGTGGGTCCCCGCCCAGCTCATCGCCGCACGCTGAAAGCGATCGGGCTTGGAGAGCGTCGTCGGGTCCGACGGCGCGCCGGCGTCGACGCCCATGACCAGGCGCTCGATCACGCCCGTGGCCTTCAAGATCGGGGTCATGCCCAGGCGCACCACCCACGCGGCGAGCCACGCGCTCCACTCCGACACGAAGCGCGCCTTCTTCACGACCCAGTCGAACTGGTGGCCGTGCATGAACGCGAAGCGCTGCCCATCGACGTCGAGGGTCAAGGTGTCGGGGCGGTTGTCGATCGTGCCGGCGACCAGATCGTGATTGCCGTGCAGATACCGATACATCGGGCGCTCGAACCGGTCGACGATCGCCTTGTGGCTCTCCTTGGCGCGCCTCAGCTCACGCACCTGGGCACCCGGCCGCACCGACAAGGTCTCGAAGATGTCACCGAGCAGCACGATGCGGTCGAAGCTCGACTCGAGGAAGTCGAGGAAGCGCAAGAATCGCGACTCCTCGTGTCCGAACAAGTCCGCGCGGCCATGGCCTAGGTGCAAATCCGAGATGACGGCAAGGTGCATGAGGGTCTCCTGTGTAAGCGTTGTCTGCTTCCACTATACGACCCACTGCGCACTTTCGTTCCATGTGGTGCGAAAAAAGTTTCGCGCCCGATGTAATTCCAAATCAATACGAGATGTTGGGCGAACTCGGCCGCTGCTGCGAAAGTTAACCGTTTGTGAAGACGGCGACCGCGAGCGCGACGATCACGATCGCCAGCGCCGAGAGCGCGACGATGCGCGCCTGCCTGAGCGCGGCCTCGGCCTCCTCGCGCCGCTCGCCCGGCGAGCCCGCCATCCTGCCGCGTGAGCGCCCGGCGCGCTTGTCGGCGGGTGGCTCCCCCTCGGGCTCGAGCTCCTCCTCCGCGCTCTCCTCCTCCGCTGCGGCCAGCGCCTGCTCGCGCAGCCGCTCGTCCTTGCGCCGCCGGTTCTTCACCGCGCGCTCGAGCGCCTTGCGCCCAGCCTCCTCCACGGCCAGCGGGAACGCCGCCCGCGCCGCGCGCGCATCCTTATAAGGAGGGCGCTCGGCGACGAGCGCGTCGAGCCACGCGTCGACCTCGGGCGTCCAAGGCGCGCCGAGGCTCTGCGCCAGCCGGTGCACCGCGAGGAAGTCCATGCGCAGGTCGCCGCGCTGCCCGAAGCCGGTCACGGTGACAGTGCCGTCGCTCTGGACCAGCACGTCGTTGGCCGACAGCCGCCCGTGCACGATCTTCTCGTTGGCCGCCGCCGCGAGCGCGTCGAGCACCGTGGCGACGAGGTTGCCCGCCGCCTCGAGCGAGAACTTCGCCCGCCCGCGCTCCGGGAAGAGCCGGTCCAGGCTCACGCCGTCGACCAGCTCGAGCACCGAAAACGGTCGCCCTCCCGCGCTCTCGACCGCGTGGCAGGCGACGATGGCCGGGTGCTCCAGGCGCGTGAGGTGCGCGTGCAGCTCGGCGCGCTCGGCGAAGGCGGCGACGACGGCCTGGTCGTGCGCGAGCACGCCGTGCAGCACCTTGACGGCGCGCTCGTGCGCCTCGGACGCGAGGCCGCTCGGGCTCTGCGCGCGGTAGACCACCGCGCGCTCGCCCTGGCCCAGCGACTCGCCGAGCCGCCATGCGCCGATCCCCGTGAGCTCTGCCTTGGCCACAACGCCCCCTTGCACGTCGAACCCGTGATCTTTCCCCGCCCCGCCGCGCCGTCAAGAATTGCGGTCATGCTTGCCCGGCCCGGGGGTGGCTGTTATGTCGCCGGGCCTCGTAGGACCGACCCCTACGCCCTTGTCCCCCAAGAGACCCGAGAGTCGCCGATGGATGTGTGGGAGAGCCGGATCGACACCTCGGACCCGACCTTTCGCGACAACCAGCGCGCGATGCAGGACCTCGTCCGGACCCTGGCCGACAAGACCGCGCGCGCCCGCGCCGGCGGTGACGGTGTCGCCCGCCAGCGCCAGCTCGGCAAGCTCCTCGCGCGCGAGCGCATCGAGCTCCTGCTCGACCCGGGCACGCCGTTGCTCGAGCTCGGCGCGCTCGCCGCCGACGGCCTCTACGACGACCAGGCGCCGGCCGCCGGTATCGTCACGGGCGTCGGCCTCGTCTCGGGTGTCGAGTGCGTGATCGTCGCCAACGACGCGACCGTCAAGGGCGGCACCTACTTCCCGCTCACGGTGAAGAAGCACCTGCGCGCGCAGGTGGTCGCGCTCGAGAACCGCCTGCCCTGCATCTACCTCGTCGACTCGGGCGGCGCCTTCCTGCCACTGCAGGCCGAGGTCTTCCCCGATCGCGATCACTTCGGGCGCATCTTCTACAACCAGGCGCGCCTGTCGGCCGCCGAGATCCCGCAGATCGCCTGCGTGCTCGGCTCGTGCACCGCCGGCGGCGCCTACGTGCCGGCGATGTCCGACGAGACCGTCATCGTCAAAGGGCAGGGCACGATCTTCCTCGGCGGTCCGCCGCTCGTGCGCGCCGCCACCGGCGAGGAGGTCAGCGCCGAAGAGCTCGGCGGCGCCGACGTGCACGCGCGCGTCTCGGGCGTCGCCGACCACTACGCGCTCGACGATCAGGACGCGATCCACCACGTGCGCCGTATCGTCGAGACCCTCAACCGCCACAAGTCGATCGCCGCCGCGCTGAGGCCGGTCGAGGCCCCGCGCTACGATCCGGCCGAGATCTACGGCGTCGTCTCCGCCAACACCCGCATCCCCTACGACGTGCGCGAGGTGATCGCGCGCATCGTCGACGGCTCGAAGATGGCGGAGTTCAAGCCGCTCTACGCGACGACCCTGGTCACGACCTTCGCGCACATCCACGGCTTCCCCGTCGGCATCATCGCCAACAACGGCGTGCTCTTCTCGGAGTCGGCGCTCAAGGCCGCGCACTTCATCGAGCTCTGCTGCCTGCGCAAGATCCCGCTGGTCTTCCTGCAGAACATCACCGGCTTCATCGTCGGCAAGGACTACGAGCGCAAGGGGATCGCCAAGGACGGCGCCAAGATGGTGCACGCCGTCGCCACCGCCAACGTGCCCAAGCTCACCGTGCTCATCGGCGGCAGCTTCGGCGCCGGCAACTACGGCATGTGCGGGCGCGCCTATCAGCCGCGCTTCCTGTGGACCTGGCCCAACTCGCGCATCAGCGTGATGGGCGGCGAGCAGGCGGCCGACGTGCTCGCCACCGTCAAGGAGGACCAGCTCCAGCGCCAGGGCAAGACCTGGAGCCCCGAGGAGCGCGCCGCCTTCCGCCAGCCGACCCTCGACAAGTACGAGGCCGAGGGCAACCCCTACTACGCGAGCGCGCGCCTCTGGGACGATGGCATCATCGATCCGAAGGACACGCGCACGGTGCTGGGGCTGTCGCTCTCGGCCGCCTACAACGCGCCGATCCCCGACTGGAGACCCGGCGTCTTCCGCATGTGAGAGACCGCGAGGAGGGACCGCGATGAGTCACCTTTTGATTACGCCCAGGGACAAGGTCCTCGAGGTCACGCTCAACCGACCCGAGATCGGCAACGCCTTCAACGGCGAGCTGATCGCCGAGCTGACGACGCTCTTCTCCGAGCTCTCGCGGCGCGACGGCGTGCACGTCGTCGTGCTCGCGGGCGCGGGCAAGCACTTCTGCGCCGGCGCCGATCTGAAGTGGATGAAGGAGACCGCGGCCTTCGGCAAGGTCGAGAACGCCGCCGACGCGCGCCGCCTGGCCGGCCTCTTCGAGGCGATCGATGCCTGCGAAAAACCCGTCGTCGGGCGCATCCACGGCGCGGTGCGCGGCGGTGGCCTCGGCGTCGTCGCGGCGATGGACATCCCGATCGCGTCGGAGTCGGCGAGCTTCGCGCTGACCGAGGTGCGCCTCGGACTCGCGCCCGCGGTGATCTCGCCCTTCGTCGTGCGCAAGATCGGCGTGCCGCGCGCGCGTGAGCTCTTCCTGACCGGCGAGACCTTCGGCGCCAGGGAGGCGCTCGCCTGGGGGCTCGTCAACCACGTCGTCGGCGACGCCGAGCTCGACGCCAAGGTCGCCGAGCGGGTCGGTCTCGTGCTGCTCGGCGGGCCCAAGGCGCTCTCGGCGTGCAAGGATCTCGCGCGCACCGTGACGCGCCTCCCCGACGACGAGGCGGTGGTCAAGACCGCGAACCTCATCGCCGAGCTGCGCGCCAGCGCCGAGGCGCAGGAGGGCATGCGCGCCTTCCTGATGAAGGACAAGCCGCGCTGGGTGAAGTCGTGAGCCGCGCGGGAGAAAGACGCATCACCCGCGTCCTCATCGCCAACCGCGGCGAGATCGTCGTGCGCGTGGCGGCGACCTTGCGCGCGATGGGGATCGGCACGGTCGCGGTCTACTCCGACGCCGACCGGCACGCGCTGCACGTGCGCGCGTGCGACCAGGCGGTGCACGTCGGGCCGGCGCCCTCGAAGGAGAGCTATCTGCGCGTCGAGGCGATCCTCGACGCCGCGAAGCAGTCCGGCGCCGACGCGGTGCACCCCGGCTACGGATTCCTTAGTGAGAACGCAGAGTTCGCCGAGGCGGTCAGCGCCGCCGGGCTCGTGTGGATCGGTCCCCCGCCGGCGGCGATCCGCGCGATGGGCTCGAAGATCGCCGCGCGCAAGACGATGGAGGCGGCCGGCGTGCCGGTCGTGCCCGGCGTGCACGACGCGGGGCAGGATCGCGCGGCGCTCGTCAGGGCGGCCGACGCGATCGGCTACCCGATCCTGGTCAAGGCGGTCGCGGGTGGCGGCGGCAAGGGCATGCGCGCGGTGCACGCGCCCGAGGCGCTGGCCGATGCGCTCGACGGGGCCGAGCGCGAGGCGCGCGCGAGCTTCGGCGACGGCGCGGTCTACCTCGAGAAGCTGCTCGTCGAGCCACGCCACGTCGAGATCCAGATCTTCGGTGACGCGCATGGCCGCGTGATCTCGCTCGGCGAGCGCGAGTGCTCGATCCAGCGGCGCCACCAGAAGGTCGTCGAGGAGAGCCCGTCGCCGGTGATGACGCCCGAGCTCCGGCGCGCGATGGGCGAGGCGGCGGTGCGCGCGGGCGAGGCGGTCGGCTACGTCGGCGCCGGCACCGTCGAACTCATGGTCGATCGCGAGGGCCGCTTCTACTTCCTCGAGATGAACACGCGCCTCCAGGTCGAGCACCCGGTGACCGAGCTCGTGACCGGCCTCGACCTCGTGCGCCTGCAGGTCGCGGTCGCCGAGGGCGCGCCGCTGCCGGAGCCGCCGGGCTTGCGCGGGCACGCGATCGAGGTGCGCCTCTACGCGGAGGATCCGGCGGCGGGCTTCCTGCCGCAGACCGGTCGCCTCTTGCGCTATCGGCTGCCGCACCTGCCGGGCGTGCGTCTCGATACGGGCTTTGTCGAGGGCGACGAGGTCTCGGTGCACTACGATCCGATGCTCGCCAAGCTCATCGCCTGGGGCGAGGATCGCGAGCACGCGCGCGCGCGCCTCCTCGACGCGCTCGGGCGCTGGGAGGTGCACGGCGTGAAGACCAACCTCGAGCTCCTGCGGCGGGTCGTCGCGCACCCGGCGTTTGCCGCGGGGCGCACGCACACCGGCTTCATCGCCGAGCACTGGCCGGACGGGTTTCTGGCCGCGGAGCCGTCCGAGGACGCGCTGGTCGCGCTCGCGGTGGCCGAAGCGCTCGGCGCGACGCGCGCGGTGCCTCCCGCGGCAGACGGTCGCGGCCCGAGCCCGGTGGCGGTGTGGCACGCGCTCGGTGGCTGGCGCGGCGTGGCGGCGTCCGAGCCGGTCGGGGGGCGGCGATGAGCTGGCTCTTCGGCGAGGCGGGGTACGAGGCGGTGGCGCGGGCGCTCGGTGAGCGGCGCTTCACGGTCAAGGTCGGCGAGCGCGAGCTCGAGGTCGTGGCCGAGCTCGAGCAGGACGGCGCGCTCGTGCTGACGATGGGCGACGGGCGGCGCGTGCGCGCGCTCGTCTCGCGCGACGGGGCGATGCGCTGGGTGACGGTCGGCGGCGAGACCTTCGCGGCCAAGGAGGCGCGTGGGCGGCGCGGCGGCGCGCACGATCACCACGGCGGGCTCGAGGCGCCGATGCCGGGCAAGGTCGTGCGGATCGCCGTGCGCGTCGGCGAGCTGGTCGACAAGGGTCAGACCGTGCTGACGCTCGAGGCGATGAAGATGGAGCACGCGCTCAAGGCGCCGCGGAAAGGGATCGTGCGCGCGATCGGTTGTGAGGAGGGCGAGCTCGTGCAGCCCGGGGTGGCGCTGGTCGAGCTCGGCGATCTCGACGAGATCGCCGAACCGGGGGTGGGTGCGAGCGAGAGCGAGGAGTCGGGCGCATGAGCGAGTCGGGCGACATGGCGGTGGCGATCACCGAGGTCGGTGCGCGCGACGGCCTGCAGAACGAAAAGGTCGTCGTGCCGACGGCGGCCAAGATCGCCTTCATCGACGCGCTGGTCGCCGCGGGCGCGCGCCAGATCGAAGTCGGCAGCTTCGTGTCGCCGCGCTGGGTGCCGGCGATGGCCGACACCGAGGCGGTCTTCGCGGGCCTCACGCGCCGGGCGGGCGTGCGCTATCTCGCGCTGGTGCCGAACCTGCGCGGCCTCGATCGCGCGCGCGCGGTCGGCTGTGACGCGATCGCGCTCTTCACGGCGGCGTCGGAGGGCTTCGCGCGCGCCAACATCAACCAGACGATCGCGCAGAGCCTGGCGGCCTTCGCCGACGTCGCGGCGCGCGCGCGCACGGAGGGCGTTGCGCTGCGCGGCTACGTCTCGACGGTCTTCGCGTGCCCCTACGACGGACCGACCCGACCCGAGGCGGTCGTGCCGATCGTCGAAGAGCTCCTGGCGATGGGCGCCTACGAGGTGAGCCTCGGCGACACGATCGGCGTCGGCACGCCGGCGCACGTGGCGCGCCTGCTCGAGGCCGTGCTGAAGGTCGCGCCCGCCGATCGGATCGTCATGCACTTCCACGACACCTGGGGCATGGGCGTCGCCAACGTGATGGCCGCGCTCGAGCACGGGATCCGCCGCTTCGACGCGAGCGCCGGCGGGCTCGGCGGCTGCCCCTTCGCCAAGGTCGCCACGGGCAACGTCGCCACCGAGGACGTGCTCTACCTGCTCGACCACCTCGGCTATCGCACGGGCTACGACTTCGCGGGCGTCGCACGCGCGGCGAGGGCGCTGGCGACCTCGCTCGACCACCCGCTGGTGAGCCGCGCCAACAAGGCCTGGCGCGACCCGCTCGCGTGAGCCGGGGGCGCGGACGATCAGAGCCCGAGCACGCTCGTGTCGTTCTTGGTCGCGAGCGTCGCGACGGCGCCCCGGACCTCGTCCTCGCTGATCCCGAAGACCTCCATCATGCGCACGAGCCGCGCCTCCCTGGCCGGCCCGATGCGTCCATGTCGCAACCCGACGTCGACCGCGTTGAGGAAGATGCAGAACCGTTGATCCTGGTTCAGGATCTCGTTGGCGCCCGTGACGAACGCCTCGAAGGAATGGCGGCTTGCGTAGCGCACGGCCTCCTCGAAGCGTGACTCGGTCTCGAGCCGCCGAGCCACCAGGGCGAACGCGTCCTCGTCGAGCACGCCGCCGGCTGAAGCGACGAAGACCAGGGCGCTGCCGAGCGCCAGGGCGGGCGTCAGCCGAGGCTCACGCGCGCCGACTTCATCGAAGAGTCCCATCGTCGACCTCCCTGCCGTCCGCATCGCAACGACCGCCGAGGACGCGCTCCTCAACCGCGAAAACGCGGGTTGAAGGATGGGCCGTTCGGGGTGTACTCGCATGCGATCCCCGTCTTGCGTGCCGAGGAGTCGATGGGTCGAGACCAGCGCCCTCCGTGTCCCCCTGTATCGCTCGAGGCGCTCGCGCAAGCGCTCGCGCAGAAGGAGGCGTGGGCGAGCGAGCACCTGGCCGGGGCGTTGGAGCGCGGCGAGCCATGGGCGACGAGGTTCGTCCATGACGCCTTGTCGGCCGAAGCAGCGTGGGCGCACGAGGTCCTCGTGCTCGGCCTGCGGGTGAGCTCGGCCTGGGCGGTCGAGGCCTTCTACGCGTGGTTTCTGCCGCCGGTGGAGCGCTCGTGTCTGAAGATCCTCCGCGATCCCTGCGCGGCCAGGGACTGTGCCCACGACATGGCGTTGCTCTTCGTGTCGGAGATCGTGCATCGGGACCGCGTGCTCGAGACCTTTCATGGGTATCTCAGGACGATGGTGACGCGCCGCGCGATCCGCTACGGCCAGAATCGCAGAAGATTCTCGAGCGGGCCCGATGGCGACGGCGGACCGCCGGTACACGCGCCGCAGCTCAACAAGCACCACGCGCCGCCGATCGAGCCGACCCGTGAAGAGCTCTTGCAGCGCGCGGCCGAGATGAAGGGTCTGGCCCGGGCCATGGAGCTCCTCGACCCGTCGCAGCGCGACCTCCTCGACATGCGCTATTCGCGCGGCCTCACGCTCGAACAGGTCGCCTCTCTCCTGGGGGTGAGCTTCCAGGCGATCCACAAGCGCGAGAAGCGCGCGCTCGCGATCCTCGAGCGCGAGCTCCGCAAGCAGGGCTTCGAGCCTCCGGAGTCGCCATGACCCAGCGCCAGCACCGTCGGCTCGAGCGCATGCTCGAGGATCACTTCGAGGCCGAGGCCGCCGACGCGTGCGCGCGCGCGGGTCAGCTCGATCGCTACATGGCGGGAGACCGCTCGCCCGAGGTGATGCGCGCGCTCGAAGCCCACACCGCCGAGTGCGCGATCTGTCGGGAGGCGCGCGCGCTCTTCGACGATGCGCTGGCCGATGGGCTGGACCTCTCGCTCGGCGCGTGGCACGCCGCGCCGCGGTCGTCTCCGGAGAGCGTGCGCGCATCGCCGCCCGGGCCCACGCAGAGCGTGCGCGCGCCGTCCCCCGCGCGGCGACGGGCCCCACCGTCGTGGTGGTGGGGCCTGGCGGCGAGCGTCACCATCGCCGCCGGCGTGGCGATCGTGGCGCTCAGCGGCGAGCCCGATCCGGCGCTGCGCGCCAAGGGCGGCGCGGGCGCGAACGTCACGACCTCCAGCGCCCATGACGATCTGATCGTGTCGCTCGAACGCGACGGGCTCGCCGTCCGCGTGGCGCAAGGTACGAAGCTCGCCGAGGGCGATCGCCTGACCTTCTTCCACACCTCGCGCGCCGCGGGTTTCGTCGCGGTCTACAACGTCGACGGCGACGGCATGCCGACCCGCCTCTTCCCCGACGCGGAAGGCGAGGGCGTCATCATGGCCGGCGCCGAGCGCGCCCTGGCCGCGGGCGCGATCGTCGGCCCGGGTCGCGCCTGCGAGTGGCTCATCGCCATCTTCTCGGACACGTCACTCGATCCCGACGAGCTCGAGCGACGCCTGCGCTCGGCGGCGAGGGATGAGAGGCGCTGCACCCTCGACGTCACGGTCCCCGGAGCCCGCACCCTCGTGGTCCTCCGCTTCGAGCGTTGAGAGGCACGCGCGCGCGGACCTCGGCTGGACGCCGGCGGTGGTCCGTCTTCAGCGCGCGGGGTAGGTGTAGCGCTCGCCCTGCCAGTTGGTGAAGACGACCGCGTCGTCGTCGTGGGACTCGACGTAGTCGGGCACGAGCGGGATCTTGCCGCCGCCGCCGGGCGCGTCGATGACGTAGGTCGGCACGGCCATGCCCGAGACCGGGCCGCGCAGGGCGCGCATGATCGAGAGCCCCGTCTCGACCGGCACGCGGAAGTGCGAGATCCCGGCGGCGAGGTCGGCCTGGAAGAGGTAGTAGGGGCGGCAGCGCTGGCGCAGGAGCCAGACGTTGGTCCGGCGCACGGTCTCGGCGTCGTCGTTGACGCCCTTGAGGAGGACCATCTGGTTGGCGCAGTTGAGGCCGCGGTCGGCGAGCGCGCGCAGGGTACGGGCGGCCTCGGGCGTGCACTCGCGGGGGTGGTTGAAGTGGGTGTGCACGTAGACGGGGTGGTGGCGCGCCAGCATGGCGATCGTCTCGTCGCCGAAGCGCTGGGGCAGGGTGACGGGGTTGCGCGTGCAGAGGCGGATCACCTCGACGTGCGGGATCCTGCGCAGCGCGCCGAGGAGCTGGTCGAGGCGCTCGTCCGAGAGCGTCATCGGGTCGCCGCCCGAGACGAGCACGTCGCGCACCTCGGGGCGGCGCGCGATGTAGTCGAGGCCGAGCGCGATCTGATCGTGGGCGGCGGCGGAGTGCGGGTCGGAGACCTTGCGCTTGCGCGTGCAGTGCCGGCAGTACACCGGGCAGTTGTGGGTGACGTAGAAGAGCACGCGGTCGGGGTAGCGGTGGGTGATGCCGGCGACCGGCATGAAGCGCTCCTCGCCGAGCGGGTCGTCGAGGTCGGCGGGGTGGCGCTGGAGCTCCTCGGCGCGCGGGATCGCCTGCATGCGCACGGGGCAGTCGGGATCGTCCGGGTCGATGAGCGAGGCGTAGTACGGGGTCAGCGCCATGCGGAAGGCGCCGGCCGTCCCGGCGATCGCCTCGCGCTCGCCCGCGGTGAGGCGCACGACACGCTCGACGTCGGCGACGGTGCGCAGGCGGTTGCGCTGCTGCCAGCGCCAGTCGTTCCAGAGCGCGTCGGGCACGTCCGACCAGATCCCGCGCGGCGAGGCGCCCAGCACGTCGCGCGCCACCGGGCTCGGTGCGGGCTCGTTCGCCGCCTGGGGATCGCGCTCGGGCAGGTCATGCACCGGGTGCTTTTGCCCTCGCGGGCGCCGTCGCGTCAATGACGATGCGTCGCCGTGCCGCGCGCCGCGCTGAAACCATGCCTCGCCACTGGACTCGGAGACCCCCCGCGCACACCCTTGTGCTCGTGATGCGATGGTCCTTCGGTATCGGTCGGCTCTTCGGGATCCCGGTGCGGGTGCACTTCGGGCTCGTGCTCCTGCTGTTGGCGCTGGTCGCGCTGGCGCCGTCGGGCATGATGCTCATGCGCACGATCCTCGTCGCGATCATCGTCCTGGCGAGCCTCGTCCTGCACGAGCTCGCGCACGCGCTGGCCGCGCGCCGCTACGGCATCGAGACCAGACAGATCCTGCTCCACCCGCTCGGCGGTGCGGCGATCCTCTCCGACCGCCCGCCCACGCCCGCGGCCGAGCTGTGGATCGCGGCGGCGGCGCCGCTGACCAACCTGGCGCTCGCCGGGGTGAGCTTCGGCCTCGGCGCGGTCTTCGACGCGGCGTTCTTCGACGACTTCGCCTGGCCGAACCTGCTGCTCGGCGCGGCCAACCTGATCCCGGCCTTCCCGCTCGACGGCGGGCGCGTGCTGCGCGCGCTCCTCGAGATGCGCCTCGGGCCGATCCGCTCGACGCGCTGGGCGGCGCGGATCGGGCGGCTCATCGCGACCACCGGGATCGTGTTGGGGCTCGTCTACCTGCAGCCGGTGCTGGTCCTGCTCGGCGCGATGATCTTCCTCGCCGGCACCGCCGAAGAGCGCTCGAGCCTCATCCACGGCTTCATGTCGCGCCGCCGCGTGCACGAGTCGATGGACGGGGTCGACCAGGCGCTGGCGGCGGGCGGCGACCTTGGGGACGCGCTGGCGATCTTCGGGCGGCAGCCGAACCTGGGCGCGCTGCCGGTGACCTTCGGCGAGCGGGTGATCGGCGTGGTCTATCGCGAGCCCGCGGTGATCGCCGCGTCGACCAACACCAACGCGACGATCTCCGACATCCTCGATCGCAACATCGTCACCCACGAAGGCGACGGGCCGCTGGTGCCTCTCCTGCGCAAGATGGGCGAGGCGCGGAGCCGCACCGCGGTGATCCTCGAAAACCAGGAGGTGCGCGGCGTCATCACCGTGGATCGCCTCATCGAGGCGCTCCGGACCGCGCGCGAGTAGTCGGGATCAGTGGATGGCGCAGCGCAGGGGCAGCGCCTCGACGATCGCGGTCTCGTGCGCGGTGAGCTCGGCGAGGCGGGCGTCGATCGTCGGGCGATCCTCGCCGTGGCGCTCGCCGACCTGGCGCGCGAGCTGCACGAAGATCGCGCCGTGGCGCGCCTCGCTCCGGGCGAAGCGGGCGAAGAGCTCGGCCAGCGCGGGGTCGGGGTGACGCTCGCCGAGGAGGCGCAGGCGCTCGAAGCTGCGGGCCTCGATGAGCGCGGCGACGAGCAGGCGATCGATGAGCGCGTGGTGCGCCTTGCCGCTGCGCACGTGGGCGAGCAGCGCCTGCACGTAGGGGTCGCCGCCGTCCTTGCCGAGGCGGCCGCCGCGCGCGCCGAGCACGGCGAAGACCTCGCCGAAGTGCTCGAGCTCTTCCCTGGCGAGCTCGACCATCGGCGCGACCAGGCCCGGCTCGTCCGGGTACCTGGTGATCAGCATGAAAGCGGACGCGGCCGCCTTCTTCTCGCAGTGCGCGTGATCGGCGAGCAGCGCGAGGTCGTCGGAGAGCGCGACCTCGAGCCAGGCTTCGTCGCGGGATGTCTTGGTCGCGCGCATGGGCCGCATGTAGCGGAACGGGCGCGCCCGAGCAAGCCGCAAGGCCGCTGAGCCGGCCCGCGCCGTGGCCCCGCATCCGGTCGTGCGGCCGCTTGACGCGCGGCCACGTGCTGGTGTCCTTTTTGCGGAGCGATCGCGATCGGAGCACACGCACGATGAGCAATGAAGACAACTGGGTCGGGCTCGGCCACTGGGACGACGTCGCCGCCGGGCTGCGCATGTTCATGGCCTACATCATCACGACCGTCGCCTTCGGCGTGCTGGTCCTGGTCGTCACCATCGCCATGGCCTCCTCGGGGGACTACTCGGCGCTCGCCTCCATCGCCACGCTCGCCAAGGTGGCCGGCGTCGTCGGCATCGCCATCGCCGTCTTCGGCCTCCTCGCCATCGCCCGCTACGCGCGGATCTCGCCGGTCACCGGCGCGCGCGGCACCGCGCAGGCGGCGCTGATCTTCGGCGGCTTGAGCCTCGTCGTGTCGCTCGTCGGGCTCGTGCGTCTCATGGGCACGAGCGACCTCGAGGCGATGGCAGAGACCTCGCTCTGGGACCTGCTCGCGCGCGTGCTCGGCGCGATCCAGTTCTTCTGCCTGCTCGCCTCGATGCGCACGACCGCCGGCTACATCGGGCGTCTCGATCTGCACCACCTCGCCGGCCAGACCATGGTGCTCGCGGGCGTCACCATCGCGCTCATGGTCTTCTCGCAGCTCCTCACCGCGACCAACGCCGGCGCCATCGTGCTGCTCTTCGGCCTCGGCGTGCTCGGGATCGGGATCTGGTGCCTCGTCTTCCTGATCATGCTCTTGTCGCGCCTGGGCCGCGCCGTGCTGCGCGACGCGCGCCTGCCCGAGACCTTCGCCTGAAACGGGTGGTGCATCAGTCGGGGATCCAGCTACCCGGGCGGCCACAAGGGCCGCCCCTACGCCGCGACAGCGGGCTACTACTGTCCGACGAAGAGGCGCTTGGCGAACTTGGCGTCGAGGCCGGCGTTGACGATCTTGCGCGCGACCGACTCGACATCGTAGGGCAGGCGCACGTGGCGGAAGGTGTCGAAGTTCGGGTCGTAGACGCCGAAGCACAGGCGCGGATCCTTGTCGCGGGGCTGGCCGACCGAGCCGACGTTGACGAGGTACTTGCGGTCGTCTTTGCCTACGAGCTCGTCGCCCGAGACCTCCTTGGTCTTCTTGCCGTTGATCGCGTAGGCCAGCGTGAGGTGCGAGTGGCCGACGAAGTTCCACTTCTCGAGGCGCCCGTAGATCGCCGAGTTGTGGTGCTGCGCGTCCTGCGGGCGCACGACGTAGAACCAGCCGGACGGTTTGAACGGCGCCGAGTGGAAGAAGGCGAGCTGCTCGCGCCGGTGCGTGAAGGGCAGCGAATAGAGCCAGCGGAAGTTGTCGTCGCTGAGCTCGTGGCGCGTCCAGTAGATCGCCTCCTTGGCGGGCGGCTGGTAGTAGTCGGTCGCCATCGCGCCGATCACCGCGGCGTCGTGGTTGCCGAGCAGGGTCACCGTGCAGCGCTCGCGCACCAGCTCGCACACCGGGTTCGGGTCGGGGCCGTAGCCGATCACGTCGCCGAGACAGATCACCTCGTCGACGCGGTTCTGGTCGAGCCAGCGGTAGACGGTCGTGAGCGCCTCGTAGTTCGCGTGGATGTCGCTGATGATCGCGAGCATGTCCGAGAGGATAGCCGCGTTTGAGCGGCGACGCCAAGTCCTGGTAGCATGCGCGCGACGTTTGGCCCGTTCACGGGAGGAGAGGCGTGATGTTGAAGGTCGGAGATGCGGCACCCGCGTTCGAGCTCGAGGCCGACGGCGGCGCCGTGGTCAGCTCGAAGTCGCTCGCGAAGACGCCCTACGTGGTCTACTTCTACCCGCGCGACAATACGCCAGGCTGCACCCAGGAGGCGTGCGACTTCCGCGACAACTTCGCGCGCATCGAGGCCGCCGGGGTGCGCGTCTTCGGCGTGTCGAAGGACTCGGTCAAGAGCCACGACGGCTTCAAGCAGAAGTACGAGCTGCCCTTCACCCTGCTCTCCGATCCGGAAAAGACCCTGCACGTGGCCTACGGGGCGTGGGGCACGAAGAAGATGTACGGCAAGGAGGTCGAGGGCACGATCCGCTCGACCTTCCTCGTCGACGCGAAGGGGCGGATCGCCGCGGCCTGGCCTTCGGTCAAGGTCAAGGGTCACGTCGACCAGGTGCTCGAGGCGATCGGCAAGCTCTGAGCCCGGTCACGGGGCGCAGACGCAGCGCCCGAGCCCGTCGCAGCGCCCGAGCGCGCAGCCGGGCGCGTCCATGCACGGCGCGTCGCTGGCGACCGGCGTGACGACGCCTCCGCCCTGGCAGAGGAGGCAGCCCGTGACGAGCTCGCCGCGCGTGACGCAGCGACCCTGCCCGTCGTGACAGGTCTCGGGCGTGTCGTCGTGCGCGCAGACGCCGCCGCGGCACCGGTCGATGGTGCAGGCGAGCCCGTCGTCGGCGCACGGCACGTCGCTGTCGTCCGCGACGGGCTCGAGGCGATCGGTCGCGGCGCAGACGAGGCAGGGCGCATCCGGCGGGCGCTCACCGACGGCGACGCACGTCGTGCCGCCGGGTGAGAGGCACAGGCCCGGGGCCGGCAGGTGGGTGCAGCGCCCATCCTCGCAGCGGTCGAAGGTGCACGCCAGCGCGTCGTCGCAGGTCCGGGCGAGCCCGACGCAGAGCCCGTCGCGGCAGCGATCGAGGGTGGTGCACGGATCGCCGTCGTCGCAGCCGGCGAGATCGGCGACCGGATCGAAGCGGCACTCGCCGGTCGCCGGGTCGCAGCGATCGAGCGTGCAGGCGTTGTCGTCGCCGCAGGTGCGCGCCGTGCCGGCACAGACGCGGTTGCGGCACTGGTCGGCGAGCGTGCACGGGTCGCCGTCGTCGCAGGGCCCGCTCGTCGCCTCGAAGACGCACCCGGCGGTGCCCGGATCGACGTCGCCGGGCTCGGGTCGCACGCAGCGATCGAGGGTGCACGGGTCGCCGTCGTCGCAGACGAGCGCCTGGCCGGCACAGGCGCCGCGCGCGTCGCAGCGGTCGTCCTCGGTACACGGGTCGCCGTCGTCGCAGGTGCCGTCGACCACCGGCTCGGCCACGCAGCCGCGTCCGGGCTCACACGTGTCGGCAGTGCAGGGGTTTGCGTCGTCGCACACGCGCGGCTCGCCTCGGCAGCCCTCACTCCGGCATCGATCGTCCGCGGTGCAGGGGTCGTCGTCGTCACAGAGCGCGCCGTCGTCGGGCGCGAGACCGCAGCGTCCGTTCTCGCAGACGGGGCGCTGGCACGCCCCCGGCGCACAGCGGGTGCACTCGTCGTCGCTGGCGCAGCGCTCGCCATCGGGCAGTCGGCCGCGCACGAGGAGCGGCTGCTCGGGGATCGCCGCCAGCACCGCGCCACGGATCTGCTCGACGATGGGCGGGGTCAGCGCCTCCTCTCCGCCCTCGGCGATGACGCGCTCGACGGCGGGCGCGCCAAAGGCCTCCCAGCGCGCGCGCTCGAGCGCCGCGCGCAGATCTTCGTCGCCGCCACCACCCACGGCGAGGAGCGCGACGAGCTCGCCGTTGTCGAGGCGGCTCCCGCTCGCGCAGAGCGCCTCGCGTCCGGCGCCGATCCGCGCCTCGAGCACCGCGCCGAGGAGGCCGGGGCCGTGCCGCTCGACCCTGGCGGCGTCGGGGGCGAGCTCGTCCGAGGCGCGCACCACGACCAGCGCCGGCTCGTCATCGCCGCGCGTGGGCGGATCGAAGGTGGCGTGCGAGGCGTCGATCACCCAGGCGATCGCCGCGAGGTGGGTGCAGTGCAGATCGACGAGCGCGAGCAGGTCGCGGTAGGCGAGCACCTCGTCGTCGGCGAGGACGAGGCCGCCGCCGTCGCCGCTGCGCCCGGGGCCGATGGTGGCGACGAGCAGCACGCCGCCGGGCGCGATCGCGCGACAGCTCGCCATCACGGCGTCGAGGGCGAGCGCGCGCGTCGGCGCGTAGAGCGCGCGTGCGCGGGTGTCGAGCGCTTCGAGGAGCGTGTGCCAGCGCGAGCGCTCGCGCTCGAGGGCGAGGTCGGGCGCGAAGAGTACGAGCCCGGCGCGCGTGGCGTCGGCGGCCGCGGCTCCGAGCGTGGACTCGGGCGTGATCGCCGGGTCAGGCGGTGGCGGCGGCAGGCGCGCGCGGCGCTCGGCCGACCACCGGCACACGCCCGGCGTGTGCTCGAGCACGACGCCGGGGTGCTCGCCGCGCGTCGTCGGATCCGGGTCGATCGCGAAGCGCTCGGGCGTGTCCGCCGGCACGACCGCGGCGCCCTCGAGCCCCGGCACCGTCGCCTCCGGCCAGATGCCGATCGCGCGCGCCACCGCCTCGAGCGCCGCCGGATCGGTCGAGCATGGCGCTTGGTTTCCCGGATCGTCCGCGCTACACCCGAGGCCTGCGACCACGCAGAGGATCGGGCCCATGTTCACGCGCCTCACCTGGCGAGCCATAACAATCTTCGTCGGCGTCGTCACGCCGGGCGCCGCGTGCGAAGAGGAGGCCCCGCCGCCGGCGGCACCGGCGCCGGTCGTCGTCTCCACGGCGGTGACGACGCGCGACGGGATCCTGACCGCGCAGCTCCCGAGCGACCTGCACGTCAGCGCGCTCGATCGCTCCCTCCTCGGAACCTCGGCCGACGGCGGCTTCCGGATCTGGGTGGAGCACCGCGCCGGCGAGACCCTGCCGGAGGTCCTCGGCACACTCAAGGACGAGCTCATCGGCCTCGGCTGGGAGCCCGGCGACGAGCAGCACTTCCAGAGCGCGGTGTCGATCCGCCTGGCGCGCGGTCCGCGGCAGCACCGGCTGCAACGCGTGGCCTGGCTCATCGAGGCGGCCGGACAGGTGCTGATCTGCGACGCGATCG
>WYBB01000279.1 GCA_011526585.1 Deltaproteobacteria bacterium
CCGAGCTCCTCGCCACCGATCCGGCCTCCCCCTCCGCCGACGCCACCCCCACCGTCTCCGGCCACGCCGAGCCCGGCGCCACCCTCACCCTCTACGCCGATCCCGACTGCCTCGGCGCCCCCATCGGCCAGGCCACTGCCGACGCCGCCGGTGACTTCGCCGCCCCCGCGTCCGTGCCATCGAACCAGACCTCCACCCTGCACGCCACCGCCACCGACGGCGCCGGCCACGTCTCGGACTGCTCGCCCGACCCACTGGTCTACACCCACGATTCGCTCCCCCCCGACGCGCCAGAGCTCATCGCCACCGCCCCCGCCTCGCCTTCGAGCACCTCCACCACCCCGACCGTCTCGGGCCTGGGCGAACCCCACACCACCCTGCGCCTCTACCGCGACGACTGCGCCGCCCCGCCGCTGTCGACGACGCTCGTCGCCGCCGATGGCGCCTTCCAGCTCGCCGCCAGCGCCGACGCCAACGCGCTCACGACCTTCGTCGCCGATCTCGTCGACGCCGCCGGCAACGTCTCGCCCTGCTCCTCCCCGCTCACCTACCTGCACGACGACGACGCCCCGCCACCCCCGCTCTGGACCGGCACCGACCCCGTCTCGCCGAGCAACGCCACCACCACCCCGACCCTCTCCGGCAGCGCCGAGCCCGCCGCCACCGTCGCCGTCTACCTCACGCCCGACTGCACCGGCGCCCCGCTCGCCACGACCACGACGACCGCCGACGGCGCCTTCACCACGACCGCCGCCGCCGCCGCCGACCAGACCACCACCTTCTACGCCACCGCCACCGACCCCGCCGGCAACGTCTCGCCCTGCTCCGCGGGCCTGCCCTTCACCCACGACGCGCGCGCCCCGAGCCCCCCGACCATCACCGCGAGCACGCCGCCCTCGCCTTCACGCACGAGCCTCGCGCCGGTCCTCTCCGGCACCGCCCCGACCCCCGGCACGGTGACCCTCTTCGCCGCCGCCGCCTGCGCCGGCACGGCCGCCGCCACAACCGCCGCGAGCGACACCTTCAGCGCCCAGGTCACCGCCCGCCCCAACGCCGTCACCCGCTTCTCCGCCACGCTCACCGATCCGGCCGGCAACGTCTCGCCCTGCTCGGCCCCCTTCGACTACGTGCACGACGACCGCGCCCCGGCCGCCCCCACCCTCACCGCCACCGCGCCCGCCTCGCCCTCGACCTCGCTCACCCCGCTCGTCACCGGCACCGCCGAGCCCGGCGCCACCGTCACCCTCTACGCGCTGCCCGGCTGCGCCGGCGCCCCGCTCGCCACGACCACCGCCACCGCCACATCCGCCCTCTCGGTCACCGTGACGGTCCCCGCCAACGCCACCACCCTGCTCAGCGCGACCGCCACCGACGCCGCCGGCAACGTCTCGCCCTGCTCCGGCTCGCTCGCCTACACCCACGACGACCGCCCGCCGGCCACGCCGACCCTCACCCACGCCTCGCCCACCTCCCCTTCGTCCCAGAGCACCTCTCCGCTCCTCTTCGGCACGACCGATCCCGACACCACCGTCAGCCTGCACGACGATCCCGCCTGCGCCGGCCCGCCGCTGTCCTCCGCCGCCGCCACCGGCACGAGCTTCTCCCTCGCCGCCTCGCTCGCCCCCGACTCGACGCGCACCTTCTACGCGCGCGCCGCCGATCTCGCCGGCAACCTCTCGGGCTGCTCGGCCGGCCTCGCCTTCACCCACGACGGCCGCACCCCCGCCGCACCCGTGCTCAGCGCGACCGCCCCACCCTCGCCGAGCGCGACCTCGACCACACCGACGGTATCCGGCACCGCCGAGGCCGCCGCGAGCGTGACCCTCTACCGCGACGCCGACTGCCTGGGCGCGCCCGCCGGCTCCGCCGTCGCCACCACCGGCGCCTTCGCCATCGCCACGAGCGCCGCCGCCAACGCGACGACCTGGTACTCGGCTCGCGCCAGCGACGCCGCCGGCAACGTCTCGCCCTGCTCGGGCCCGCTCGCCTACGTGCACGACGCCGGCCCGCCCGACGCGCCGCTCATCGACGGCTCCGCGCCCACATCGCCGTCTCCGGACACGACCCCCGCGATCCTCGGCCGCGCCGAGCCCGGCTCGACCGTGCGCCTCTTCACCGACGCCTGCGTCACCCAGCACGGCGTCGCCGTCACCGCCGACGGCGCCGGCGCCTTCACGATCGACGCCACCGTCGGACCGAACAGCCAGACCACCTTCCGCGCTGACGCCACCGACGCCGTCGGCAACGTCTCGGCCTGCTCGGCGCCCTTCGTCTACGTCTCCGACGCGCTCGCCCCGAGCCCGCCGACCTGGACGGGCACCGACCCGAGCTCACCGTCGAGCACCTCGACCACCCCGACCCTCGAGGGCCTCGCCGAGCTCGGCGCCACCGTCCGGATCTACGCGAACGACGCCTGCGCCGGCGACCCGGTCGCGAGCACCTCCCCGCTCGCGACGACGACCTTCGCCGAGGCGGTCAGCGTCAGCGCCGACACCTCGACGACCTTCACCGCGACCGCCACCGACCAGGCCGGCAACACCTCACCCTGCTCGGACCCGCTCGCCTACACCCACGACGCCCTCGCCCCCGAAGCGCCGACGCTGACCTCGCTCACGCCCGCCTCGCCGAGCCGCGACACCACGACCCCGACCGTTCACGGCACCACCCCCGAGCTCGGCGTCGCGATCGATCTCTACCACAGCGCCGATTGCAGCGGCCCGATCGCCACCTCGCTCGCCGCCGCGCCGAGCCCCTTCGCGATCACGACCAGCGTCACGCCCGACGACCTCACGGCGCTCAGCGCCAAGGCGCGCGACGCCGCGGGCAACACATCCAACTGCTCTAATTCACTTACCTATATCCACGACCCCAGCCCTCCCGCCGCGCCCGCGATAACCGCTTCGAGCCCCGCCTCGCCCTCGACGACCTCCTACACGCCCACCCTCTCCGGCACCGCCGAAGCCGGTGCGACCGTCGCGATCTACACGAGCGCCGAGTGCAGCGGCACGCCGGCCGCGACCGGCACCGCCGTCGCCGGCGATCTCTTCGCGGGCCTCGTCGTGACCGCCACGCCCAACGCGACCACGATCTTCTACGCTGCGGCCACCGATCCCGCCGGCAACCCCTCGGACTGCTCGGCGGGCTTCGCCTTCACGCACGACGACGAGCCCCCGTCCGGCCTCGTGCTCCTCGGCTTCGATCCCCCCTCGCCCGGCGTCGAGGTCGCGACCCAGGTGCTGGGCCAGCTCGACGACGCCGGCCACACCGTCCGCCTCTACAAGAGCACCGACTGCAGCGGCCCCATCGTCGCCACCAAGACCGACGCGCCGACCTCCTTCGCCATCGCGACCAGCGCCAACGCCAACACCACGACCCACTACAGCGCCCGCGCCTTCGACGCTTCGAACAACCCGTCGGCCTGCTCGAACACCATCGCCTTCCTGCACGACAACCTCGCCCCGCTCAAGCCGGTCATCACCGGCACCGATCCGGCGAGCCCGAGCAGCACCTCGCTCACCCCCGAGGTCCAGGGCACGACCGCCGAAGCCGACCTGACCATCACCCTCCACACCGCGGCCTCGTGCCTCGACACGCCGATCGCCGAGGGCACCTCCACGGCGACCCAGACCGGCGGCGCCTTCGCCATCACCGCGCCCGCGGCGGCCAACCAGGGCACGACCTTCTACGCCCGCGCCACCGACCTCGCCGGCAACCGCTCCGGCTGCTCGAACGGCTTCACCTACGTGCACGACGACACGCCACCGCCGGCGCCCGTGCTCGTGAGCTTCACCCCGAGCACCCCTTCCACGAGCAACGCCGACACCAGCGTCGCGGGCACCGAAGCCGACTCCGACGCCACGGTCCACCTCTACACGACCAGCAACTGCACCGGCTCTCCCGTCGACCCCGACGGTCACGACGTCGTCGCCGGCGCGTTCTCGATCGACTTCGCCGCGCTCGCCTACGGCTGCACCACGGTCAGCGCCAGAGCGACCGACCCCGCCGGCAACACCAGCGCCTGCTCGAACGCGCTCACCTTCGCGCACTACGGCTGCACCCAGTGCCCCTGCAGCGACAGCGACTGGGTCCGCCAGTTCGGCTCACCGGCGGCCGAGATCTCGACCGCCGCCGCCTTCGACCACAACGGCAACGTCTACGTCGCCGGGATCACCTCGGGCCCGGTGCACGGCCAGACCCACCACGGCGACGTCGACGGCTTCCTCGTGAAGTACGCGTCGAACGGCGCCTTCGTGTGGGCGCGCCAGATCGGCACCAGCGCCTACGACGCGATCAACGGCGTCACCGTCGACGACGCCGGCAACGTCTACGTCGTCGGCGGCACCGAGGGCAACATCGACGGCGCCGCCGGCGGCATGACCCCGTGCGCCGATCAGAACGGACAGACGCTCTGTCCCGACATCTGGGTCGCCAGCTACGACGCGGCCGGCACGCGCCGGTGGGTGAGCCGCCATCCCAACGGCCGACGCGACTTCGCGCAGGACATCGCCTGGGACGCCGCCCGCCAGCGCGTGGTCGTGGCGGGCACCTCGAGCAACGTCACCTGGGGCAGCGGCCAGAGCCCGCTCACGCTCGTGGCCGACGCCGCCACCGGCGCGCTCACCCACCTCTGGTCCTACATCGACGACACGCAGAACAAGAGCGTCACCGGCCTCGGCCTCGACGCGGACGGCAACGTGCTCGTGCAGGGCCGCTGCCAGTGGCAGATCCCCGGCAGCCTCTCGACCACCGGCTGGGCCGGCTCCTCCGACAATGGCGTCGTCTTCGTCTTCAAGATCGCCCCGGCCGGCACGCAGACCTGGGTGCAGCACTGGGGCAGCGCCGGCCACGACTTCGGCTACGACGTGACCGCCGATCCCGACGGCAACGTCTACGGCGTCGGGTTCCTGCAAGGCGCGCCGCTCGGCACCGGCGCGACCGGCACCTACCTCGGCGCCAATGGCTTCAACTGGAGCGGCTGGGGCGACGCGGCCGTCGTCAAGCTCGACGCGGCCGGAGCGCAGGTCTGGGCGCGGATCTTCGGCTCGCCGCTCGACGACCTCGCCAACTCGGTGCACGTCGCGGGCGATCGCGTCTACGTCGCGGGCAACACCCGCGGCAACGTCGTCAGCGGCACCAACGTGAGCCTCTACGGCGCCGTCGACTTCTTCACGGCCTCGTTCAACCTCGACGGCTCGGTCCCGAGCGGCAACGTGCGCCAGTTCGGCACCGCCGGCAACGACTCGGCGTCCCGCGCCGCGCTGAGCGCCGGCGCCACCTGGTTCATCCCCGGCACCACGACCAACGACTGGACCGGGCTCACGCGCGACGCCTGCACCTACCAGGGAAATGGCGACATCATCCTCGCCCGCTTCTGCGCGAGGCCTTGAGCGTCGCTCATCCCCTCAATGGAAGACGCGCGCGGTGGCGTCGCTCGCGAGCAGCACCTCGCCGAGCACCGCCGCCACCGCGTCGGCCCGCTCGGCCGGACAGCGCTCCTCGAGTAGCCGCTGCCGCTCCGCGAACGGCTCGACGAACATCGCGGCGAGGCGGTTGGCGATGAGCCCGAGGTCCTCGCTCGACGCGACCAGCGACGAGAGCGCCTCGGCCTCCTCGGCATGACGATCGGCCAGCGCGCAGGCCAGCGCGGTCGCGACCGACAGGAGCCTGAGCCCGGCCTCGCTCGTGCTCTTGCGCGCCTCGTCCGGCAAGGCCTCGACCGGCGCCGCCAGGCCGTCCGGACCGAGCAGCACCTCGCCGAGCCTGACCCGCGACAGCCCGTGCACGAAGGCGTCCATGCGCCCATCGGGGTGCCGCCGATCGGACACGATGCGCCCGAGCCCGGCCACCGCGTGGATCGCCCGCTCGGGCCCCGGCGTGTCCAGCGCCGCGATCACCAGGAGGCGTCGATCGGCCAGCGACGCCGCCAGGGTCCGGCACGGCTCCGGCTCGATCGCCGAGAGCGGCACCAGCGTACCCGGAAAGAGCGTGAACCCCGGCAGCGCCATCACGGGCACGGGCCGCTCGGTCCGCGCCGCGGCGCTCTCCTTGGCGGAGCCCTCGGGCGCACGCTCGCCCGGTCCTTCGGGCAGGTCCTTCGTCCTCACCGCGTGCCGGGATTTCGGTGCATGGCGCGGCATCGTCGGCGAGAGCGCGGTCGCGGTCAAAAAACCCACCCGTCGGGCAGGGTTCGCCGGCCGCGGCCCTACTGGCAGGCCGCCAGCTCGAGCGCGCTCTTCGCGGTGGCGATGCAGCGCGCCGACTCGAGCGAGGCCCGCTGCAGACAGCGCCCCGGGCAGTCCCGGGTCAGCGCGCGCTCGATCTCCTGGCGCATCGCCGGCGCCGTCTCGGCGGAGAGCTCGAGCTCGACCAGGCGCTGCGCGTTGATGCACGCCTGCCGGCAGAGCTCGGGCAGCGGCGTCACGATCGATGGCTCCCGCGCGCCCTCACCCTCATCGTCGCGCGCGACCGGCGGGTCGATCTCCGCGGCGCTGCGCGGTCCACCCCCACCGAGCCCCGCCGACACGACCGCGGTCGCCGCCTCCGCGCGCACCTCGTCGCCCTCGCCGTCCGCTCCCACCCCGAGCTCGAGCGCGTCGCCCGGCTCCACGTCGAGTGCCTCGTCCGACACAGGCGCCTCGACCGAGCCCGCCGCCGGCCCCTGCGCCACCACGGACCCGCCGCGAGCCCGTTGCTCCGCGCTGCGCGACGACGGCTGACCACACGCCGCGAGCACGCCCCCCGCCGCGACGAGGACGACGACCAGGCGCCAACTCCCTCGCCGATCGCGGGTCATTCGCTTCGCCGCTCCCTGCTCATTCGCTTCGCCGATCGCTGCTCATGCGCTTCATCCGCCGGGCGGCTCGATGCTCCCGATCCCCGGGGGAGGCGGCTTCTTCGCCGGCGGCACGTGCATGATCTCGCTGCGGATCGTCGCCGCCACCCGGTCGGGCTTGGGCGGATCCTCCTTGGGCATCTCCCCCCACTTCACGACCTGCCGGATCTCCATGTTCGGGTACTGGTCGCGCTTCTTCGGCAGCGGCAGCCCCTTGCGATCGATGATGCGCTGGATCGTGACGATCGGCTTGGTGAACTTCGCCGCGTACTCCTTGTAGGAGAGCTTCTCATCGGCGTCGACGCGCACCTCCTCGGCGGAGACCGCGCGCACGTCGGCCTCGACCGCGGACTCGGCACGCGCCTCTTTCGGCTTGCCCTTCTTCGTCTTGTCATCCGCGGCCATCGTCACGCCTCCTGGATCGCCGCACCATAACGTCGCCGCCGGGCCGCCGTCCAGCTCCGGTCACCGCGCGCGCTCGCACGCGGCGCGCCCTCACGGCTGTCCACCCTCGGCCCCCCAGACCCACTCCGCGACCTGGTTGGGCGCGAGCGTCACGCGGTGCTCGGTGTGGGCCTCGATCCCCGCGATGCGCACCTCCAGCGTGTGCGCGCCGGGCGGCAGCACCAGATCGAAGCTCGCGCCGGCCGGCACGATGCCGTGGTCGACCCCGTCGGCCCACAGCGAGACCGCGAGCCGGCTCGCGTTCTTCATGCGCACCATCGCCTTGCCCGCCGGTGGCGCCGCCGCCCCGGGGTCGACCGCGGCGACCTCGATGTCCGGCACGGTGACGCGCGCCTCCGCCTCCGGCGGCAGGTCCTTGTCGATGCGCACCGCGCCCGGCCCGCGCATGCTCCGGATCATCAGCACACGCCGGCCGGCCGGCGCGCCCTCGAAGAGCGCCTCCTCCCCGCCCGCGACCCGCCCGAGGACCACCCCGTCGAGCGCGACCTCGACCGCATCGGCGTGCGGGTTCTTCACGCGCAGGCGCGCCACCATCTGCCTCAGCGCGACCTCTGCCGGCGAGCGCGCGTCGGCCTCGACCGTGACCCGCTGCGTGAGCCCGAGCCGCTCGTTGGACGCGACGACGACCTGCGGCCCCGGCCGGATCCCGAAGAGCCGCGCCACCGACCCGGGCCCGACGCTGCCGCGCGGCGCGCCCCCCACGAAGAGATCCCAGGCGTCGCGCGAGTCGTTCTTGACCAGGATCTGCGCCCCGCCCGCCGGCTCGCGCTCCCCCGCCACCCCGGCGGGCGCCGGCGCGCTCGCGCAACCCCCCAGCACCATCAGGGCCAGAGCGACCACCACCGCCAGGCCCGCCCACCGCTCGTTCGAGGTCTTCGTCGTTCGCATCCCGCGCATAGTGGCCCTCGCGCGGCCCCGGGCGCAACCGCGAACGCATCGGACGAGCCAGGGGATTCGTTTGACAAGGTCCCAGACCCTGACCACTATGGCGCCCGCCGGACCCCCGAGTCCGCGGAGGAACCGATGCCCAAGAGCCCCCGTACGCGTGCGCAAGGCCATTCGCCAGGTGACTGGTGTCGAACGAGCGAACCGGGGTGGATCCGAGGAGGGAGGGAAGGGAGCGCGGAGGCGTACACGACGTACGCCGCACAAGCGACCGACCGACCGACGAAGGAGACGCTCGGTGCAGCCGTTTGACAACAGTCACCTGGGTGCTCGCCTCAAGCGCGCCCTCATGATCAGCCTGAGCATCGCCGCCCTGGGCGCGTGCGAAGCCAAGGCCACGCCCGAGGAGTGCGACGCGGCCTGCGCGAACCTGAAGGGGATCTTCCTCGGCGTCGTCGACAAGGAGACGACGCGCGAAGACACGCTCAAGAAGATGGGCACGACCGGCGCCGAGCTCGCGCGCGAGACCGCCGCCCTCTTCGTCGACTTCCTCACGCGCGAGTGCACCCGCCAGTGCAACGCCCGCTCGACCCGCAAGGTCGCCGAGTGCCTGACGGCGGCCAAGACCCCCGAAGACGTCAACCGCTGCTACGAGTAGCGGCGCTCACGTCACCATCGGCCGTCACCGCTGGATCGTCGGGATGTCCTTCTGACGGAACGCCCGGAAGAAGCCCCGCCAGATCTGGATGGCGACCGGGTCCGTCAGCGCGACCCAGTGGTCACCGCCCTCGAACTGGCGAATCGCGCCGGTGATCAGCTGTCCCGTCGTCGCGCGCAGGTTCGAGTTCACCGGCATGCTCACCGGCTCGAGCCCCTTGAGCGCGTGCGCCTCGCTCGCCACCGCCACCGGGTTCAGGAGCGGGATCCCCGCGGCCGCCGCCACCGCGTCCGCGCCGACCGCCGGGCTCAGCGCGTCCTCGGTGCCCTCGGTCATGAAGACGTGCTTGGAGTTGCCGCCGGTGACCGGCTCGAGCCAGTACGGCGCGTAGTTGATCGGATCGGTCGCGTCGACCAGCGTCTGCGCCAGCGTGAGCGCGGGGTGGAAGGTGTCGAGCGCATCGGATTTCACCGAGAGCACGACCGCCAGCGTACCGGCGATGTCGAGCGGATCCTTGCGCCGGAGGATCGTCTCGATCATCACGCCCGAGGCCCCGGAGAGCACCGCGCCCTTGATGCGCGCGTCGACCGCCAGCACGATCGCGCCCGCCAGGCCGCCGTGTGAGTGGCCGAAGAACACGATGTTGTTCGGGTCCATCGCGATCGCCTGACCGAGCGCCGTCGCGTCGGCGGCGAAGTCGAAGCGCCCGTCGGCGACCATCCTCGACAGCCACATCGCGTCGGCCGCGCTCTGGCGAAAGGTCATGCGCCCCGAGCGCGGGTTCAGGAAGTTGAAGACGTCGAGGTAGTTGACCTCTTCGCTCACGCCGCGCGTACCGTGCAGCGGCTGGTCGACGCAGATCATCGCCAGCCCCTCGCGTACCGCCTGCGCCTCGTTGCCGTCGATACAGGTCTTCCAGTCGCCGAAGGTGCCATGCGAGTAGATGATGAGCGGCCAGCCCGCCTCGGGCATCTCGTGCTGGCGCGGGATCAACAGGCGAAAGCGCACGCGCTCGTCCTCGGCGACGATCGGATCGCCGCTATCGTCGAAGCGCACGTCGCCGCCCTCGTCGCGGTAGGGCTTGTCCCCGCTCTGGAAGTTCGGGGTCGTGTACATTCCCGTGATCTCACGGAAATGCTGATTCTGCCCGGTGTAGACGAGCGTGTCCGGCGCGCTCGTCGCGCGGGCCGCGATGAAGCGCTCGATCTCACGCATCTCGCGCGTCGCGTCCTGCGTCGTGAAGCAGGTCGCGGCCGCCACATCGCTCGCCGCCAGCGCCGCTCCCCCGCCATCGAGCCAGCCCCTGAGCGGCGCGAGCGACGGCTCGTCCGCGAGCGCGCTCACGAACGCCGGGTTGTCCGCGAGGTAGGCCCCGTCGCTGCCGCGCACCGCGCGCGTGACGATCGCGCAATAGGTGCTCGCGTCGGCCAGCGGGAAACCGAAGACCGCCCGCATCGCCAGCGTCGGGCCGAGGTAGAAGGGGTCCTCTTGCCCGTCGACCTGCGAGAAGACGAGGGGCAGCCGCGCCCCGTGGCGCGGGCTCTCGGCCGTGAGATCGACGAGCTGCACGACCGCGCGCGCATCGCTCATCGACTCGGCCGCCGTGGGCAGCGACGCCATGTCGATCGGGCCCGAAATCTGAAAGTAGATCGAGCTGTTACGCCCAAAGCCATCGAGCACCTCCTGGCCGTAGAGCTTGTAGCGCTCGATGATCTGCTTCTGGCCACGGTTGGGAAAGGTGGCGAGATCGACGCGCCCGTCGACGCGCAGACGATCGGTCGGCCACGGCGTCGCCGTGAACTCGCGCACCTCGGGCTCGTAGCGGATCATGACGCCGCCCTCGCCGTAGTCGATCCCGAGCCCGGCCCCGGCGACCTCGCCGTCGCCGCCATCCCCCGTCGTGTCGCCGGCCACGTCCTCGTCGCCCGCCGCCGCGCCGCCGTCGCCCTCGCACGCAGCCAGGACCACGACGACGAGCCCCATCGACAGCCATCCCAGACGAAGATTCGCGGCGCGCATCATCATAGCCTCGTGTTCGGTGCTGCGGTTGTCTTGCGCTGTCGCGCCCGCGCGGCCTGCCTCACCGGAGAGACCCGCGTTGACAGCCTCGGCCAAATGGTGGAGCGGTAGCAGGCATTCGGACCCCGAGTCCAGTCGATACGGGACAAACGCCATGGTGACGCTGAGCAAGATCTACACGCGCACCGGCGACGGTGGCACGACCCGCCTCGTCGGCGGCCAGGAGGTCGACAAGGACAGCCTGCGCATCGAGGCCTACGGCACCGTCGACGAGCTCAACGCCGTCCTCGGCGTCGCCCGCCTGGAGCTCGCCCGCCCCTCCGACGGCACCGCGATCGCCGATGCCGATCGCGCCCGCCTCGACGCCTG
The DNA here is from genome assembly GCA_011526585.1 of Deltaproteobacteria bacterium. Taxonomy (GTDB): domain Bacteria; phylum Myxococcota_A; class UBA9042; order PHBI01; family PHBI01; genus WYBB01. The sequence continues at coordinate 11,229 of WYBB01000279.1, forward strand.
GCTCTTCGACGTGCAGCAGGATCTCTTCGACCTCGGCAGCGACCTCGCCACCCTCATCGCCGACCGCTGGCCCGGCCAGCCGCTCATCGTCGCCGATGACGTCGCCGCGCTCGAGCGCTTCATCGACCGCGAGAACGCCGACCTCGCCGTGCTCAAGAGCTTCGTCCTGCCCGGCGGCACCCGCCTTAACGCCCACCTCCACGTCGCCCGCACCGTCTGCCGCCGTGCCGAGCGCCGCGTCATCACGCTCGCCCGCCAGGACGCGGTCGGCGAGCACGTCATCCCGTACCTGAACCGACTGTCGGACGCGCTCTTCGTGCTCTCGCGCAAGGTCTCCCAGCTCGCCGCCGCGCCCGAGGTCCTCTGGTCCGGCTCGCGCAAGGCCGGCCAACACCGCCCCGCGGGCGAGACCCCGTGAGCGACGAGCGCCCGAGCCTGGGCGAGCTGGCGCAGCGCCTGCGCCAGGCCAACTCCGCACCTCCCGAGCACGCCCGATCCGGCTCCGCCTTTCGCGAGGCGGACGGCCCCGCCGCGCCCGTGCCGCCCGGCGGGCCACGCACCGAGCCGCTCACCGCCCGCGCGCTCGGCGCCGGCCTCGGCATCCTCGCCACCTTCCTCGCCGCCATCGCCTTTGCCTTCGCCCTCTCGCGGCTCGTCGGCGGGACCTACGTCACCTTCGCCATGCCGCTCATCGTCGGCACGCTCATCGCCGCGCTCGGCAGCTACGGCCCCCGGCGCTTCTCCTTCGCCGAGCCCCGCCCCCTCGTGCTCATGATGGTGCTCGGCGCCCTCGTCTGTTGGCTCGGCCAGCACCTCTTCGCCTACCTGCGCGTCGCCGATCTCGTCGCCGCCCAGCTCGGCGTCTCGGGCCCCGACGCCGCGGCCGCCGGCCTCGCCGAGATGGAGCGCGCCACCGGCGAGAGCGGCTTTTTCGCCTACCTCGGCTTCGTGTCGTCGGGCCCTGGCGCCACGCTCTCGCCGATCGGCTACCTCGGCCGCCTCGAGCTCGGCGCCGTCGGCACGGCGCTCGTCGCCCTCGCCGAGCTCGGGCTCATGGCGCTCGCGGCGAGCCTCTCCCTCCTCTACCGCACGCGCGCCCTGCGCCGCCCTCCCGGCGGCCCGGTCGCCTTCTTCGACGACGCCGCCGCGCGCGCCGCCCTCGGCGCGCTGCAGGCCCGCCGCTTCGACGAGCTCGCCGCGATCGCGCGCACCTCGACCGCCCCCCCGAGCCACGCGCTCGTCCTGACCGAGGGCGACGCGACCGCCGAGGCCGCGCTCTACGAGCTCGACAGGAGCGGCCAACCCGCCCAGCGCACCCTCGTCAAGCTCATGCCGATCGAGGCCGCGCGGCGCCTCCGCGCGGCGCTCTCGCACGCCCCCGCCGCCACGCGGGAAGGAGATCCCGATGGCCCTCGAGACGCGTGATCTCGCGCTGACCCTGCGCGGCCTCGACGCCGAAGCGACGCCGGCCGCCAGCGCCGCCCTCGACCTGCCCGGCTTCGCGCTCACCCTGGTGCGCCTCGCGCCTGGCGCCCGCTACGAGCGCCTCGCCGAGCACGCCGCCACCGTGCTCGTGCTCGAAGGCCACGGCACGATCGCCATCGACGACTGGCGCGCCACCCTCTCGGGCGGCCAGGTCCTGCTCTGGCCGGCCAGGGCCGAGCTCGTCGCGCTCGCCGATGGCGCGCAGACGCTGAGCCTCCTCGTCACCGCGCCCGCGCCGCCCGCCGCCCCGTCGAGCTCATGAGCGCCACGTCGGCGAGCACGACCCGCCGTGGACCGCCTCGCCTCGCGACGCCTTCACGAACGAAACGTCTGTCGGTAGCACCTATACAAGTCCGCATCCGTAGCACTTATAGATGTCCGCATATCACGACCGAGCCGACGGCGCCTTGCCGCCAGTTCTTGCTCTCTTGTGCTTGGTGCCGGCCGCAGCCGTCC
>WYBB01000053.1 GCA_011526585.1 Deltaproteobacteria bacterium
CCAACCGCGCGCACCAACCGACTACTCGGGTCACCCGGAGCGGATTGGTGCGCCCAGCGAGGCTCACAATTCGCCCGATCTTCGCCTCTTGACTCGCTATAAGAGGGGCGGCCCTCGTGGCCGCCCGGAATCGCCGGTTCGCCCCGACGCTCACCAGGAGAGCTCGCGCTCGACCCAGCCGACGCGGCTGGAGCCGGCGCGCACGACCAGCTTGGGCGCGCTCGCGCCCGCGTCGCGCACGAGGTGCACGGTGCGGCGGGCGCAGTCGCTGTTGCCGAGGCTGCGCGGCCCGAGGATCGACTGACCCGGGTTGAGGTGGCCGCGCCCCCAGCCGTCGAGGTGGCCGAGCGCGTGGCGGCGGATCTCGCCGGGTGCGAGCGCGAGCCCGTCGCCCGGCGCGAGCTCGAGCCAGACCGGCTCGGCGACCGGGTTCTTCTTCGCCGACGGCAAGAACGCCGTCGAGAGGTAGCCGCGGTTGGCCACGGTGACGTGCACGCGATCGCCGTCGCGCTCGAGCGCGATCTCGAGGCGCGGGCTCATCGCGGCGACCCGCAGGATGAGCGCGCTCATGCGCTGGCAGAGCTCGGGCAGGTACTCGGGCGGCGGGTTCCAGATCCCGATGAGCGGGGCGAAGCCGCCGCACTCGACCTCGCCGAGCTGCGGGTGCGCAGCCGCGCGCCAGGGCGAGAAGATGCGGCCGGCGTTGTGGTCGCGATCGAAGGCGGCCAGGCGCGCGAGCTCGTCGTCGCCGAGGCGATCGTAGTAGTCGACGAAGCGTTTGGGCCGCGGGATCCCGAGGCGCTTGAAGAGGTCCCAGAGCTCGACGACCCAGGCGAAGGCGCCCTGCTGCTCGTGCGCGAAGGCGACGAGGTCGCCGTGGATCGGCGTGTCGGGCGTGTAGGTGAACTCCTCGAAGCCGGACACGGTCGGGTAGTCGGTGAGCGCCTCGGCCCACACCTCGAGCTGGCGGAAGAGCGCGAGCTCGTCGGGGTCGAGCTTGCTGTCCGGCTGCGAGCCGGAGGGGCGGATCAGGACGCCGCCGAAGCAGTGCAGGTTCATCCACGCGAAGATGTTGGGGTGGGCGACGGCGAACTCGGTGACGGCGCGCGCCTCGGGCGTCGAGGTGGCGAACGCGCCGGCGCCGTGCTGCTTGGGCTCGGGGTGCCAGTCGTAGGGGAAGTTGCGGTTGAGGTCGCTGTCGTTGTCGGAGAGGTAGTCGGGCTCGGGGATGGTGAAGCCGTCGAAGTTCTCGATGAAGCCCTCGGGGTAGAGACGGTAGTAGGGCGGGGCGTCGTCGATGCGGCGCGGGCGCAGCGCGTTGGGGAAGCCCTCGAGCGCGACCCAGTCGCCGGCGGGGTGGCGCTGGCGCATGACCAGCGCGCGGCCGTCGCCGTCGATGTCGGCGCCGACCCAGCGCGGGTGCGCGCGCTGGGGTGGGTCGAAGGTCGGGCGCGAGCGCACCCAGCGCTGATCGTCGAGGACCTGCTCGGCGCCGTCGGGCGACATGCGCGGCAGGAGGTAGAAGAGGCCCTCGCGCAAGATGGCGCGCAGGTGCTCGGGCACGCTGGCCAGCGGCGAGTGCTCGGGGATGGCGCCGGCGTGCAGCGCGAGGAGGTCTTCGGCGACCGCGAGCACGACCGAGGAGCCGGCGAGCTCGCTCGCGTGCATGTTGGCGTCGACCCAGACCGCCGGGCGGATGCGCTCGGGCTCGCGGCCGATGGTGAGGAGCCAGAGGTCGCGGCCGCCGGCGCTCCGGCCGATCGAGGTCTTGCGCGCGACCTCGGGGTGCGCGGCGACGAAGCGATCGAGCAGCGCGCCGAGCTCGTCGTGGCGGAGATGGCTCTTCCTGAAGTCCGGTGGCGTCATGGCCGGACTATCGGCGAGTCGGGGCGCTTGCGCCAGACGTGCCGCGCAGTCGGTCTTCCCGAGCGCCGTCGGCTTGCGCCGCCGCGAACGCTCGCATACGGTCCGCCGGTGGGACGGCTCCTCCTCAAGGCGCTGGTGACGATCGCCGGCGCGGCGCTGCCGACCTTGCTCGCGCGCGTGCCGCTGCCCGGCTGGGAGGACCCCGGCGGATCGCTGATGGCGATGTTCCAGACGCACCACGTCGCGATCGGCGCGCTCGGGCTCGACGCGGTCCTGCTGGCCTTCGTGCTGGTCGAGCTCGCGGCGGCCGTGATGCCGCGCTGGCGGGAGCTGCGGCGAGGGCAGGGGCGTATCGAGCTCATGCGTGTGGTCATCCTGGCCGGGACCGTGATGGTGGTGCTGCAGGCGATCTTCGTCGCCTGGAGCGTGCGCGCCTTCGGCCTCGAGCCCTTCGCGCCCGGGGTGCTGCCGCTCGTGCTCGACGTCGCCGCGCTCATCGGCGGCGTGCTCGCGCTGCTCGGCGCCGCGCGCGCCGTCTCGCGCTGGGGACTCGGCCACGGGCTCTCGGTGGTCGTCGTGCTCGGCGCGCTGCCCTACTGGCTCGAGCGCGGCCAGGCGAGCGCCGGCGGTGACGACGCCGAGGCCTTCGCGCGCACGCTGGTGCTCGTCGCCATCGGCGCCATCGCGCTCGTCGGCCGCGAGGTGCGGGGCGAGCGCGTGCCGGTCGCCGGGCTCCTGCCGCTGCTCCTGCCGTGGTGGATCATGCAGGCGGTGGTGCTGGTCGCGGTCTTCGTGCCGCTCGACGCGCTCGAGCCCCTCTTTTCACCATCGCGCGCGGCGGTCTTCACCGTGGTCGTCGCGCTGGCGCTGGCGATCCCGCTGGCGGCCCCGGGCGGGCGCAGGGTCGCGGTGATGAGGGCACGCGCGCAGGCGCTCGCGCTCTCGACCGCGATGGTGGCCGCCCTGGTCGCCGTCGATCAGAGCATGTGGGGCGACGTGTCCTTCCTCGGGCTCGGCGCCGGGTGCGCCTACTTCGTCATCGCCGTGGCGACGACGATGGACGTCCTGCGCGAGGCGAGCCTGGCGGGGCGCGTCGAGCTGGTGGCGGTGCTCACCTTCTCGGACGTCGCGGTCGCCGATCGCGTGAGCCGCCGCCTCGCCGAGGCGGACATCGCGCACGTCATGCGCGGGCTCGGCCACCGCACGCTCTTGCGTTTCTTCGGGCCGTGGGTTCCGGTCAGGCTGATGATCGACCGGAGCCGCGCCGAGGAGGGGCTCAGGATCGCGCGCGACGAGAGCAACCGCGAGAGCTACGCCGAGATCGCCGCGGCGTTCTGAAGCGCGGACGATCGAATGGGAGGGCACGATGACGCACGAGACGCAGCGAGTGGATCTGACGGGTCGCTTGATCGTGGTGACCGGCTGCAGCCGTGGCCTCGGCGCCGCGCTGGCGCCCGCGCTGGTCGGAGCCGGCGCCCGGGTGATCGTGCACGCGCGCGACGAGGCGGCCGCCGCCGAGGCGATGCAGAAGAGCGGCGCGCACGCTGCGGTCGCGGGTGACCTGGCCGATCCCGCGCTCGGCGCGCGCATGATGGCCGAGGTCATGCGTGTCTCGGCGGGGCAGGGGCTCGACGGGCTCATCCTCAACGCCGGCGTGCTCGGGGAGATGGGGCCGCTCGACCAGGTCGACTTCGCGCGCTTTCGCGAGGTGATGGAGCTCAACGTCGACGCGCAGCTCAGGCTCTTCGTCGCGACCCTGCCGGCGCTCTTGTCGCGGCGCGGCGTGGTGATCTGGATGTCGAGCGGGGTCGGCCGCTTCGGCGCGCCGAACTACGGCGCCTACCTCGTCTCCAAGCACGCGATCGAGGGGCTCAACCGCCTCGCCCACGCCGAGTACGGGGCGCGTGGGCTGGTCTCGCTGGCGGTGGCGCCGGGCATGGTGCAGACCGACATGCTGCGCGCGGCGCTCGGGGTAGACGATGTCAACATGCACACGCGGCCGGAGATCGCCGCCGCCGCGTTCGTGCGACTCGTGCACAAGGCGCTCACGCACGGCGCCGAGATCGCCGGGGCGTCGCTTGATGTGCTGGACTTCTGAGCGACCCTGCTGCTCAATGGTGAGTTAACGCTGTCAACTCGAATGTCGCGCTGGCGCGCGGCTCACCGTTGACCTGGAGCGTGACCGCGTGCTCGCCGGGCACGAGCTTGCGCGTCGTGACGACGCGCATGGGGTGGCGCTTGTCGAGCGTGACGGTCTCGCCGGCGCCGAGCGTGAGGGTCTTCCACTTGAAGACCTTGGGGGCGCGCGCCGGGCCGTGGGCCGAGGCGAAGCGCACGGCGAAGTCGACGACGAGGCGGGTCGGGGCGCGGCCCGGGTTGTGGAGCGTCGCGCCGAGCGTGAGCGTCTCGCCGATCGCCAGGCGCGGCGTGAGCGAGAAGTGGGCGACGTCGATCGCCGCGCGCGTGTCGACGCCGAGGAGCGCCAGCGCTCGCGGGTCGCCCGCCTTGACGAGCGTGCGCAGGGCGTGCCGGGCGAGGCGATCGTGGTGGGGGCTGGCGCGACGCGACCAGCGGCGCAGGCGGTCGACGACCAACGCGGGGTGGTCCTTGGCGAGGTCGTTGAGGTTGTTGGCGACCGAGCGGCGCACGTACTCCGAGGGGTCGGCGTGCAGCGCGTCGAGGAGCGGCAGCACGGAGCTCGGATCGTCGATGAGGGGCTGCAGACGGATCCCCCAGGGCAGGCGCGTGCGCGTGCCTTCGGAGACGAGGCGGCGCACGTGCTCGCTCGGATCGGCGGTCCAGGCGGACAAGGTCGCGAAGGTGCGCGCGGGGTAGGCGAGGATGAAGGGGCGCAGGTCGAACTCGCCGGTGAAGCGCTGGGTGAGCGCGTGCAGCGCGCTGAGCGAGGGCTGGAAGTGCGCGGGATCGGCGGGGCCGTAGCGGCCGACGAAGTGCGCGAGCGGCCAGGCGAGGAGGTGCTGGCCGTTGGGCACCGCCGGGTCGTGGGGCGGCGGCAGGGTCTTCAGGAAGAGGCCGAGCGCGTGCGGGTAGGGGAGGCGGAGCGCGGTGTGCAGCGCCTCGGCGATGAGCGCGACGCGCGCCTTGAGCTCGAGCGTGGGCAGCGGCGCGAGGTGGCGATCGAAGGCGGCGCGGTCGAAGGCGCGGCGGTCGAGGCGCGCGAGGTCGCGGCCGAGGGTGTCGACGACCGCGGGTGAGAACCAGTGCTTGAAGGCGTTGGGGTTGTCGGCCGCGGGGTCGTCGCTCATGCGCTGGAAGTGGCATGGGGTCGCTCCTCGGAGCAAGCGCGGCGGTGGTTGCCGGGTCGTGGCGCCGGGGGTACGACATGCACATGGCAGTGAAGAAGCCGAACAAGACGCCGAGCAAGGCGCCGAGCAAGATCGCGGGCAAACGATCGGGCGCGGGGGGGAAGAAGCCACGCGCACCCGGGCGGGCCGTCGGCGAGGGCGGCGAGGGCGGCGAGGCCGACGAGACGCCGCTCGACGTGATCCGGGTGCGGCGCATGCACCGCCGGGACATCAACCGCGTGTGGGAGTTCCTCAAGCGCGTCTTCCGCGACGTCAACCAGAAGACGGTCGAGTACCAGCGGCCGCGCTCGAAGCAGCGCTTCGAGGAGAGCTACGACGACGAGGGCATCGCACAGCTCGTCTTCGAATCGAGCGGCGAGATCGTCGGCTACGCCGAGTCGACCTTCGAGGTCAGCGGCTCGGACAACTGGATCAACCCGCGCTGGTTCGACGCGCGCGACATGCGCCCGATGTTCGTCGAGGAGCTCGCGGTGCACCCCGACTACCAGGGCCGCGGCGTCGGCAGCTTCATGCTCGAGCAGCTGCGCCACCTGGCGCGGCTGCGCGGCTGCACGCACCTCGTGCTCGAGGTCGCCGAGAACAACACCGAGGCGCTCACGTTCTACCGCAAGCGCAACTTCCAGAAGATCGACGCGGCGATCTTCCTCGCGCAGAAGATCGAGCACGAGCCGGAGCTCTTGCCGCCGCGCCCGATCAAGCCGCGCCTGGACGACGACGAGGAGGGTCGGCGATGAGGGCGGCGCATGCGTCCGAGCTGGCGACGCTCGTGCTCTTCGCGTTGGCCGTGGCCGCGCAGGCCTGCGCCGGGGCCCAGGCCGAGGTCGCGGCCGAGGTCCCGGTCGTGGAGACGCCGGCCGAGCGCGAGGCACCGGTGCCGATCGTGCGGCGCGGCGCGGATCTGCCGACCCACGTCATCGCGGCGGGGCGCGGCACGGCGAAGATCCTCTACGACCAGGGAGCCGGCTCGGCCGAGGTGGCGATGACGCTGCTCGTGCTCGAGCCGGGTGCGGCCGTGCCGACGCACGTGCACGCCACGAGCGTCGAGCTCCTCTATGTGTTGCAGGGGCAGGCCGAGATGCGCGTCGGCGCCGAGCGGGTGGTGATCGGGCCGGGTGATGCCGCGCGGATCCCGATGGGGGTCGAGCACGAGGCGCGCGTGCTCGGGGCGGTGCCGCTCAGAGCGTTGCAGGTCTACACGCCGCCCGGCCCCGAGCAGCGTTTCGTGCCCAGGCCCTGATTCGGGCCGGGGCGGGCGAACGGATCCGAACGTAACCGTGGCGCGTACCGGAAGACGTGGCGGGACGCGGCGGTTGTCGTACCGCCGCGCGGGCCACGGGGCGCGAAGTTGACCCGGGTCGGGCACGCCACCTATGATGCTGGCGGTCCACGTTTTTTACGACGCGAGCCGGGCGAGGGAGCACCATGGAGAAGTTCTGTCCTGCATGCAGCCGCGTCTACAATGAAGACGCGACCGTGTGCGAGATCGACGGAGAACGCCTGGTCCTGCTCTCGGAGGAGCCGAGCCTCGTCGGCCACGTGCTCGACGGCAAGTACACCCTGATCTCCAAGCTCGGCGAAGGCGGCATGGGCTCCGTCTACCTCGCCGAGCAGGCGACGATGGGGCGCGAGGTCGCGATCAAGGTGCTGCGCCGCGAGTTCTCGCAGAACCGGATGGCGATCAAGCGCTTCCTGCGCGAGGCGCGGGCGGCCTCGAAGCTCGCGCACCCCAACACGATCACCGTCTACGACTTCGGCCAGTCCAACGACGGGCTCCTCTACCTCGTGATGGAGAAGCTCACCGGGCGTCCGCTGGCCGACATCCTCGACAGCGACGGCTCGCTGCCGGTCGAGCGCGCGGTGCACATCCTCGCGCAGATCTGCGACTCGCTCTCCGAGGCGCACAAGAACGGCATCACCCACCGCGACCTCAAGCCGGAGAACATCTTCATCGAGGAGAAGGTCGGCAACCCCGACTTCGTGAAGGTGCTCGACTTCGGGATCGCCAAGATGGCCGGCGACGAGACGACGACCCAGGCGACGGCGGCCGGCATGATCTGCGGCACGCCCGCCTACATGTCGCCCGAGCAGGCGATGGGCAAGGAGATCGACGGCCGCTCGGACATCTACGCGCTCGGCGTGCTGCTCTACGAGATGCTGACGAACGAGAAGCCGTTCGAGGGCGACACCCCGATGGAGGTGATGCTCAAGCACATCAACGAGCCTTCGCCGGACATCTATCAGCGCACGCAGATCCAGGTCCCGCAGGGGATCCAGGACACGATCGATCGCCTGCTCGCCAAGAAGACCGAGGCGCGCCCGAGCGACTGCCAGGTCGCCAAGAAGCTCCTCCTGCAGGGCCTCGAGACCCCGCTGGTCGGGCCGGTGCTCTCGACCAACGACCCGAACCTGCCGCGCAAGCGGCGCGAGGAGACGAACGAGCGCATGCAGTCGCTCGAGCGCACGGGGCTGTCGCCGGCAGTGACGCCGCCGCGCCCGAACCGGGTGGAGGCGCCGCGCAAGCGTCCGACCTGGGCGTGGGCGGCCGCCGCGGTGGCGCTCGTCGGGATCGCCTCCGCGGTGATCCTGCTCGCCGCGGGCGGCGGTGACGAGGCGCGTGGGGGCGACCCGCTCGCCGTGAGCGATCCGAACGCGGGCGCGCCCGCGACGGTCGCGACCGAGCCGACCACCGCGCCCGCGCCCGAGCCGAACGAGGTGGGCACGGCGAAGATCGAGACGCGCCCGAGCGCGCCCGAGCCGGCCCCCGGCGAGGCCCCTGAGCCCGCGCAGCCGGTGGCGGTCGAGGCCGGCAAGGTCGTCGGCGAGGTGGTCGACGACGCGGCGCGCCGGGTGGCGGAGGCGGCGGTGCCCGAGCCGGTCAAGGTCGTCGAGAAGGTCAAGCTCGAGGTGATCGCCAAGCCGGTCAAGGCCGAGGTCTACGAGGGCAAGGCGCTCATCGGCTCGACCCCGCTCACCTTCGAGAAGGACAAGGACTCCGGCCCGGTCACGCTCACGGTCAAGGCGCGCGGTTTCCGCACGCAGGAGATCGTGCTCGGTACGGTGGCCGACCTGTCGACGACCGTCGAGCTCAAGCGCGTCGCGGGCAGCGGCCACGCCGGCCGTCAGCCCAAGGATCCCAAGGGCGCGGACGACAAGGGCGGCGGCCTGGGCGGCACGTTCTGATCCAGCCTCTCGAGGCGTCCGTCGCGCTTGCGTAATCGGCCGGACCGTGAAGGATAGCGGCTGTGTGGAAACGGCTCTCGCGGCTCTGGAAGAAGTCCGACCCCGACGCGCGCGGGCTCGAGCAGGAGATGCGCCTGTCCGCGTCCCGGGTCGAGCCGGCCGCGCAATACGACGCTGAGCTCTCCGCCGCGCCGGTCGAGGCCGATCCGCTGATCGCCGCACTCGAGCACTTCGATCTCGAGCACCGCGAGGCGGGGGCCGAGGGCGTGGTCGGGCGCATGCGCGAGCTGATGGTGCTGGCGCCGACCGATCCACGTGTGCTCCGGCGTGCGGCCGAGCTGGCGCGCGAGCTCGGCGACGAGGGGCTGGCGCACGAGCTCGAGCAGGGGGCGACCTCCTCGAGCGGCGCGCCGCTGGCGGAGCTGGGCCACACCTTCCTCGCGATGGACGACGCGGAGCTCGCGCTCTCGCTCGGCGACGGGGCGATGGCGCGCGCGCACGAGCGGGCGAAGAAGATGCGTCGACGCGCAGAGGGCGTGGCCGAGGGCGACGACGACGGGCTCGCGGCCGGGCGTCTGGTCGGGGCGCTGGCGCTCTCGCGCCTGGGTGAGCACGCGCAGGTGATGGCGCGCCTCGAGCATGCCCTCGACGAGGGGATCGCGGCGCGCGTGCGCTGGGCGCTCTCGGCGATCGCGCTCGGCGACGAGGCGGCGCAGGGCCTGGTCGCGGGTCGGCTCGGCCCGGCCGAGCGCTGGGTCGACGAGGTGCGCGCGCGGGTGGCGGCGTTCCCGAGCGCGCGCGAGGGCTTCTCCAGCGATCCGCAGCGGCTCCTCTTCGCGCTCTATGGCAGCGTGCTGCTCGACGACGCCGAGCACGGCGAGCGGCTGGCGGCACCGCGGATCCTGCGTTGGATCCTGGCGCTGGCCGAGCTGGTCAAGGACGTGTTGCCGGCCGGGACGCGCCCGACCTGGGTCTCGCCGCGCGGCGAGGTGCTCGCGCGCTGGCTCGCGCGCCACCTGCCGGAGGAGGCGGCGATGCCGCTGTCGGCGCGCCTGCCACGGCAGCCGGTCCTGGTCGTGCTCGCCGACGACGGCGATCTGGCGACGCTGGTCGAGACGCGCGCGTGGAGCGAAGGGCCCTTGCCGATCTTCCAGGCGCTCAAGGATCCGCGCGAGGTCGGGAGCCCGATCGCGGACGTGATCGGCGTCTTCAAGGAGGACGTGAGCCTGCCCTTCGAAGAGCTCGAGGCCGAGCGCGCGCAGGATCGGGTGCCGCCGCGGGTGCTCGCGGGGCGCCTCGGCGACGAGGTGCGCGGGAGCGAGGTCGACCCCGAGGAGCTCGCGGGCTTCTTCGGTTGGGTCGCCGCGCGCCGTGAGCACCTCACGCTCCTCGCGCCGCCGCCGGGGGAAGAGCGCATACCGCTCGACGTCGCCCGCGACATCTGAGCAGCGCGCGGGACGATGGCTACGCCGCGCGTCTGCGGCGTCGCGTCGCCCCCTCCTCGCTGCGGAGTACCTCCGTACACCTCACTCGTCGGGGGCGCCGCTCCTTGCATCCATCGCGGCTCGCTCATCGCCCCGCACGCTGCTACGCCGCGCTGCTGCGACTGCCTTCAGCCGCGGTCGATGAAGGCGATGGTGACGCCGTCGCCGCCTTCGTGGCGGCGGCCTCGTCGATAGCCGCTGACCTGTGGAGAGCGCGCGAGGAGCTCGCGCACCTCGTCGCGCAGCGCGCCGGTGCCGTGGCCGTGGATGATCCAGACCGCCTCGATGCCGTCGCGCCACGCGCGATCGAGGAGCGGCTCGACCCGCTCGTGCACCTCGTCGCGACGCGCGCCGCGCAGATCGGCGGTGATCTCGTCGGTGCGCGGGGGCGGCACGCGCTCGTCGTCGTCGCCGAGCTCGGGCACGCGCGTGCGCGTCGAGGGTAGGGCGGTGGCGGGGGCGACGCGCTGCGGCTCGCTCACCTTCTTCGCCTGGCCGCGCACGCGCGCGAGGTCGGCGAGGTGGGCGCTGGTCTTGAGCGCGCCGATGGCGATGGCGGCGCGCTCGCCGCGCAGCTCCGTCACGACGCCGATCTTGCCGAGCGCGCGCAGCCATACCTCGGTGCCGACCTTGATCTCGCCCGGCAAGAACGCGCCGCCTTCGCTCGGCCCCTCGTCCTTGGCGGCCTCCTCGGGGGTGATCAGCTCGGGCGCGTGCTCGCTCAGCGTCTTGCCGAGGTCCTGCTCGATGCGGTGGGCCGCCTGCCGGTCCTCGTCGAGGTGCTGGCGCGCCTTCTTCAGATCGCTCACGCGCTCGTCGAGCTCGTCTCGGCGCTGGCGGATCTCGGCGAGCAGCGCGCGCAGCTGCTTCTTCGCCTCCAGGGTGAGCGCGTTGACCTCCGAGCGCGCATCCTTCTTGAGGCGCTGGCGCTCGGCCTCGAGCTTCATCGCCTCGGTCGCCGCCTGGTCGCGGGCCTTCCTCGCCTCGTCCTCGCGCAGCTCGGCCTGACGTTCGGCCTCGTGCAGGCGATCGAGCGCGGTCGACAGGTGCGAGCCGCCGCCGGCGACCTCGCGCGCGCGCTGCACGATGTGCGGCGGGAAGCCGAGGCGCAGCGCGACGTCGAAGGGGTTCGACGAGCCCGGCTGGCCGATCGAGAGCACGAAGTTGGGGGCGAGGGTGATCGGGTCCATCCCGACCGAGGCGTTGGCGAAGCGCGGGTCCTCGAAGGCGAGGGTCTTCAGGCGCTCGTAGTGCGTGGTCACGAAGCCGCGCGCGCCGCGGTTGGCGAGCGACTCGAGCACGGCGATGGCGAGCGCGGCGCCCTGCGAGGGCTCGGTGCCGATGATGATCTCGTCGAGCAGGACGAGCGCGCCGGGCTGCGCGGCGTCGAGGATCGACTGGATCGCGAGCAGGTGGCCCGAGAAGGTCGAGAGGTCGCGCTCGATGTCCTGGGCGTCGCCGATCAGCGCCCACAGCGACGAAAACGGCGTGAGAACGCTGCCTTCAGCGGCGGGGATCGGGCAGCCCGCGGCCGCCATCATCACGACGGTGCCGACCGTCGAGAGCGTGACGGTCTTGCCGCCGGTGTTGGGGCCGGTCACGACGAGGAAGGCGTGCGCGCGGTCGAGCACGATGTCGTTGGCGACGACCTCGCTGCCCTTGAGCAGGAGGTGCGGGTTCCTGGCGCGCCGCAGGTGGATCGTGCCGTCGTCGGAGAAGGCGGGCACGGTGGCGTCGAGATCGGCGGCCAGGCGCGCCTTGCACTGCAGGAGGTCGAGCTCGACCAGGGTGGCGTAGGCGCGCTCGAGATCGTCGGCCTCGCCGCGGACCCACTCGGAGCGCACGCGCAGGACCTTGTCGATCTCCATGCGCACGGTGTGCTCGGCGACCTTGATCTGGTTATTGGCCTCGATGAGCTCGCTCGGCTCGATGAAGACCGTCTCGCCCGAGTTCGAGGTCGCGTGGATGATGCCGGGCACGTCGCGCTGGAAGCTGGCGATCACCGGGACGACGTAGCGCTCCTCGCGCAGGGTGTAGAAGTCGTCCTGCAGGATCCCGTCGAGCTCGGGGCGATGCACGAAGGTCTCGAGCCGCTCCTTCATGTTGCGGTGCAGGGCGACGACGCGCTGGCGCGCGGCGGCGAGCTCGGGCGAGGCGTCGTCGCGCACCTCGCCGGACTCGTCGAAGGTCTGGGCGAGCTCGTTGGCGAGGAGGCCGAGGTCGGGCAGGTCGCCGCCGATGGCGCCGAGCCCGGCGTAGGTGTGCTGCTGGTGGAGGAGGTGGCGGCGGGTGTCGTGCATGGCGCGCGTCGTGTGCGCGATGTCGACGAGCTCCTCGACGGCGAGCACGGCGCCACGCCGCGCGCGCAGGATTGCGGCCCGCACGTCGCGCGTGCCCGACAGCGGCAGATCGCCGCCCTTGGCGAGGAGCTGCATGAGCTCGTCGACCAGCGCGAGCGAGCGCAGCACGGCGGCCTGGTCGGGCAAGAAGCGCAGCGCGAGCGCGGCGTCGCGCCCCGGCTCGGTGGCGGCGCGGTCGGCCAGGGCCTGCTGGATGCGCGGCCAGCCGAGCTCGCGCAGGTTCTCTTGGGAGATGGTCAGCGTCATGGCGGCGGGACTCTGGCGGGTTGCGCGCGTGGGGGCAAGCGCCGCGGTCGGGCGGGCGGCATGCTCGATCGCCGATAATCGATATTATGTAAACTCAAGACCCGGGAAGAAGGCGCTCCGGTGGGATTGCCGGCCCCGGTGGGTCGCGGTACGTTCCGCGCGTGTTCCGCCGTCCGGTCGTCCGGGCGGTGCCACGCCGGCCAGGGTCGCTCGGGCGAGCGGGCCCACGCCGACGGTCGCTCCTCAAGTACGGGTCGGTTCGATGCCTTATCTGCGTTACACCACCGATGACGGCGTAGCCGCCGAAGCGCCCATCGATGCCGACAACAGCATCGTGCGCATCGGCCGCGCCACCGACTGCCACATCCAGACCCGCAACAGCACCGTCTCGCGCAAGCACTGCCAGATCGTCTTCACGGGCAGCGGGTACAAGCTCACCGACCTCAAGAGCTCGAACGGGACCTTCTTCAACCGCGAGCGCATCGAGGAGCACGACCTCCAGATCGGCGAGACCTTCTTCTGCGGCAACTTCGAGGTGCAGTTCCACGAGCTCTCGCTGGCCGACGAGGCCGCCGGGGTCGAGCCGTCCGTCGGCGTCGGCGCCGAGGTCGACGCCGCGGCGCTCGACGCGCTGCGCGCCGAGAACGCCGCCCTGCAGGCCCAGCTCGCCGACGTCTACGCGCAGCTCGATCAGGCGAGCGTCGGCGGCGGCGGTGGCGGCGAGGAGATCGCGGCGCTGACCCAGTCGCTCGAGGCGAGCAACGCGGCGCTGGCGGAGTCCGAGCAGGCGCGCGTGAGCGAAGCGGAGGCGTGGCAGGCGCAGGTCGCGGAGATGCAGGCGGCGATCGAGGCCTGGCAGGCCCAGAACGGCGAGCTGCAGGCCGCGCTCGAGGCGGCCAACGGAGCGCTCGCGGCCGGCGGCGGAGGCGGAGGCGCCGAGCTCGAGGCGATGCAGGCCCAGCTCGCCGAGATGACGAGCGCGATCGAGCAGTGGCAGGCGCATGCGGGCGAGCTCGAGAACCTGCGCGCTCAGGACGCCGAGACCTACCAGGCGCAGATCGCCGAGCTGCAGGGCCAGCTCGAGGCCGGCGGCGCGGGCGCGGTCGACCAGGCGGCGCTCGAGCAGATCCAGCAGGAGCTGGCGGACGCCAACGCCGAGATCGGCGCGCTCGAGGAGGTGCGCCAGCAGGAGCGCGCCGCGCTGGAGGCGCGGATCGCCGAGCTCGAAGCCGGACAAGGTGAGGGGGTCGAGGCGCTGCACGCCGAGATCGCGGAGCTGCGCAGCGCGCTCGACGCGTGGCGCGCGGACTCCGAGGCGGCGCGGGCCGAGGGCGAGCAGCTGCGTGCCGACGGCGAGCAGGCGCGCGCCGAGCTCGAGGCGGCGCAGGCGGAGCTGCGCGACCTGCGCGCGGACGTCGAGGGCGCGGTGGCGCAGATCGGCGAGCGCGACGAGGAGATCGCGGCGCTCAAGGCCGAGCTCGAGACCGCGAGCGCGGCCGCGGCCGACGCCGACCAGTCGGCAATTGTGAAGGAGCTCGAAGCGCGCGTCGCCGAGCTGGCGTCGACGCTGGACGGTGAGCGGGCCAGGCTCGGGATCGCCAACGAGGAGCTCGAGCGCGCCGACGAGGAGCTCAAGTCCCTCAAGGGTGAGCGCGACGCGGCCAAGAAGCGGGTCAAGGACCTCGAGGCCGAGGTGGCGACGACGGTGCCGCTGGAGGAGCTCGAGGAGGCCAAGAAGCTCATCGGGTCGCTGCGCGACGAGGCCGGCGAGCTCGAGGCGGCGCTGGAGGAGGCCAAGGCGCGGCAGGGCGAGCTCGAAGCACGCGTGCGTGAGCTCGACATGGCGGCGAGCGAAGGCGCGGCGTCGGGGGCCGAGCTGGCAGAGGTCCGAAAGGAGCTCGATCGGCTCACGGCCGATCTCGACCAGGCGCTCGATCGGGCCCAGCAGCTCGAGGACGAGCTGGCCGGGGCCGAAAAGTCCAAGAAGAACGCCGAAAAGGAGCTGCTCGCCGCCGAGGCGTCGCTCGACGAGGCGCTCGTCAGGATCGAGGATCTGCAAAAGCAGCTGAGCGAGCGCGCGGCGGCCGGCGACGAGGTCGGCCAGGAGAAGGCGGCGCTCGAGGCGAAGATCGGCGAGCTCGAGGCGGAGCTGAAGGGGCTCGACAAGGCCAGGGGCGCGCTCGAGGCCGACAAGGAGGCGCTCGAAGCGGAGCGGGACGCGCTCGCGGCGGACAAGGACGCGCTCGAAGCGGAGCGGGACGCGCTCGCGGCCGACAAGCGCGCGCTGGACGAGCGGGCGGCCAAGGCCGAGGCCGAGCGCGACGAAGCGGACGAGGCGCTGGCGAAGGTCGAGGCGAAGCGGGCGACGCTCGACGCGGAGCTGGACACGCTTCGCGACGCGCTGGAGGCCGCCGAGGCAGAGGCCGCGGCGGACAAGGCGCGCCACGAGGCGCGCGTGGCGGAGCTCGAGGCCGATCTGGCCGCGGCGCGCTCGGGCAGCGAGGAAGGCGCGGAGCTGCAGCGCACGATCGATCGGATCCGCGGCGAGCTGGAGGCGGCCCGTCACGCCCTGGACGACGCGAGGAGCGAGGGCGAGGCGGCGCTCGCGAAGGCGAAGGACGAGCACGAGGCGGCGCTCGCCAAGGCGAAGAACGAGCACGAAGCGGCGCACGCGGCTCACGAGGCGGCGCGCGCGGAGCTCGAGGCGGCGCGCGCGGAGCTCGAGGACGCGCATGCGGCTCACGAGGCGGCGCTGGAGACGGCGCGCGAGAAGGCGCGCGCGCTGGCGGCCGAGCTGGCCGAGCTCGAGGAGGTCAAAGACCGCGCCGAGGCCGAGCGGGCGCGGCTCGAGGCGGCGCTCGACGAGGCGCGCTCGGGCGCGGGCGACGTCGGCGCGCAGCTCGCGAAGCTCGAGCACGAGGCGGCTGCGGAGCGCGAGCGGGTCGCGGAGCTCGAGCACGAGCTCGCGCGGGCCAAGGAGAAGTTCTTCGAGGCCGAGAACGAGCGCGACGGGGCGCGGACCGAGATCGAGCAGGCGCGCGGTGAGCTCGAGCGGGCGCAGGGCGAGGTCGAGCGGATCACGAGCGATCTCGAGCGTACGCGAGGCGAGCTCGAGGCGGCGCGGTCGGGCGCGGGCGACGCAGGCGCCCAGCTCGCCGAGGCCGAGCGTGCGGCGCGTGAAGCCGAGCGTGCGGCGCGTGAGGCCGAGGAGGCCCACAAGGCCGAGCGCGAGCGGGCGCGCGCGCTGGAGGAGGAGCTCGCGGCCGCCAGGGCGAGCGCGCAGGCAGCCGGCGGCGACGCGGCGAGGGCTGGCGAGCTCGAGCGGGAGATCGAGGCGCTCAAGGAGACGGTGACGGGGCTCGAGCGCTCGCTCGCGCGCGCGGAGGGCTCCGCCGAGGAGCTGCGCGAAGAGAGCGAGACGCTCAAGGGCCGCGTCAAGGAGCTCGAGGCGAGCGCGGGCGCCGGGGCCTCCGACGAGGAGCTCTCGCTGATCAAGGAGGATCTCGAGCGCACCAACCAGAAGCTCGACCGCATGCGCGAGCAGCTCGACGAAGAGCGCGAGGTGGTCAAGAAGCTCGAGCGCGAGCTCGAGGAGGCGCGCGCGGCGGCCAAGGGCGGCGGCGAGGGCGCGGGCGGCGGCGGCGACGAGGGGCTGCGCGAAGAGCTGGACCTCGTCTACCAGGACATCAACGCGATCACGCGCGACTGGCGTACGAGCGTGGAAACGCTCGGAGATCTGGTCGGCGAGGTGCAAGGGGTCGCCAACAATGGCAGCGCGGAGTCGACGTTCGATCAGATCGGTGAGATTCTGACGACGATGAACGACGCATCGAGCGGCATGAAGCAGGCGCTCAAGCAGATGCGCAGCCTCTTGTCTGGAGAGGAGTGATGAGCCAGACCAAGACCGGATCTCACCCTGCCCCGCTGCCCGAGGAGGATCAGCAGGTCACGATCGTGTCGGTGCGCGAGGGTCACATCTCGGTCCTGCCGGCGCGGGTGCTCGTGACCCGGCCGCACAAGATCGCGCTCTCGCTCGACGCACCTTCGGCGGAGGCGCAGCGCTGGACCGATGGGCAGACCCTGACCCTGCTCTACACGGTGGGCGAGCACATCATGCGGTTGCGCACCGAGCTGCGCGAGCGGGTCGCCGACGACCGCGTCACGGTCGAGCCGATCGGCGACGCCAAGGAGGGCGACCGCCGTGACTTCCGGCGGGCCGACCTCGACGCGCGCATCCGCATCAAGCGCTGCGAGACGAAGGACACGGCGATCGCGCGCGAGCAGCAGCTCGCGAGCCAGCTGGCCGAGGACTCACCCGAGTTCGAGATGCAGCGCATCAACCTGTCGGGCTCGGGCGTCAGCTTCGAGGCGCGCGAGCCCTTCGAGCTCGATGACGTCGTCGACGTGCGCATCGTGCTCGAGATGCGCCCGCGGCGCACGGTGGCGATCATCGGGCGCGTGGTGCGGCACGTGAAGCCCGACGCGCCGCGCCCGATCGTGGCCGTGCGCTTCGCGGAGCTGTCCGAGGCCGATCAGGACGCGGTGATCTACTCGGTCTTCGCGGCGCACTTCGCGACGGTCGGCCTGTCCGAGCTCGAGGACGAGCTCTCGACCGGCGCGTGAGCACGGGCGGCCACGAGGGCCGCCCTACGGCCGGCGCGTGAGGCCGGGCGGCCACGAGGGCTGCCCCTACGACCGGGCCGGCGCGTGAGGACGGGCGGCCACGAGGCCGCTGCTACAGGTCGTCCTTTTCCGGCGGCGGGGGGGCGACCGGATCCGGGGCGGGCGGAGCCTCGTCGGGCTCGGGCGCGTCGGCCTTCTTCTTTTCGAAGGCGACCGTCTTGGTGGCGACGAGGTAGAAGATGCGGCCCTTGCGCTTCTTCTTGAACTCCTTGGGCTGGACCTGGAGCTCGGCCGGGGCGAGGCCGTCGACGATCGGCAGGAGCGTGACGTTGTTGTGCTCGATCGTGAGCGAGAGGCCCTTGATCAGCACGACCTTGCCGTCGCGCTCGAACTCGATGTTGTCGTAGTCCTCGCCGTTGACCTGCACCTTGACGTACTCGGCGTTCTTGAGGGTCACGTGCAGCTCGCCGTCGACCGGCGGCGGTTCGGGTTCGGCGGCGCGGCCGGCGGGCGCCGCGGCGGTGACGACGGTCAAGAGCGCGAGCGCGATCAGTGCTTTCATGCCTCCTCCTCCTATGGCGGGGCGCATCCTAAGGACGGCCGCCGGGTTCGTAAAGCCCGGGGACGAGCACAACCCGGCCGGCACGTCGTTCATGCCGCGACGCGTAACCCGGCGATCCAGGTCTCGGCGATCGGTCGGTGGCCGAGCCCATAGAGGAGCGCCTGCCAGGTCGGGACGCGCGCCACCGCGAGATCCGCGGGTGCGCCCGGCGCGAGCGTGCCCCGGCCGTCACCGAGGTCGAGCGCGCGCGCGGCGACGGCGGTCATGCCGAGGAGCGCCTCGGCCGGCGTGAGCCCGTACCAGGTGCAGGCGAGCGTTGCCGCGAGCCAGGGATCGAAGGTCGGGCTCGAGCCCGGGTTGAGATCGGTCGCGACCGCCATCGCCACGCCCGCCTCGCGCAGCGCCGCGACCGGCGGGCGGCGCGCATCTCCGAGGAAGAGCGAGGCGGTCGGCAGGAGCACGGCCACGGTGCCGGCTCGGGCCATCGCGGCGACCGCGGCGGCGTCGGCGTGCTCGAGGTGCTCGAGCGAGCGCGCGCCGAGCTCCGCCGCCCGGACCGCGAAGCCCGTGGCGCTGAGCTGCTCGACGTGCGCCTTGAGCGCGAGGCCGTGCGCGCGCCCGGCGGCGAGGATGCGCGCCGACTCGTCCGCGCTGAAGGCGCCGACGTCGCAGTAGACGTCGACGGCGGACGCGAGCTTTCTCGCCGCGACCTCGGGGATGAGGCGCTCGACGACGAGCCTGACCCAGTCGTCGCGGCGCTCGCGATACTCCGGCGGCACGATGTGAAGGAGCAGGGTCGGCACGATCGCCTGCGGCCCTTCGCGCGCCAGCGTGGCGGCGACCTCGAGCTGCGCGAGCTCGCTCTCGAGGGACAGGCCGTAGCCCGACTTGATCTCGACGGTGGTCACGCCGGCGCCGAGCAGGGCGACGAGACGCGGCCGCGCCAGGGCGGTGAGCGCCTCGCGCGAGGCCTGACGCGTGCTGGCGACGGTCGTCGCGATCCCGCCGCCGCGCTGTGCGATCGCCTGGTAGGACTCACCGCGACAGCGCGCTTCGAAGTCGGCGGCGCGATCGCCGGCGAAGACGAGGTGCGTGTGGCAGTCGACGAGGCCGGGCAGGACCACGCGCTGGCCGAGGTCGATCGTCTCGATCTCGCCGAGCGGGAGCGGGCACGCGGCGCGCGCTCCCGACCAGCGCACGCGCCCGTGCTCGACGACGACGGCGGCGTCGCGCACCAGGCCGAGGCGTTCCTCGGGTGAGGCCTCCTGCCCCGCCATGGTCAGGAGCTCGGAGATCCCGGTGAAGGCGCGCATGGTGCCCGAGGAGCCGCCGCGGCTCAGTCGAGGTCCTCGACCGCGACCGGCAGGCGCTTGGCGACGGCGACCCAGGCGGCGATCTGGCCTTCGGGCGGGAGCACGTTGGCGATCTTGACGCCGGCATTGACCGTGGTCATGCGCGCGAGCAGCGCGGCCGCGGACTCGGCGCCGAGCGCGCGGCTGTGGCGGACCCCGGCGGCGTCGAGCAGGCGCACCATCGTCGGGCCGATCCCGTCGATGCGCAGGAGATCGACGTGGCGGGCGAGCGTGTCGACGCGCGCCAGGTCGAGGCCGGTGTCGGCGGCGAGGCGCTTGCGCTGGGCGGGCGTCTTGACCTGGTCGAGGAGAGCGAGCGTGGTGCGCACGCCGGCCTTGTGGAGGAGGTCGGTCTCGGCCTGCGAGATGAGACCCTCGAGCGGCAGCCGGTAGTGACCGGCGTCGGCGGTCGGGGCGTGAACGAGCAGCGCGGCGGTGAGCGCCAGGGCGGAGAGCGTCTTCAGGATCATCGGTTCACCTCGTCGAGGGGCGGGCGTGAGCGCCGCGCAGACGGAAGATACCTCAACGATCGGTCTCGATCTCGGGATTGGTCGGGAACGAGAAACCGACGGACAGGCCGAAGAGCCAGTTGTGGCCGAACTCGGCGCCCGGCACGGAGAGATCGCGCCGCGCGGCGAGCGCGCGCTCGACGATGTAGTCCTTGATCGAGAGGCCGATCGAGAGCCAGCGGCTCGGGAAGACGCGCAGCCCGACGCCGAAGGTCGGCGCGAGCGAGACCGAGTCGTCGATGCGGTCGTTGCCCGAGACCATGGCGACGCCGACGCCGAGGTCGATGTGCAGGTCCATGCGCACGAGCGCGTCCGAGAAGATGATCGCCTTGCCAGAAAACGGCACCAGCTCGACGGTGAGGTTGGCGAGGAGCTGGAGCGAGGTCGTCGGCAGCTCGAACGGACGTGCTTCGCGCGAGAGCTCGCGGTTGATGTCGTCGGTGAGCGAGGTGTCGACGCCGCCGCCCGCCCAGACATCGGCGCCGATCCCGAGCCACGAGGTGAAATGGTAGCGCCAGTAGAGCCCGGCCATCAGGTTCTGCACGTACTCGTCGCCGATCGTCAGGCCGAACTGGGGCGCGACGATGTGGCGACCTGCGTGCAGCGGGCGCACGCGCATGATCTGCGGCGCGTCCTCGAGGAGCGGGTTCTCTGCGCGCGCCGGAGCGGGCGCGGCGACCTGCGAGAGCGCGACCGTCGCGACCGCGAGCGCCAGGCAGAGCGCGCGCGATGACGAGCGAGGCGTGAGCGATACCACCGAGGACCTCACTTGGCGTACTCGTAGTCGAAGCCGAACGGGATGAAGATCGTGATCCCGGCCTGACCGACCAGGTTGTTCACGAGCTCGTTGCCGGCGTTGAACTTCTCGATGAAGAGCGTGTCCCTGAGCTCGAAGGTGAGCGTGAGCCAGTCGTTCAGGAACATGCGCAAGCCGACGCCGAACATGCCGCTCGGCTTGGGATCGTCACCGCGGCTCGTCACGGTGACGCCGCCGCCGATCGAGGCGTAGAGGTCCCAGTAGACGATCGTGCTGTCGAAGAACATGAACTTGCCGTCGGCTGCGACGAAGGTGACGTCGCCGCCGGCGTACCAGCGCAGCGCCGACAGCTCCGGGAAGACCTCGAAGTCGTCCATCACCGTCGACTGGAGGTCGGACGGATCGGAGAAGTACTTGGCGTAGCTCGCGCCGATCGAGATCCACTCGCTGACGTGAACGCGCCCCGTCGCCGTGGCGAGCCACTGGTCGTACATCGGATCGTTGGTGACGAGGCCGGCGCCGACGAGCAGCTCGAAGCGCCCGGACTTGAGCACGGGGCGCTGCTGCACCACGCGCACGAGGGCGTCGAGGTCGGACTTCGGCTCCTCCGCTTCGGGCTCGACGAGCTCGTCACTCGGGGGTTCGTCTGGCTCGGCGGCGTGAGCCGGCGACGCCGAGAGCGCCGCGAGGGCGAGCAGGGCGGGCGCGAGCCGTCGGTGTACCAGGCCGAAAGCAATAGTGTTTTTGAGCAATCGCGGTCTCGTCGGTCTGGTCATGGGCCTTCGATCTTCGGCGGGCGGCGCGGTTCAAACTCGCGAAACGCTCGGGACTCTAGCCCGGGCCCCGGAGGTGGTCAAGGCGACCCGGCCGCCGCGCGGAGCGCGTCGCGACGGCGTTGCGCCGGCCCGATCGCTGGCGTAGGGTCGCGCGCATGCGGGTTCTCGTGACCAACGACGACGGCATCCACGCGCAGGGGATCGCGGTGCTCGCCGAGTGCGCGGCGGCGGTCTTCGACGAGGTCGTCGTCGTCGCGCCCGAGGCCGAGCAGAGCGGTGTGTCGCAGGCGCTCTCGCTGCATCGCCCGCTGCGCCTGCAGAGCCACGGCGCGGAGCGCTACTCGGTCGACGGCACGCCGGTCGACGCGGTGTTCATCGCGCTCGCGCACGTGCTGCGCGACCGGCGCCCCGACCTCGTGCTCTCGGGGATCAACCACGGCCCCAACGTCGGCTATGACGTCTACTACTCGGGCACCGTCGGCGCCGCGCGCGAGGCCCTGATCCACGGGATCCCGGCGGTGGCGCTCTCGCTCTCGGCGCGGCCCCCCTTCCCTTTCGACGCGTTGCGGCCGGCGGTGATCGACGTGCTCGAGCGCATCGCGCGAGCGGGCCTGCAGAGCGACGCCCTCCTCAACGTGAACCTGCCGCCGGTGCGCGAGGGCGCGCCGCCGGGCTGGCTCGGGCTGGCGGGGGTCAAGGGGCTGCGCACGACGGTGCTCGGCCGGCGCTACTACGGCAACGAGATCGTGTATCGCGAGGACCCGCGCGGGCGACCCTACTTCTGGATCGGCGGGGCGTGGCCACGCATCGATCACGTCGACGGCACCGACTGCGAGGCGGTGCGTCAGGGCTGGGTCTCGGTGACGCCGCTCGGCCTCGACGCGACGGACGCCGGCGTGCTGGGCGCACTCGGCGCGCACTTCACCAGCGAGGAGTGAGCGGATGGGCAAGCCTCAGTGGTTTTCGAAGATCGCGGACGTGCCCGACCATCCCAAGCCGGGCATCGTGTTCAAGGACATCACGCCGCTGCTGGCGGACGCGGCGTCCTTCCGCGCGGTGGTGGAGGCGTTCGCGGCCGCGCTGGCGCCGCACGCCCCGACGCAGATCGTGGCGATCGAGTCGCGGGGCTTCATCTTCGGCGCGGCGGTGGCGCACGCGCTCGGGCTCGGGCTGACGATCGTGAGGAAGCCCGGCAAGCTGCCGCGGGTGACGCGGCGGATCTCGTACGCGCTCGAGTACGGGACCGACACCCTGGAGATGCACGCCGACGCGCTGCACGCGCACGATCGCGCGGTGATCGTCGACGACGTGCTGGCGACCGGGGGCACGGCGGCGGCGGTGGCGGAGCTGGTGCAGGCCTCGGGCGCGACGCTGGCGGCCGCGGCCTTCCTGCTCGAGCTCGGCTTCCTCGAGGGGCGCGCGAAGCTGCCGGCGGGTGTGCCGATCGTGGCGCTCGAGGTGATTTGAGATCACCTGTGGCTCAAGGGTTGCAGCGTATTCGAGTTCGCCAGCGAGACTCGCGCGGCCAAGGCGCGAGCGAAGGGAGCGACGAGGCGACCTCGAGGTCGCCGCAGGAGCGACCGAGCGAAGCAACGCCGGCCCCGCGAGTCGCAGCGGCGGACTCAGGTGACGCGGGTGCCGGGCGCGACGGGGATGCTCGGCTGCAAGAGCGCGAGGCCGCCGTCGGGAGCGTCGACGGCGAGGATCATGCCGTGCGACTCGAGCTTGAAGATCTTGCGCGGCGCGAGGTTCTTGACGACGACGACCTGGCGGCCGACGAGGTCGGCGGGCGCGTGCGTCTTGGCGATGCCGCTCACGATCTGGCGCTTGTGGTCGCCGAGATCGACCTCGAGGCGGAGCAGCTTGTCGGCGCCGGGCACCGGCTCGGCGGCGAGCACGGTGGCGGCGACGAGCTCGACCTTGAGGAAGTCGTCGAAGGCGAGCGCGGCCGGCGGTTCGGGCGCGGCGGGCTTGTCGGGCTTGGCGGCCTTGCCGGGCCGGGCGGCTTCGGGAGCGGGCTCCGGGCTCGGCTCGGGCGGCGGATCGCGCCGCGGGAAGAGCGACTCGGCCGGCGAGAGCGCGGTGCCCACGGCGAGGCCGCCCCACGTGAGCTGATCGAGCGAGTGCACCGGGGCCTGGCCGAGCGCGGCGAGGAGCTCGGTCATCTTCGTCGGCATCACCGGCTGGAGGAGCCCGCCGGCGATGCGCAGGCCCTCGAGCACGACGTAGAGCGAGCGCGCGGCGAGCGCCGGCTCGGTCTTCACCGTCTTGAAGGGCTCGGTCTCGGTCACGTACTTGTTCAGGCGGCGCACGAATTGGAGCGTCTCTTCGATCGCCGAGTGCAGCGCGAGCTCGCCGACGAGCTCGCGGACCTTGGCGACGAGCTTTCCGGCCTCGGCGACGATCGCCTGCTCCGCGGGGCCGAGCGCGCCCGGCTCGGGCACACGCCCGGCGAAGTTCTTCTCGACCAGGGTGGTGGCGCGCTTGAGCAGGTTGCCGAGATCGTTGGCCAGATCGGAGTTGTTGCGGCGCACGAGGCCGGCCTCGGAGAAGTTGGCGTCGAGGCCGACGACCATGTCGCGCAGGAGGTAGTAGCGCAGCACGTCGGGCCCGTAGACGTCCTTCTGGCCGAGCGGGTCGACGACGTTGCCGAGCGACTTCGACATCTTGCGGTCCTGGGAGAGCCACCAGCCGGTCGCGACGATGTGGCGCGGCAGCGGCAGGCCGAGCGCGAGCAGCATCGTGCACCAGTAGACCGCGTGCGTCGTCAGGATGTCCTTGCCGATGACGTGCGTGGCGTGCGGCCACCAGGTGGCGTAGCGCGGATCGCCGGTGCCGCCGAGCGCGGAGACGTAGTTGGTCAGCGCGTCGAACCAGACGTAGGTGACGAAGTCGCGCGCGAAGGGGATCTCGATGCCCCAGGGCAGGCGCTCCTTGGGGCGCGAGATGCAGAGGTCCTCGACCCCCTTGTCGAGGAAGCCGAGCACCTCGTTGCCGCGGTAGGTCGGCAGGACGAAGTCCGGGTGCGCCGCGAAGTGCTCGCGCAGCGCGGGCGCGTACTTGGACATGCGGAAGAAGTAGTTGCGCTCCTTCAGGAAATAGACCTCGAGCCCGGTGTCGGGGCAGCGGCCGTCGACGAGCTCCTCGGCGCTCCAGAAGCGCTCGGCGGCGGGCGAGTACCACCCCTCGTAGTCGCGCTCGTAGATGTCGCCCTGATCGTGGAGGCGCTGCAGGAAGTCCTGCACGACCGCGACGTGGCGCGGCTCGGTGGTGCGGATGAAGTCGTCGAAGGCGACGTGCAGCGTCGGCCACAGGTCGCGGAAGGCGGAGGACATCTCGTCGGCGTGCGCGATCGGCGTGAGGCCGCGCGCCTCGGCGGCCTTCATGACCTTCTGCCCGTGCTCGTCGGTGCCGGTCAGGAAGTGGACCTCGTCACCGAAGAGGCGATGGTAGCGCGTGAGCGCGTCGACCAGGACCGTGGCGTAGGCGTGCCCGATGTGGGGGCGCGCGTTGACGTAATAGAGGGGCGTCGTGAAGTAGTGCCTGGCCATGGGCAGGGGGAGTAGGCGCCGGGGCCGCGGTTGTCAACGCCGAGAGCCCGCGCCGGGCGGCCCCCAGACGTTCCTTGACCCGGTCGGGCGCGATTGTTAGATCGCCGACGCCGCGCGCGGGGCTCCGCGCGACGATGCCGACGTGCGTGCCCCCGTAGCTCAGCTGGATAGAGCGACGCCCTCCTAAGGCGTAGGTCACAGGTTCGACTCCTGTCGGGGGCGCTCCGAGCGCGCGGGACGATGGCCGCTGCGAGCGTCGCCGGCGTCGCCGACGCCCTCTCAAGCGCCGGGCGCGCGACCGTCGGGGCGGTAGTTGCGCTGGATGCGCTCGGGGGCCAGGCCGGCGGCGACGAGCGCGTCGCTGACCTCGTCCTCGAAGGTCTCGGAGCCGGCGATGAAGGCGGTCGTCGCGGGCGTGACCAGATCGGCGAGGTGGGCCTGCACGCGCCCGCGCACGAGCGGCAGGGCGGAGGGCACGAGGTCGCCGTGGCTGACCGCGACGCGCACGGTGGCGCCTCGGGCGTGCCAGTGCTCGAGCTCGTCGGCGAAGACCAGATCGCGGGCGTCGCGCACCCCGACGAGCACGCTGATCACGCGCGCGTCGTGACCCATGGCGATGGCCTCGACGACCGCGGAGCGCACCGCCGACAGCGCCGTGCCGGCGGTGACGAGGAGGAGGCGCGCGCCGGGCCCGGGCGGCGGCAGCTCGAAGCCGAGCCCGAACGGGCCGGTGATCGTGATGGCGGCGCCGGGCTCGAGGCGCATGAGCGGCTCGGAGTCCGATCCGCCGGCCTTGACGAGGAAGACGAGGCGGCGCGACGCCTCGCTGGGCGCGCTGGCGATCGCGAAGTAGCCGGCGGTGCCCGGACCGACCGCCAACTCGACGACCTGTCCGGGCGTGAAGATCCAGTCCTCCTCGACGGCGACAACGAGGCTCACGGCGTCGGGCGAGGCGGACGCGCACTCCACGACGCGGGCTGGAAACGATCGCGGGGCGGGCGGCTGCATCGACGCTTCGATACTACGAATCGAGGCGCATCGCCGCCAGACAGCGCCGACCCGGGACCAGTTGGAAACTTCGCCGACCACTGTTACAGTCCGCGCGTTCCTCGTGAACGGGTCGCATGGGGCACCCACTACCCCGGTCACGAGGTCCGATCAGGCGGCGGCCATCGTCCGGTCGCCTGGCGCCGCAAGCCGACACGCGAGGAACGCGATGACCTCAGGCAATGACAAGAAAGGACCGCCCGGACCGCCGGCGCGCCGACCCGCTCCCCCGCCGCGCTCCGGCCCGACCTCTGGAGGCGCCGCGGCCCGCCCGCCGTCGACGGTGCCCAACGCCACCCGGCCGCAGCCGGCAGGTCGGCCCGCGGCACCGCCGGCCCGCCCTGCCCCGCCGCCGCGCGCGGCGCAGCACGAAGATCTCGACGCCGACGCCAAGACGACCGCGTTCAACCTCGCCGACATGGGGCTCGACGCCGACGACGCCACGGCCTCGTTCGACGCCAAGGCGCTGTCGGCCAAGGCCGCGGCGCCCGCGCCTGCGCCCCGCCCCGCGCCCACACCGCGCGCGGCCGCCCCGTCCGCCCCGGCGCGTGGCCCGGCGGCGCGCTCGCCGGCCTCGGCTCCTCGCCCCGCGGCGGCGCGCCCCTCGACGCCGGCGCCAGCCGACGACGAGAAGACGACCGCGTTCAACCTCGCCGATCTCCCGCCGGAGGACGACGCGCGCCCGAGCACGCTCGTCGGCTCGTCCAAGCCGGGTGCGGCCGTGCGCGGCGGGGCCCAGCCCCAGCGCCGCAACGAGACGCTGGCGCTCGCGCCGTCGGCGGCGCGTCAGGCGGCTCAGCAAGCGGCCAGGCCGCGGGCGGCACCAGCACCTGTCGAAGACGAGAAGACGACCGCGCTCTCGCTCGACGACATCGGCATGATCGACGCCGCGCCCGCGCGCCCGGCGGCGGCGCCCGCGAGGAAGCCCGCCGCGGCGCCCCCGGCGCAGATCGACGAAGGCGAGCGCACGGTGGCCGTCTCGCTCGACGACGCGATCGCGGCGGTCGACGCGGCGCCTCCGAAGCGGCCCGCGGCCGCGCCCAAGGGGGTGGCCCCGCGCGCGCAGCAGGCGGCGCCGACGGCGGCGGGGATCCAGGACGAGAAGACCACGGCGATGTCGCTCGAGGACATCGAGGCGATCGACGCGCTCCCCAAGCGTGCCGCGGCGGCTCCGGCCCAGGCGGCCCGGGCGCCGGTGCCCGCGCAGTCCAGGGCGCCGGTCGCCTCGGCCCGGGTCGACCTCGGGGCGAGCGAGGGCTTCATCGGCGCGATCGGCTACGCCTTCAAGCATGACGCGCTCGAGGCCCAGATGAGCGCCGGCAAGATCGGTCAGGCGCCGCTCGATTCGTCGCGCAAGGCGGCGGGCATGCGCAACCTGATCATCGTCGGCGGTGCGCTCGGCGCTTTGATGCTTCTCTTCGGCATCATCTGGTGATAGGCCAGCTTCCGCGTCGGCCGAACCACCTCCGCGGTGGGGTCGGCCCGCGCGGTGCCCTTGCCAGGCACCTCGCAAACGCCGCGCTAAAAATTGGCGCGTTCAGAGGAAGCGACCTAGGGTGATCACAGGGCCCTGTCGGCTGTCGCACGGCGGTCGGCGGAGGCGAAGAGAGTCGTCGATCGGTGTGTCGATCCGGACGCGCGCAAGCGTGTCAGCACGGACACGCGGGGCGGCTTGCGAGACGAGAGAGGGAGCCCCCGCCGAGGTGCTCCGCGGAGCGAGACACTGGGGATGACACGGGTTCGAGCGCGGCGAGGTCACGGCCTGGCGCCACGGATTCGTGTTGGCATGGGCCTGGCACTGTAGGTCGGAAGGCGTCGCGTGAGGCGGCGGGCGAAAAACGGAGCGACGGCGATGGAAGGCATCATGGGCGTACTGGCGTTGGCGGGTGGTTTCGGCCTGGCCCTCGGGCTCACCATGCTCGGCATGAACGTCGTGCTGTCCTTCATGCCCACGCGCCGCCGGGCCGAGGCCCAGCAGGTCGTCAGCGCGCCGGCGTCCGCGGACTCGATGTAGCGCGGCGACGCCGCAGACGCGCGGCGCAGCCATCGGCCCGCGCGCTGCCACGGCTGCGTGCGGGACGATGAGCGAGCCGCGATGGATGCAAGGAGCAGCGCCCCCGACGAGTGAGGTGTACGGTGGTACTCCGCAACGAGGAGGGGGCGACGCGACGCCGCAGACGCGCGGCGCAGCCATCGGCCCGCGCGCTGCCCGTGTGGCCGCCCCCTTGCGTATCCACGCGCGCAAGGCTATGGTGGCGCTCGTTCCTCCGGGGTTGGGGTCTGTCCTCGTGATCCGAGGCGTGCGAAGCCGTCGTCCAACGAAGGCGCGCGCGGCGCGAGCAGAGCGAAGGGAGTGTTGCGATGGCCACCAGGCAGGAAGAGGAAAGGAAGCTCATCGAGGAGGGCCTCGAGGCGCTGACCGAGGGCGACGCCGACAACGCGCGCGAGGCCGAGGAGCGCAGGCGGATCTTCGAAGAGCTCGCGGCGCGCATCGAGCAGCCCGGCCTGCAGGACCGCATCCTCGAGCGCTATCAGTCGATGGGCCGCACGCTGCTCGCCGACACCCTGCCGAGCCGCGTCGACCCGAAGATCGCGCGCGCCCTGCGCCCCATCCTCGGTGACGTCAGCGACGTGCGCGTGCACACCGGCAAGGTCGCGAGCGAGGCGGCGTCGGCGATGCAAGCGCGCGCGTTCGCGATCGGCGACAAGGACATCTTCATCGATCGGCAGGAGTTCGACCCGCAGAGCACCGAGGGCGCGACGCTGCTCGCGCACGAGATCGCGCACACGCGGGACGCGGCGACGGGCTTCGCGCTCTCGTCACAGCACGGCTCGTCGACGAGCGCGCGTGAGCAGTTCGCGCACGAGGTCGAGCACAAGTTCGCGCGTGAGTGGGTCGACAACGGCGACAGCGCCGTCGCCGAGGAGGGCGACACCGGCGCGGGCGTCGGGCCCGACGGCATGCCCAAGGAGCCCGAGGTCGACAAGCGCCTGCTCGCCGACAAGATCATGCAGATCCTCGAGACGCAGCGGAAGCGCCACGCCGATCGCATCGGGCGCTGGTAGCCGACGCGACCGGGATCAGCCGGGCGCGGTGAGGAGCTGCCAGAGGCGTTCGGGCAGCGGCGCGCCGTCGAGCGCGAGGACCGGCGCGAGCGGTAGGACCGCGTTGGTGGCGACGAGGCCGTGCGCGCGGCGCAGATCGTCGTGGGCGAAGACCGCCTCGCGGTGCGGGAGGCCGAGCGCGGCGAGGCGCGCGAGCAGCGTGGCGCGCGAGACGCCGGGGAGGATCGGCGCGCTCAGCGGAGGCGTGAAGACGACGTCGTCGATGAGCGCGAAGAGGTTCGTCGTCGTGCCCTCGAGCACGTGGCCTTCGGGGTCGAGCCAGAGCCCCTCGAAGGTGGGGCGGTGGCCCTCGGGGTGCAGGCGACGCAGCGCGGTGTTGGCGCCGTAGGCGAGGGACTTGTGGCGCGCGAGGAAGCTCTCGCCGCGGCGGGCGGGCAGCGTGAAGAGCTCGAGCCCGCGGCGGCGCTCGAGGTCGCGCTCGCCGAGCAGGCGGAGCTGCACGATGAGCGTCGGCCGCGCGGTGAGCGTCAGGCGCACGACGCGTTCGACGTCCGTCGGCAACGGATTGGCCGCGAGCACCTGGTCGATGGCGAAGGCGGGATCGATCGGCGGCGGCGGCAGGGCCAGCGCGCGGCGTGAGCGCTCGAAGCGCGCGAGGTGCGCGGCGCGGGCGACGACCTCGCCGGCGACGACGCGCATCGTCTCGAAGAGCCCGTCGCCGAGCGTGAGCCCGGGGTCGTCGGCGCGCACGCGCGCGGCGTCGCGCGGGACGAGGCGATCATCGAGCCAGGCGAACGTCGGTTCGGTCGACATGAGCGGAGCTTGGCCTGGAACGCGGCCGGCGTCGACGGCTGGTGACCTTGTGTAGCGCGAGGCGAGCGTGTAATCAGGACAGAACGGAGGGATCTTGGCAGCCGTGCTCGAGCAGCTGAGCGGAGAGCTCGCCCGAACACCGTCGGACCAGGACGTCCTGCGGAGGTTCGCGGAGGGGTGTCTCGACGCGGGCGAGCTCGAGCGGTTGCGCGTCGGGCTCGAGCCGGTGCTGGCCGGGCTATCGGGCCCGCTGGCGGTCCGACCCGTGGCCGAGGTCCTGGCGAGGACGCTGGTCGCGGCGGCCGAGCGCAAGGAGAAGAAGGCGCCGCGCGATGCGCTCGAGCTCTACCTGCGGGCGGCGCGGATCCTGGCGAGCGCGGCCAACGACCGCGTCGGCGCGGCGCGGATCCTGGCCATGGCGTGGCGGCTCGTGCCCGACGAGCGCGTGGCGCTGGCGTCGCAGGCGCTCTTCCAGGGCACGCAGGAGCCGCCCGAGTACACGCTGGTCGCGCTGGCGGAGGTCGGTATCAGCGGGCAGCGCTCGGTGGCGCTCAGGCGCCTGGCGGCCGGCGCGCTCGAGCGGCGCCGCCTCGACGAGGCCGAGGCCCTCTTTGCGCGGCTCGAGGCGCTGCACGAGGGCGACCCGGACGTCAGCGCCGGGCGCGAGGTGATCGCCCGCCTGCGCGCGAGCGCGGATGACGAGGTGGCGCGCCTGCAAGAGCAGCTCACGCGCGCGACGCTCCCCGCGGAGCGGGCGGCGACGTGGCGGCGCATCGGCGAGGTGCAGCGCGGCGCGGGGCGGATCGCGGCGGCCAGGGAGGCCTACGCGAGCGCGCTCGAGCTCGGCGACGAGGCGGCGCTGAGACCGCTCGAGGGGCTCTACCGGGATGACGACGAGCTCGAGGCGCTCTGCGAGGTGCTCGAGCGCGTCGCGGGGCGCGGCGGCGAGGTGGGGATGGCGCTCAGGAAGAAGCGCTTCCTCCTGCTCGAGGAGCTCGGCCGCTCCGAGGATGCCAGGCGCATCCTGGCGGCGCCCGAGCGCGTGCGCGAGAGCGGGCCGCTCGAGGATCTGCGCCGCGACGCCGAGGCGCTCGCCGACAGCGATCCCGAGCGCGGCGCGCTGCGCCTCGAGGAGTGGGCGACGGCCAGCGACGACGCGGGCGCGCGCCTCGAGGCGCTGGAGGAGGCGGCGGCGCTGGCCAGGCGGGCGCGAGGTGCCGACGCGCCGAGCGCGCTCGAGGAGCGACTGTGGAGGAAGGTGCGCGCGCTCGACCCGACGCACAAGGGCGCGGCCGACTTCTACCGCGAGTTCTACGAGCGCCACCCCGACCCGCGACGCGCCTACACGAACCTCGCCCAGCTGCACGCGATCACCGCCGACGCCGCCGAGCGGCGGGCCATCGCGACCGAGATGGCGCTGCTCGCCGAGAACAACCTCGGCCACCTCGACAAGGCGATCGAGGCATGGCGGCTGGTCGAGCGCGACGTCGACGGCGCCGAGGGCGAGAGCGACGCCGAGCGTGAGCTGACGCGCCTGGCGGTGTGGGCCGAGCTGCGGCGCCTCTACGCGACGGCGGGGCGCTGGCACGCCTACGTCGATCTGCTCGATCGCTGGGTCGAGGCGAGCCCGGAGATCGCCGACAAGGTCGAGCTGCTCTTCGACGCCGTCGAGGTCTACCAGGACCCGGAGCGGCTGCCGATGCCGGCGATGGTGCTGCAGACCTACCAGCGCATCGTCGCGCTCGTGCCGAGCCACCCGGTGGCGCTCGACCGTCTGGCGGTCGGGCTCGCCGAGCGCGAGCAGTGGTCGGACCTGCTCAAGGTCCTGGCGCAGAAGGTCGAGCTCACGGAGGAGCCGTCCGAGCTGGTCGCGCTCTTCCATCAGATCGCCGACCTCTACCTCGACCACGTGCGCTCGGACTCGCAGGCGGTGGCGGTGCTGGAGCGCCTGCTCGAGCTCGACCCCGACGACATCCAGGTCGTGCGGCATCTGCGCGAGCTGTATCGGCGGCGCCAGGACGCGGAGCTGCACTTCGCGGCGCTGGAGCGGGAGCTCGAGCTGACGAGCGAGCCGTCCGAGCGCATCGCGCTCCTGGAGGCGCTGGCGGAGACCGCGCAGAACGCGTTCCTGCAGCCGGAGCGCGCGGCGGGATTCCACCGTGAGATCCTCGAGCTCGCGCCGGGGCGCGAGGAGAGCCTGGCCGCGCTGCAGGCGCTGCACGCGGAGCAGGAGGACTGGCCCGCCTACGCACGCGTGCTCGAGCAGCGCGTGCAGGAGGCGAAGTCGAAGGCGGCCAAGCTGCCGCTCCTGCTCGAGCTCGGCGAGTGTGTGCTCACGCGGCTGGGCGACGTCGAGCGCGCCGAGCAGATCTTCCAGACGATCGCCGAGTCGAGCCCGACCTCGGTGCCGGCGCGCCGCTTCCTGCAGCGGATCTTCGTCGCGCGAGGCAAGTGGGACGAGCTCGCGCGGCTCTTCGCCAAGCCGACCAAGACCTCGGGCGCGGCCGGCGCGCGCTGGAAGGACTACGTCGCGCTGCTCAAGGACGCCGCCAAGCACGAGCGCGATCCGGCGCTGGCGCGGGCGATCCACGTCGAGATCGCTCGCGTCATGGAGGCCGAGCTCGACGACAGGAAGAGCGCGGCCGAGCACCTCGAGGCCGCGCTGCGCGACGGCGACGATCAGGTCGCGCTGGCCCGCAAGCTGCTCGAGCTCCTCGGCGACGAGAGCGCTGCGCAGCGGCGACTGGTGGCGCTGCACGTGCTCGGGCAGCACGCGCCCGACGCGTCCGAGCGCTATCAGGCGTGGATGCAGGCGGGACAGCTGCACCGGCGCGCCAAGGATCCCGTCGGAGCGTGCGAGGCGTGGGGCAAGGCGCTGGTCATCGGCGCCGAGCTCGGGCTCATCGAGGCGCTGCCGCAGCTCGAGGAGGACGCCGGGGCGACCGGGCGATGGGAGAGCGCCTACGCGGCGATCGACGAGGCGCTCGGACGCCTGCCCGCGGCCGCGGGCGAGGCGAGCGCCAAGGAGGTGCGCGCGGCGCTGCACCGCTCGCTCGGCAACATCGCGCGCACGCGGCTGCTCGTGCCCGAGGAGGCGGTGCGCCACTTCCGCTGGGTGCTGCAGCTCGCGCCCGGCGACGCCTACGCGCTCGAGGAGCTCGAGAAGCTCTACTACAGCCAGAGCGACTTCGCCGGGCTCGAGGAGGTCTACCGCGCGCGCATCGAGGCCGCGCCGACGGCGGCCGAGCGGCTGGCCCCGCTCAAGGCGCTGGGGCGGCTCTTCGACGACGTGATGCTCGACGCCGAGCGCGCGGCGCAGATCTACCAGGACGTGCTGCACCTCGCGCCCGACGACCAGGGCGCGTTCGATGGGCTCGTGCGGGCGTTGGAGTCGACCAAGGCGTGGGGTGAGCTGGCGCTGGCGTTGGAGGCCGGGCTCGTGCGCGTGCGTGAGCCGGCCAGGCGCCGGAAGCTCAGGCTGCAGCTCGTCGCGGTCGCGGCCGATCGGCTGGGCGATCCGTTGGCGGCGATCGAGCACTGCCGGGACATCATCGAGAGCGGACCGAGCGACGCGGAGCAGAACGCGGTGCGCGTGGTCCTCGAGCGCTACGCCGGCGATCCGGTCGTGGGGCGCGAGGCGGCGCCGGTGCTCGAGGAGGTCTACCGGCGCCAGGGGCGGCTCGATGCGCTGGCGGCGATGCTGGAGGCGCGCATCGAGAGCGCGGGCGAGGCCGAGCTGCCCCACCTGCCCCGCCTGATCGACGAGCTCCTGATGCTGTCGGGCGGCCTGCATGGCGCACCGGACAAGGCGTTCTCGCTCCTGTCGCGCCGCTTCGCGGTGGCGCCGGAGGACCCCGAGGCGTGGGAGGAGCTCGAGCAGGCGGCGGCGCTGAGCAACGCCTGGGAGGAGCTCGCTGCGATGTGGAAGGCGGCGCTCGAGCGCGAGCCGCCGATCGACCTGGCGCTGCGGCCGGCGCTCAGGCTGCGCCTGGCCGACGTCTATCACCGGCGCCTCATCGAGCTCGAGGAGGCGATCGTCGAGACCGAGCGCGCGCTGTCCGAGACGGAGGACGACGCCGAGGCGCTGGCCGCGCTCGAGCTGCTCGGGGTGCTCTTCAAGAAGACCGCCGACCTCGACTCGTTCGTCCGGGTCAAGCTCGACGCGTCGCGGCGGGTGCTCTCCCGCTCGCTCAGGCGACAGAAGGTGGTCGAGGCGGCGCACGCGCTGGCGGGCGCGCTGGGTCGGCCCGAGGACGCGGTCGCCGTGCTCGAGCCGCTGTGGATCGAGGAGCCGGGTGACAGCGAGATCTCCGATCTGCTGCTGCAGCTCCACGAGCGCATCGGCGATGCGGAGAAGATCGATCAGGCCTACACCGACGCGATCGAGGCGGCGAGGACGGCCGAGCGACGCGACGCGCTGCGGCTTCGTCGGGCGCTGCTGAGGCGCGACAAGCGCGGCCTCTGGGAGGTGGCGATCTCGGAGCTGATCGGGCTCGTGGAGAGCGAGACGGCCGGGCGCGACGCGCGACGCGCGCTGCTCGAGGTCTCGCGCGCGCAGGAGTCCGAGGGTCAGCGCGACGTGATCCTCGAGGTGCTGATCGACTATCACCGCCGGGCCGGCGACACCGAGGGCCTCATCAACACGCTGGTGGTGCAGGCGGAGTTCACCGAGCCGGGGTCGGCACGCGCGGCCGTCTTGCGCATCGCGGCGATCGAGTGCCTGCCGGAGATCGATGAGGCCGACAAGAAGGCCGAGGGCGCGCACCACGCGTTCCACCTGTACGGGCAGGCGATCTTCGAGGACCCCGAGGACGGCGAGGCGCTCGAGCGCATGCGGCGGATCGCGGCCAGACTCGGGCTCTGGGCGGAGCTGTCCGAGGTCCTGCAAGCGGCGGTCGACGCCAACGGCGTCGAGGGTGGGGACGAGCTGCCGCGCGGCGTGCGGGGGCTCCTGCGCGAGGACGCGCGCATCGCCGAGGAAGAGCTCGCCGACGACCCGCGTGCGATCGCGTCGCTGACGCGCGAGCTGGCGCTGGCGGACGCGGCCGGCGAGCTCGATGTCGCGCCGACGCTGGCGGCGCTGTCGCGGCTCTACGAGCGGGTCGGCGACTTCGAGGCGCGGCGCGAGGTGCTGGGGCGCATGGCGGCGGGCGAGACCGACCCGATCGCCCGGGCCGAGGTGCTCGAGGCGCTGGCGGTGCTCGAGCTGGACGTCGGGCGCGTCGACGAGGCGATCGTCGCGCTCGAGTCGGCGCTCGAGGAGCTCGGACAGGCACCGCGCGAGACGGCGCGCGCGACGCGGCAGCGCCTGCTGGCCACGCTCGAGAGCGTGCTGCGGAGCGCCGAGCGCTTCCCCGAGCTGGTCGATCTGCTGGCGGAGGCCGCGGCGTTCGAGGACGCCGAGAGCGAGCGGCGCGAGCTCCTGCACCGCGCGGCGGAGTGCGCGACCGACGAGCTCGGCGACAAGATGCGGGCCGCGGTGCTGTACGAACAGCTCGTCTCGATCGACGCCAACGACGAGGCGGCGGTGGCGCGCCTGGTCGAGCTCTACCAGGAGGCCGGGCGCTGGGACGAGGCGATCGTCGCGCTCGGGCGGCAGCGGGCGCTGGCGGAGGGTGCCGGCTCGCGCGCGGAAGCGAACGAGATCGCTTTTCGTATCGGACAGATCCAGGCCGAGCACGGCGGCGGGATCGAGGCGGCGCTGGCGACGCTCGCGGAGGTGCTCGCGCACGACGACGCGCACGCCGGAGCGCTGGCGACCCTGGCGCGCGTCGAGACCAGGCACCCGAGCGCCGGGACGCGGGCGCGGGCGCTCATGGCCGACGCGCATCGGCGACGCGGCGACGCCGAAGAGCTGGCCGCGGTGTTGGAGCGGATCGCGACCTTCGACGCGCCGCCGCCGCTCCTCCTGGCCGAGCTGGCGGACCTGTGGGCGGGTCCGCTCGGCAACCGCGCGCGTGCCTGGGCACACGTGGCGCGAGGCTACGCACTGGACCCGGGCGGTGACGAGGGCGGCGCTTGTCGCGAGCGGCTCCTGACGTTGACGCGTGACGAGCTCGCCGACGGCAGCGCCGATCACGACAAGGCAAAACGGCGTCTGGTGCAGGTGCTCGACGAGGTCGGGCGCGCGATCGCGACGGCCGAGCCGCGGCTCCAGCGCAAGCGTGATGACCTCGCCGCCGTCGAGGCGTTGGGGATCGGGCCGCCGGAGATCGTGCCGCTCTGGCGCGGGGTGCTGCAGGAAGAGGACAAGGACGGCGCGGTGCTCGCCGCGCTCGAGGGCTGGGCGCGGCAGGAGGGACAGCTCGCGCTCCTCGCCGAGGCGCTCGAGCACCGCCTGGCGACGCTCAGCGCGAAGAAGAAGGCGCCGGTCGAGCTGGAGCTCGCGGCGACGTTGGCGCGCCTGTCGGGGCGCGAGGCCGAGGCGCAGCGGGTGTGGCGCTCCGTGCTGCAGCGCGATCCGGACAACGCGGCGGCCTTCGACGGGTTGAGCGACCTCCTGGCGCGCCTGGGGCGACACGCCGAGCGGGCGACGCTGCTCGGCGAAGGGATCGCGCGGGAGGCGGGCGCGCGCAAGGAGTCGCTGCGCCTGGAGCTGGCGCGGGTGCGCTGGCGTTCGCTCGCGGACGCGCCCGGCGCGGTGGCGATCCTCGAGGCGGTGCTCGCCGAAGGGGCGCCGCCGCCGCAGGACGCGGTGGAGCTGCTCGAGTCGATCTGGGGCGAGGGGCGTGAGCGCCAGCACGTCTATCGCTTGCTCGAGCCGGTGTATCGCGCGAACGAGGACTGGGACAAGCTCGTGGCGCTCTACATGAGCACGCTCGAGCAGGACGATCCGGAGCTGCAGATCGAGTGTCTGAGCAAGCTCGCCGAGCTCGAGAACGTCCGACTCGACCGACCCGAGGCGGCGTTCACGACATTGCTCGCGTTGGTCGAGCGGCTCGACGGTGCCTCGGACGAGGCCGTGCGTCACCTCGACGAGCTCGAGGCGCTGGCGCGCAAGCTCGACCGCTGGGGCGAGCTGATCGAGCGCCTGGAGGCGATGGTCGGCCTCGGCCACGGGGGCGGCGCGGTGATGGCGCGGCTCGCGCGCATCCACGAGGTCGAGAGCAATGACAGCGAGCGGGCGGCGCACTTCTATCGCTTCGCCTTCGAGCACGACACCACCGATCACCAGAGCCGCGACGCGCTTTCGCAGCTCCTCGAGCGCACCGAACGCTGGGACGATCTCGCGCGTCACCTGCTCGACGCGGCGAGCGCCGAGCCCAGCCGCGAGCGCTTCGACCTCGCGCTCAGGGGCGCGGACGTGCTCGCGCAGAAGCTCGGCGACGAGGCGCGGGCGCTCGCGGTGCTCGAGGGCGTCGCGCGCGAGGCGCCGGCGGACGACGACGCCAGCGTCAAGGCGCACGAGCGCATCGCGGAGCTGCTCGAGCGGCGTCAGGACCACGCGGCGCTTCATCGACACTATCGGCGCTGGCTCGAGCAGGCGCCGAGCGACGCGATCGCGATCGACGTGCAGGTGCGCCTGGGGCGTTCGCTCATCCGCTTCCCGCAGACGGCGCGCGAGGGGCTGACCGAGCTCGAAGAGGTCCTGCGCACGGTGCCGACGCGGCGCGACGTGGTGCCGGCGCTGTGGTCGATGATCGTCGCGTGTGAGCGCGCGGAGCAGGCGGCGGCGCGCGGCGCGGCGGTTATCGGCGCGGCCGGCGCCGAGGTCATCGATCCGCTCTACGCCGAGGCGACGGCGGAGGCGGCGCGCATCCTCGAGGGCGCGCTCGGCGACAACGCGCCGGCGGCGACGCTTGCAGGGATCGTGCAGGCGCAGCTCCGGGTCTGCCCGCCCGGCAGCGAGCGGCAGGCGATGCTCGTGCGGCTGGCGCGGCTCATGGGCAGCCTGGACGCGCCCGAAAAGGCGTTCGCCTACCTGGCGGAGGCGCTGAGAGGCGACCTCGAGAACGCCACCATCGAGGCTCAGCTCGAGGCGATCGCCGGCGAGCACAACTACTGGGAGGCGCTGGTCGGGCTCTACGAGGAGTGCGCGGCGAACGACGAGGAGCGCGTGCAGGCGCGCTACGTGCTCAAGGTCGCGCACATCCTGCACGGCCAGCTCGGCCAGAGCGAGGAGGCGGCGAGCTGGTTCGAGCGTCACCTGGCGATGGTGCCGGGGAACCGCGAGGCGGTGGAGCCGCTGGCTGCGTACTATCGCGAGATCGGCGACGCCGCCTCGGAGGCGCGGATCCTCGAGTCGTGGATCGACCTGTCCGCGAGCGCCGAGGAGCTGCCGGAGCTGAGGATGCGCCTGGGTGTGCTGCGCATGGACCAGCTCGGCGACGTGCAGGGCGCGATCGACGCGCTCGAGGGGTGCCTGCCGGAGAGCGCGGCGGACGTCGAGTTCGTGCGGCGCCTCGAGCGGCTCTACATCCGCGGCGAGCACTTCGCGGCGCTGGTCGAGCTCTATCGGGCAGCGCTCAAGCACGCCGAGGGCGACAAGAGCCGGCTCGAGATCCTGGCCAAGACGGCACAGATCCACGAGACGCGCCTGGACGACGCGGCCTCGGCGCGCGAGACGGCGCGGCGCATGCTGGCGATCGAGCCGCTGAATCGCTTCGCCCTGACGACGCTCGAGCGCATCGAGCGCGCGGCCGGCGACTGGGAGGCCGTCGACGAGGTGCTCGGCAAGAAGCTCGAGGCGACGCCGGCGGAAGCGGCGCGGGTGCGCATCCTGATCGACCGCGCCGAGGTCGCGGCGGCGCACCGCGAGCGCCCCGAGGAGGCGATCGAGCACCTGGTGGCGGCCGACAGGATGTGGGGGCCGGGCCCGGGGCCCGACGAGCTGATCAAGGGCCTGGAGGCGCTGCTCAGGAGCGATCCGACGTTGAGGCGCCGCGCGGCGCGCGCCCTCGAGAAGCGGTACCGCGCGCGGCAGTCGTGGCAGGATCTGATCAACGTGCTGATGATCGAGCTCGTGGCGACGGCCGACGCGAGCGAGCGCTTCGCGCTGGCGACGCAGGCGGTGCAGATCGCGATCGAGCGGCTGTCGGATCGCGCGCTGGCGCTGCGCGTGCTGCTGGCGGCGCTGAGACAGGCCCCGGAGGCGGCCGATCTCAGGGCGCTGGTCGAGCGCGAGGCGCGCGAGGCGAACGACTACGCGTCGGTGCTCAAGACCGGCGAGGACATGCTCAAGCGTGGCGTGCCCGAGGCGGCGCTGGTCGGGTTCGCGCTGTGGCTCGGCGGGATCGAGCAGCGGCACGGGGAGCGCGCGCGCGCGATCAAGGTGTTCGAGCGGGTGCTCGACGTCGATCCGGCCAACGCGCCGGCGTGCGACGCGCTGGCGGCGCTCTACCGCGACAGCGGCGACTGGGCGGCGCTCAAGGGGATCTACAACCAGCGGCTCGCGGTCGAGGCGCCGGCGGAGCGCCCGGTCCTGGCGCTGGATCTGGCGCTGCACCTCGCGGCGCACGAGGGGCCGGACAAGACGATCGAGGCGATCGAGGGGCTCCTGGCGGCGCACCCCGATGACCAGCGGCTGCGCGCGACGCTGATGGCGCGGGTGGCGGAGCCGGTGGCGGGGGCGGCGGCGACCGACGTATTGGCGGCGCAGCTCCGGGCGCAGTCGCGCTGGGGCGAGCTCGTGAAGCTGCTCGAGCTGCGCGCGGACAAGACGGGCGACGCGGCCGAGCGGAGCACGCTGCTGCGCGAGGCGGCGGTGACCTACGAGTCGCTGGTCGGCGATCGGATCGCGGCGGTCAAGGCGCTGGCGCGGGCGGCCGAGGCGGCCCCCGACGATCTCGCCGTGTGGCGGCAGCTGCGCGAGCTGGGCCAGCGCATCGGGGCGTGGGATGAGCTGGCGCGTGTGCTGCGTGTCGGCGTGGCGCGCGCCGGGGTGGAGGTGGCGAGCGAGCTGGCGCTTTGGCTGGCCGAGATCGAGCACGAGCAGCTCGGGCTGGAGGACGGGCGCGCGAGGGCGCTGAGCACGCTTCGGGCGGGGCTCGGCAAGGCGCCCAACCACGTGGGGCTGCGCGAGGCGGTGGTGCGGCTGGAGCTGGCGGGCGGCGACCCGGCGGTGGCGGAGGAGGAGATCGCGATCCTGACGGATCTGATCGAGGACGACGAGGCGGCGCGCGGGTGGTGGCGCGCGCTGAGGGCGCTGGCCGAGGCGCAGGGCGACGAGACGCGCATGGTGGCGGCCAACGAGGCGCTGCTGGCGCGTGATCACAACGACGGCGAGGCGGCGCAGCACCTGGCGGACTTCTATCGGCGCGCGCACCGCTGGGAGGACCTGGTGGAGCTGTCGTTCCTGCGGGCGCAGGCGGCGCAGGAGGCGGGGGACCTGCCCGCGGCGGCGGCGTGCTGGAACGAGGTCGCGCAGATCCGCTACGGCGCGTTGGGCGATGCGGACGGCGCGATCGAGGCGTGGCGCGAGGCGTGGGAGCTCGACCCGACGCTGGCCGAGGCGACGAAGAAGCTGGTGCAGGAGGCGGCGGAGCGCGGCGGGTGGCAGGACGTGGCGGGGCTGTGGCAGCGCCACGCGGAGGCGCTGGAGGGCGCGGCGGCGAAGGCGGCGGCGTACGTCGAGCTCGGGCGGGTGCAGGAGGACAAGCTGCGCGATGTCGGCGCGGCGGTGGAGGCGTACGAGGCGGCGCTGGAGGCGGACGCGCAGGCGGTGGCGGCGCTCAACGCGCTGGTGGCGCTCTATGGGCGCACGCGCAAGTACGCGGAGCTGGCGGCGACGCTCGGGCGCAAGGCCGGGGTGGTCAAGGGGGCGGAGCGGGCGATGGTGCTCGTGCAGGCGGCAGCGGTCGAGCTCGATCAGCTGCGCAACGCGGCGCGGGCGCGGCCGCTGCTCGAGGAGGTGCTCGCGCAGGACGCGGACCACGTCGAGGCGCAGCTCCTGTTGGCGAGGCTGCAGGTGCGCGAGGGGCGGCCGGGCGAGGCGGCGGCGACGCTGCAGGGGGTCGTGAGCAAGACGGAGGGCAAGCGCAAGCTGCGCCTGCTGATGGACCTGGCGAGGCTATTGGCCAATGATGTCGGGGATCTGGCACGGGCGCGCGAGGTGATCGAGGAGGCGTTGAGCTTCGAGGAGGCGGCGCCGGGGTTGGACGCGCTGGCGATCGAGGTGCTGACGCGGGCCGAGGCGTGGGAGCGGCTGGCGGCGCTGCTCGAGCAGCTGTGGAAGAAAGCGCCGAGCGCGAGCGAGCGGGCGGAGCGGGCGCTGGAGCTGGCACGGCTCTACCTGGACGGGGCGCTGGCGGACGAGACGAAGTTCGCGGCGTGGATGGACGCCGCGCGGGAGGCGGACCCGGAGCGGGCGGAGCGGAGCGACGCGCGGCTGATGGAGGTGGACCTGCTCTTGCGCCGGGGGGACGACGCGGCGGTGGAGCCGCTCTTGAGCGAGGTCGTCCGGCGCCTGGAGGAGCAGCGGGCGGCCGAGGAGATCGCCGAGCGCAGCCAC
Source organism: Deltaproteobacteria bacterium (assembly GCA_011526585.1). GTDB lineage: Bacteria > Myxococcota_A > UBA9042 > PHBI01 > PHBI01 > WYBB01. Next base: position 40,968 of record WYBB01000053.1, read on the forward strand.
CAGCTCGGGCTCGTGCGCGAGCGGCTCGGGGACATCGAGGGCGCGCTGGCGGCGTTTTCGCGAGCCCATGAGATCGACGGCAAGAACGTGCGCAAGCTGCTCGACTACGGGCGCGCGCTGATCACGGGGGGGCGTTGGACGGACGCGCTGGCGGTGCATCAAGCGCTGCTCATGCAACGGCACGCACTGAGCGACGAGGCCGAGCACCACGTGGTGCTGGAGCGCCTGGCCCTGGCGAGCTGGGAAGCCGGGCAGGCCGAGCGCGCGCGCACCTACCTCAACAAGCTCCTCGGCGAGCGCGCCGACCACCCGGGCGGGCTCGAGCTGCGCGCCCGCTTCGGCGGATGAGCGGAGCGCCGCGCGCACATCGTGCTTGACAGGTCGGGCGGTGCGAGTAGATTCCGCCGGCCCGCTGAGGCCAGGTAGCTCAGTTGGTAGAGCATCGGACTGAAAATCCGAGTGTCGTTGGTTCAATTCCGACTCTGGCCACCCGAAAAGGCCGCTAACCTCGAGGGGTTAGCGGCCTTTCTCATTGGGGCCTCTGCCGCGCTCGACCGTTATGCCGCACTTCTGCCGCAGTTGCTCGGTGGTTGGTCATCCGCCCGCGTCGCGCTCCCGAGCGAGGGTCTGCCTCACGCAACAAGCCGGCCCCGAGCCCGCCGGGGTACCCCCCCGCTTTGCTCCCGGTTGCCAGTCGGCGCCCCGGGCGGGGTCCCCTAACGCCGCCTTTTTTCCTGGGGAACTTTTTTCCTCGGGGGCGAGGGGGGAAAAATCGTGGGGAAGTTGCGCGCCGCCGCAGCGCGCGCTTCGTTGACCGCCAATCGAGGCCCGGGGGGTCCGCCGCGTGTGCCAGGGGGCCAGGTGCAACGGGGCTCGGCGTCGCCCCGGTGTGACGCGGGTGTGACGCGGCCCGGTGTCCCGCCACTGTCCCGGGAAGCGGGCGCAGCCCTCGTCGCGCGGCTTCCCTCTCACTGGATCCACAGCTCGGGAGGATGCTCCCGATCTCCATGATGCAGCTCGGGGGAGGCCGGGGGGCGTCAGCCCTCCCGAGCCGACCCCGGTCCCGGAAGGCGAAGCCTGTAGGGACTTCCAGTCCAGTCCAGACCGGTACACTTCCGGCTCGGCAAACCGTTGCGGAAGGCGGGCCTTTACAGAGGTCATGGGGGTACCGTGACGGGGTTCATGGGGGTACCGTGACGGGGTTCATGGGGGTACCGTGACGGGGTTCATGGGGGTACCGTTGACCCCATGGGGGTACCGTTGACCGTCGCTCACGTGTCGCCCCGCTTCCTCGTCGACCGAGCCAGGATGAACGCGAGCTCGGTTGCGCGGTCCGGGGCCAGCGTGAACCGGTCGCCGCTCACTCGTGCGAGCAGGGGCGGCGAGGTCCCATCGCCAGTGAGCATGAGGTCGCGCACGATCGACGCGCGGCCCTCGTCGAGCCCTGCCTCGTCGACCAGGCGCTTCCACGCCTTCGAGTCGATGCGCGTGCCACCCTCGGCGGCGAGCTCGGCGCCGTTGTCGACGAGCACGACGAGCACGGCGTCGGCGACCGTCCAGACCCGACCCCTCTCCCGACGCTGCGCCACCCGAAAGGGCGGGTCGTGTCGGAGCACAGGCACGAGCAGACGCTCGAGCCTCGCCTCGCGGGTGTTCACGCCGCGCACCTTCAAGCGCTCGGCCGCGCCTTCGAGGAAGACCCACCGGTTCAGATCCACCTCGAGCCGCGCGCGTCGACCAGGCGCTTCGGCGATGACCGTCCAGTGCCACAGCCCGTGCACCTCGAGCCCGGGCGTCGACACGTCGAGCACCCTCCCCAGGTCGAGCAGGTCACGCACCCGCTGCGCATCCTTTCGCGGGTGACACCCGATCGCTTCGGCGAGCCCGACGAGCCCACCGTCGACGCACACGATCTCCGGTCGGAGGTCACCGCGCACATCGCCCCGATGCGCCTCGTGCGCGAAGAAGCGGATCGCACGCCGCGCCAACGTCGAGCGGAACACTTCGAGGCCACGCCGCATCACCTCGAGGTCGAGCGTTGCCACGTCGAGCCCGGGCACGAGGCCGGCGACGAGCGAACCTTTGCCGTCGCGCACCTCTCCCGTTCCCTCGTCGAGCGCCGCCCCTCGCGCCAGCGCTCCGAGCTTGTCGTGCGCGAGCACACGCACCATCGCCGCAGGCCGGTCGACACCTCGGCGCCATCGCTCGCGCACCCGCCGCGACCAGACCACCCCGGCGAAGCGCACGAGCCCAACCGGCTTGTCGTCGTCGCTCCACAACTCCCACCGCAACGCCGGGTCGGTCGCCTTCGTCGTGCGCCCCTCGCGCGCCCTCGCGCCCTCGTCGGCGTCGACCCGCTCGAGCACGCGCACGAGCGCCAGGTCGAGCGCGAGCATGCCTTCGGCGTCGCCGTCGAGCGCGACGCCTTCGCGCTCGAGCCGGGTCACCTCGGCGAGCAGGTCGACGAAGATGGATGCGAGCTCATTGACGAGCAGATCGCGTGCGGCCTCGGGGTGCGCCTTCACCTCGTCGGCGTCGAGCGCCGTCAACGCGATCCGGTTCCGCGCGGCCTTGCCCTCGTCGCTCCGATCGGCGAGCAGGCGGATTCGGTCGACCACCTCGGCGACGTTCACCAGCCCGCCCCCCTCGGGTCACGGTCGCCGTTCGTCGGCGTCGGCGTAGGTGCCGTCGTCGTGCGCCTCGAGCTCGTGCGCGGTTGCGCCTCGTCGTCTTCGGCGATCTCGGTCGGCGTCGCAGGTCGGAGCACGCCGCCCTTGTCGCGCGCGAGGATAAGCTCGGGACCAGGCACCGTGCCGTTGGTCTTCGTCACGCGGAGCGACAGCAGGTCACCCGCGCCGCGCCGCCCGAGGTTCATCGTGAACCGCCCACCATCGACGAAGGCCGATGAGCCGCGCGCGTCGCTCGCATCGCTCGGCCCCTTCGAGCCGGCCGAAGGCTTGCGCGTGTGATGCGCGACGATGACGGCGGGCGCGCCCTCGAGCCGGGTCAGCTCTTCGAGCAGGCGCACGCCGAAGGTCGCCGCGTGCGCGTCCGTCTCCGCGTCGACACCGCCCCACCGCGACCACGGATCCAACACGATCGCCCGCCAGGGTCCCGAGCGCGCGAGCTCGCCCTTGAAGGTCGCGAACCACTCGGCCGCGCCGATGTTCTTGTCGGGTGCGCGGCGCATGAACGACACGTCGCGCCCCATGAGGCCGTGCGCCGCGACGTTCCGAAGCACCTCGTTCCGATTGTAGGGGTCGAGTGTCTTCGTCGCCTCGAAGAGCCGGCGATGAACCTCGTCGTCGTCTTCCTCGGCGAGCCCGAGGAACACGCTTCCCTTGCGCGTCGGCAGGTACGTCCCGAGCCACGGCACCCCGGACGCGAGCGACGCGGCCAACTGGCAGAGCGCGAAGGTCTTGCCGGTGCCACCTGGCGCGACGAGTGACGCGACGATGCCGGAGCGCATGAAGGGCACGCCGCCATCATGTGTGAGCAGAACGGGTGCGAGCGGGGGCGGCTTCTCGAGGTCGATGCCGCGATCGGCGAGCCGTTGGATCTCGAAGCGCGGCCGGGCCGCTTCCTCGAGCCGCACGAGCTCGTCGCGCTTGCGTCGGAGGTCATGCAGGATCTCCGGGGCCACGTCGGCGAGGCGTGCGTCTCGGTCGCGCTCGAGGTCGGCGATCTCGGCGAGCACCTTGGCGCGCTTGCCTGCGATCACCTCGGGGGTGACCGGATCGCTCGGGCGCGTGTCGCGAGTCAGATCGTCGCCCATGTCGCCTCCGACACGAGCGGGGCGAGGAAGCCCGACAGCTCGCGGCGCCGATGCAACACGTTCAGGTCCTCACCTTCGGAGGGGAGCCAGCGGCGCACGGCGATCCCTGCCCCCGCACACTCGCCCGCGACCACCTCGGCGAAGCGCTCGCCATGCCCGAGCACGCGCCCGTCGCGCCCCTTCGTGCGCGTGCCATGGTGCACGCACACCGCGACGCGCCGCACCCCGAGCGCCGCCAGGTCATGCAGGCTCGGCCAGCCCTCGCGCCATCGCGTCGGCGAGCCGCACACCGCGAGCACGACTGCGCGCCCGTCGACCACTTCGGTTGTGCTCCACAGGTCGGGCTCACCTTCGACGATGACGACGAGGCCGGCGCCGTCGACACCCGACCCAAGATGCGCGAGCCGCACCTCGGGAGCGTCGAGCCGGTCAGGTCGACCCGCGCCGAGGAAGTCGACGGGCAGAGCGGTCGAGTAGGGTTGGAAGACCTTGACCGTTCGCCCGTCGCGAGTCGTGTGCGGCGTGACCAGGCGGAAGCGCCACCGCTCCGGGTACGCGCGGCCGAAGCGCCAGATCGGCACCGCCACCGCCGCCCACTCGGGGTCACCTCGGAAGCACCCGACCACCGCAGGATGCAGGCGCCCATCACGCGCGAGCCCGACCGCCTCGAGCTCGTCGACAGGCGTCTCGTCGAGCAGGTCGGCGAGCTCGCGCCGCACGGTCGACCAGTCGCGACACCCGAGCGCATGGGCCGCGTCGGGCTCCACTCCGCGCACGTCGGAGAGCCAGCGCGCGACAGGAGCGCTCCAACAACTCTCGGCGACACGACACCACAAAGCCGCCAGGAAGGCGCCGTTTGAGGCGTTGGAGCCCTCCGAGGCCGGAGGGGTAGCGGAGGCCGGGCGAGGTCGTGCGACGGCGCCAGCGTGCGATGACGAGGCCGGTTCGGCGAAGCGGTCGGAGCGCTGCAACCCAGCACGCCCGGCGAGCCACTCGAGCGCCGTCTTGAAGTCGAGCGACAGCGCACGTTGGGCGAGGGTGATCACGTCGCCGCCGCCGCAGGTCGACATGCAGTGCCAGACCGCGACACCGCCACGGTCAGGGGTCAAGACGAGGTTCGGTCCCGAGCCGCCATGCAGGAAGCACGCGCACCGCCAGTCGACGCCGGTCTTCTTCGGCCTGCCTCCGAGATCGCGCACGAGCTCGAGGAACCGGTCGCCGATGAAGGTCGCCTTCACCTCGGCGGCGAGGTCGTGTCCGCTCACGAATGCACCTCGGCGTCGTGCTCGAGGTCGATCCCCGTGAGCTCGCGGAAGCACACTTCGAGGACCCGAACGCGCCGTTCGAGCTCGGCCAGGTCGCGCCGTTGGTCATCGCGAACGCGCTCGCTGTAGCGCACCGCAGGTCGGTCGTGTCCCGCTTCCGCCGCGCGCACCGCCTCGAGTAGACCGACCATCGCCCGGGTGCCGTTGCCCTCGCGCGCCCGTTGAAGCCAGCGGTAGACCGTCGATTGGCTCAGCCCGAGCAGCGCGATCGCGTCGGCGATCGTCCCGCCCTCCCGCACGACACCCGCGATCTGGTCGCGAAGGTCCGGCGTCAGGTAGACCCGTTCGCGGCTCACGATCGCGCCGCCTTGCGGTCGGCTTGGTTCGCCGCCTCGCGTTCGGCTTCGCGTGCGGTGGTTCGCATCGCCCGCTCGACGCGAGCGAGGATCCGATTCACCTCGCGCGCCGATGCTTTGATCGCGTCACGCAACGCGACGAGTTGCGCGTGTGCCTTCGCCAGCTCGTTGACGTGGCGCCCCATCACGCCGCCGCCGTGCCACGGGTGCGCCGGCCCTTCGTCGGCGCCGCCGTCGGGGTCGGCGCCGGGGGCTTCGCCTCGCGGTTGCCTTCGAGCCAGCGCCGCCACCCGAGATCCGAGATGAGCAGGCGCCGGCCGACTCGGATCACCGCAGCCTCGAGCCCGTTCTCGTGGCGCTTGAACAGGAGCCAGCGGATCGAAGTCTCGGGGAAGGCGGGGTAGGCGTCCGCCAGCATGGCGACCGTCAAGTAGCGGTCAGCGGGCGCGTCGTTCGGCGTCTCGTCGTTCATCGGGAACCTCTGTCATCAGTGGGGCAGGATCGCCCTTCACGACAGAGAGACGCCGGGTGCGAATTCTACGCCTTTCTTTTCGACCGAGACCGTTGCGAGGTCGAGCCGGAGCCGAGGTCAGAGCGGGGTCACCACTGCGACCGCGACCGCCGTGATCGTGTGACGGGCGGGGTCGAATGCAGTCCGCTCGCCGTCCACCTCGAGCCAGCGCTTGCCGTCGGCTTCCACCGCGAGTGCGAGGAACGGCACCGGCCCGATGCGGCGGGTCTTCCACAGCCGTCGGCGACCGACGCGGCCGAGCCTGATCGTCACGTCGAGCGCATCGGTCACGACGAGCCACTTTCCAGCTCGCCATGCATTCGCGCGCTTCATCCGCACGATCGTTCCGACGCTCACGGGGCCGGTGCGCGGTGCCTTGTACAGGTCGATCCGGTCATTCGGCCCGAGGAAGTCGGCGAAGGACCATGCAGTGGTGACGCCCGCCTCACGGTCGGGCACGTTCTCAGTAGCTTCCATCGTGGGGATCTCCATGCTGGGGGTCAGGTCGGGCGAGGCGTTCGTAGCGCCCCGCTCGGCCGCTTCATGCTCACCTCGGGACCGTCCCGGGCGTGCAGGTCGTGTTCACGACGACGCGCGACGACGACGGATCGGAACCACGTCGGCGCCCTTCGTCGGCCCCTTGACGATCGGGCTCGCCTTCACGTCGGCGAGGAAGCGATCGGCCATGCGGCTCATCACGCCTTCGATGTGCTCGTCGTGAAGGTGCGCGTAGCGCTTGACCATCGCGAGCGTGCGATGACCGAGCACCGCAGCGATCTCGCTCGGGGTCGCGCCGTTCATCGCGAGGAACGAGGCGCACGTATGCCTGAGGTCGTGAAAGCGGAAGTCGAGCACCTTCGCCCTGCGAACGGCTCGAAGCCACGCCCACCGGAACGAGCTCGTCTCGGGGAACACCTCGTCGGTGTCGACGCGCCGGAGCTTCGAGAGCTCGGCGAGGACATCGCGCGCCGGTCCCGCCAAGGCGATGCCGCGCCGGTCGCCGTTCTTGGTGTCGTCGAGCACGAGCCGGTCGCGCTTGAGATCCACGTCGGGCCAGCGGAGCCCGAGGATCTCGCCTTGCCGCATGCCGGTTGCCAGCGCGAGGATCACGACCGGCTCGAGATACCACGCACCCGACGCGCGACAGGCCGTGAGCAAGCGCTCGCGCTCGGAGTCGGTCAGGATGCGCACGCGGCCCCTGCCCTCCTTCTTCTTCGTGACGCGGCGCATCGGGTTGTCGCGGATCCAACCCCACTCGCGCGACGCCATGGTCAGCGCGTGCGACAGCGCCGCCATGTAGCGGTTCACGGTCGAGCCCGAGATCCGCTTGCCCTCGTTGCGCCGGCCCTGGTCGTTCGACTTCGCCGCGAGCGCGTCGCGGATCTCCGCCAACACTTCGGGGGTCAGGTCGGCGAGCACCCGATAGCCGTGCTCGGTCTTCCACCATCCGAGGAGACGCTCCGTGTGCGGCCCGCTCTTCTTCTCCGGGCACACCTCGGCGACGTAGCGATCGACGAGCTCGGCGAGCGTACGACCCGCCGCGCGCCGCTCGGGGAAGTGCCGCCCGGCCTTCATGTCGGCTTCGGTCTTCTGCGCCCACTCCTTCGCGTCGCGCTTCGACTCGAACGTTTCGTAGACCACCGGGAAGCCCTTGAGCCGGATCTGGACCTGAAACCCCTTGCGGGTCGCGACCGTCTCCGCGCCGGTCTTCGGGTCTTTCCTCTTAGCCTTCCAAGTCTTCGGAACGATCGTCGCCATGGGAACCTCTGCCGCATCTATGCCGCACTTCTGCCGCACTCGGAGGCTACAACCGGCGATTCACAGCAACAAGAACCAACATCCGACGCGGCCTAAGTACCTGTAACAACACAAGCCACGAATCGTGACAGCACCAGGCAACACCCGCGCACGTTCACTGAAAATCCGAGTGTCGTTGGTTCAATTCCGACTCTGGCCACCCGAAAAGGCCGCTAACCTCGAGGGGTTAGCGGCCTTTATCGTCTCGGGCGGACAGTCTGCTCGGAAGAGTTCGGTCGCAGTAGGGGCGGGCCCTCGCGCTTCAAACCCGGGGGGCTTTTGCCCCGACGCTTCAGAGGTCGCCCGGCTCGAGGCCGGTCGCCTTCGCGATGCGGGCCAGCATGCGCGGGCCGATCTCGTCGTCGTCGTGGAACGCGAACACGAAGTCGGGCCAGCCCTCGCGCTCGAGCACCCGATGCGAGCCGGTCGTGCGCTTGATGTGCCAACCGATGCGCAGGAGCGCCGCGAGCACGCGCCGCGCCTTCGTCGCCTTCCACGTGCTCACGCGACGAGCGCGACCGTGAGCGGGAGGGTCACCGCTTCGCCATGTTCGGCTCGGTCGGCGAGCACACGAAGCGCCAGGGCGAGCGCGCCGTTGACCGCACCGTCGCGGGTGTTGGCGTACACGAGCACGCCAGGGAGCTCGGGCACCGCCCCGATCCAGCGGCCGTCGTCTTCCTGCTCGGCTTCGACGTGCACGTTCATGCTCGACACCCTACCGGCCGCGTGCACCTCGAGCAACAAGCCGGCGGCGAGCCGGGCGGGGCACTGCCCCCGCTTGTGGTCCGGGCGGTGTGCGCGAAGGCACCACGGCGTGCAAAAATGCTCGCCTATTGCGGATCTTACGGGCAGTGCCGACTCTGACATGGCACCCGGGAGGTCGCCATGGCACTGGTCTCCGCGCTCGCTCGTTCGACTCTGATCGCCGCGCTCGCCGCGCTCGTCGGCCTGGCCTGCGGCAAGACGGGTGACACACCGGAGGCGGAGGCACCGCCCGGGCCGTCGGTCACGCTCACGCGGCTGTCCACGCCCGAGGCGTCCGTGACCGCGCTCGCCAAGGCGCGCGGCTTCCTCGTGCACGACCCGCACGCTGCGCTCGGCGCGGCGCAGGCGGTCATCTGGCGCCACGGCCCCTTCCTGGTGCGGCCGCTGAGCGGTGCGCTCGCGTTCGTCGCGGAAGACCTGAGCGTGCCCGTCGGGCGCGGTACGCTGACGCTCGGGCGCCCGCTCGTGCACACGCCGGGCGCCGGGGTCGCCGAGCGGCGCGGCGCCGGCGCGATGACCTGGGACGAGCACCTCGGCCTCGGTCCCGGCTCGGCGCGCTGCTCGGCCGGGGCCGCCTGCGACCCGGAGGGGCGCGTCGTGCACTGGGTGGAAGGCGGCGTGAGGCTCACCGTGACCTGGGCCGACGGTCACCCCACGACGATTGCAGCGGCGGACCACGTCGTCGCCGAGCTGCGCTACACCGGCGCGAGCCTCTCCGAGATCCTCGCCGCGCCGCTCGGGGCCACGACGGCAGAGCGCCGGCGCGTCGCCTACACCCGCGATGCGGCGGGCCGGATCGAGGCGGTCGACGGCGACGGCGGCCGAACGACCTATCGCTACGACGCGCTCGGGCGCTTGATCGAGGTCGCGCGCGGAGACGCCGTCACCCGCCTGAGCTACGACGCGGAGCACCGCGTGACGGCGATCAGCGGGCCCGGCGCGCTCGCGACGCGCCTCTCCTACGCCGCGCCGACGGCGGCGATGCGCGCGGACGTGAGCGTGAGCGATGCCCTCGGCGCGGTGACGCGCTACACCTGGTCGGCTCCTTCGGCAGAAGGGATCGGCGAGGTCGAGGCGGTCCCCACCGATCGACCCGAGCGCGCGACGCGCTGGCGATTCGACCGCGCCGGGCGCGTCGAGGCGGTCACCGCGGCCGGGGCGCGGACCGAGCTCCGCCACGACGCGCAGGGCCGCCTGGTCGGGGTGCGCTACCCCGACGGGCTCGAGCAACGCCTCGACCGCGACCCGGACGGGCGGCTCGTCGCGGTGGTCGAGGGCGAAGAGCGGGTCGCCATCACCATGAACGCGCGCGGCGACATCACGGCCATCACCCGAGGCGACGCAGATCGCGAGACCTGGACCTGGAGCGAGGGGCCCGACGGGGCGGCACGGCTTGCCCGCATCGAGCATGTCTCGGGCCGCTACGAGGCGTGGGACCATGACGCCTACGGCCGCCTCGTGCGCATGACGAACAGCGACGGCGCGATCGACGAGCTGCGCTACGATGAGGCTTCGGGCCTCGTCGCGGCGACCCGCGACGAGCGCGGCGTGGAGCTCGTCTTCGGCTACGACGCACACGGACGACCGACCGCCCGGACCGGGCCCGACGGCGCGGTCGAGCGCTGGACCTGGGACGCCGCCGGCCGCCTGACGAGCCACGTCGCGCCCGGCGGGGCGATCATCGAATACGCGTACGACGCGCTCGACCGCGTGACGCGCATCGTGCACGCCGGCGAGACCCACACCTTCACCCATGACGCCCTCGGTCGCCTCGCGAGGGAGCGTGGCCCGCTCGGCGAGGCCCGCTACACCTATGCCGGCGCCGATCTCGTCGAGGTCGTCCTGCCCGACGGACGCACGCAGACCCTCGGGTGGGACGCCTGGGGTCGCCTCGTCGAAGAGCGCACGAGCGACGGGGCGCGACGCACCTTCGAGTGGCGGCCGCCCGCCGAGGGCGGGAGGCTCGCGCGCGAGACCGTGCACGGCCGGCTCGAGCGCCGCTTCACCTGGGACGCCCTCGGCCGCCTCGCGCGCCTCGAGGAGCACGGTCCCGCCCCGGGCGCGGCTCGCGACATGCGCGTCACCCATCGACCCGATGGCGCCTTCACGATGAAGGATGAGCGCTCCGGGGCGACCTGGACCTACCACCGGCACCCCGTCGTCGGCCCGCTGCTCGCGAGCGCCTCGACCCCGAGCGGCGCCGTCGAGTCGTACACCTACGACGCGCGCGGGCGGCTCCTCGAGAAGACCTCGAGCCTCGGCCAGGGCCTCGCGCTGACCTGGGACGCGCGCGGCCGACCGGTCGCCAGCAGGAGCAGCGCCGGCACGCTCGCGCTGTCTTGGACCGCGGATGGCAGGCTCGCGTCGCTCGGCGATGAAGGAGGCCTCCTGCGGCGCTTCGAGTACGACGCGGCCGGGCACCTCGTGAGCGTCAGCGAGGGCGCGAGCCGCTGGCGCCTCATCTACGAGCGCGGCCCCGATCCCATCGCCATCATCGACCCGTCCTCGCGGCGCACGTCGTTCACCTATGACGACCACCTGCGGCTCGCGTCGCGCACCTCACCCGCCGGCGGCACCGAGCGCTACGCCTACGACGACGCCGGGCGCCTCGTCTCCCACGTGCGCGGCGACGGCGCGACGCACACCTTCACCTGGGACGAGCTCGGCCGCCTCGCGCGCCACGAGGTCGACGGCGCCCTGGTGCGCGCGCTGAGCCATGACGCGAGCGGCCGTCTCGTCCGCGACGAGGGCCCGCGACACCGCCTGCGCGTCGCATACGACGACGCGACGCGCACGCGCACGACCTTCGACGAGGACCGCGCGATCACGACCGCGCGCACGCGCGACGCCGTCGGGCGCACCGAAGGCTTCGTGGTCGACGGTACGCCACTCGTCACCTATCGCCGCCGGCCCGACGGGCGGCTCGCGCGGGTCGAAGGGCCTGGCGGGTTCGCGGTCGACGTCGAGCACGACAGCTTCGGACGGCGCACGGGCCTGCGCCTCGCGGGCGGCGGTGCGCTGCGTTATCGCTACGACGCCGCGCGACGCCTGGTGGGGCTCGAGCTCAGCGGCGCCGACGGCGCCACCTGGTCGGCGAGCTTCGCGTACGACCGCGCGGGGCGGCTCGCATCGCAGACGATCGCCGACGAGACGCTCGGCTACGTCTATGACGATCGTGGGCGGCTCGCCGCGTTGGCGCTCCCCGACGGCGCGCGGCGCGAGTACGCCTGGAGCGACGCCGGCGAGCTCGTGCGCCTGGGAGATCGCGAGATCCCCCAGGACGATGCGGGGCGACCGGTCGCCGACGGGCGCGCCCATGACCTCCAGGGACGCCTGTCGTCGCTTCCCGGGGCTCGCTCCCTGGCCTACGACGCGGCCGGCCGGCTCGAGGCGATCACCGCGCCCGGCGCGCGCGCGATCGGCTACGCCTATGACGGTGACGGCCGCCTGCGGCGACGGCTCGAGGACGGCGCAGCGACGGCCGAGCTCATCTGGGATGGCGACGAGCTCCTCGAGGTCCGCGAACGCGGCGTGACCACCCGGCACGTGGCGGGCGAGGTCGCGGGCGAGAGACTCGGCTTCGTCGTCGACGGCGCCCCGCGCTACCTCGTGCAGGGCCCCGATGGCAGCACGCTGGCGGTCGCCGACGGGCGGGGACGCGTGCTCATGAGCTACCTGCACGAGCCCTTCGGGGCCGTGATCGCCGCGGAGGGCAGCGCTCCCGATCCGCTCCACTACCGCGGCCGCTTCGTCGACCCCGCCAGCGGCCTCGTGCACTACCCGATGCGCTGGTACGACCCCGAGGTCGGGGCCTTCATCGCGCCGGATCCCGACGCCGGCGACGCGCTGGAGCCGGCGTCGCTGCATCGCTACGCCTACCTCCTCGGCGACCCGGTCAACCACGTCGATCCGCTCGGCGCCCAGGCCTTCGAGTGGGGCCCCGAGACCTGCCTCGAAGCGGTCTGCAAGCTCTTCCAGAGCGACAAGATCAAGGAGGTCTGGTCGGTCAAGGACGGCTTCTCGTATGTCGGCGCCATCGACAAGCGCGGCTGGGTCTACGACGTCTGGGCCAAGCGCGTGCCCGGCACCGACCGCGTGCTGACGGTCTTCCGCGACCTCAACGAGCGCGCGAGCGGCCCCTTCCAGGGCGCGGGCCTCTACGACAACATCGTGCTCAACCCCGATGGCCCGAGAAACCTCCAGCTCCCGGGCGCGCGCCCCATCGTCAGCGCGACCCCGGCCGCGCCGGCGGCCCAGGCGGCGCCGACCGCGACGAGCCAGCCCGGGCTCTTCACGCGCGCCGGCGCCACCATTCGCGAAGGCTTCAACCAGGCCAAGCTCGGGGTCCAGCTCTACGGCAAGGAGGTCAGCGGCACCGTCGCCGGCCTCGGCGGGCTCTCCGGCACGCTCGGCACGAGCCTCGGCACGCTCGCGGCGCTGCCCGGCGGCGGGCTCATCATCGCCGCGGGCACGGCGCTCGCGGGTGCGGTCGGCTACGGCGTCGGCACGCTGATCGACAAGATCCCCGGGGTCTCCGAGGGCGCCCAGATCCTCATCAGCAACGTGCTCGGCTACGACAAGGATCAGCTGCTCGCCGACCTGAAGGCGCAGATCGAGAACGAGGGTGACAAGGCCAAGGAGCACCGGGAGAAGACCATCGCCGACAACCTCGCGAAGGACACCATGCCGCCTCCTCCCGAGCCCGGCGTCGCCGGGGGCACGGTCGGGATCGGCGATCCGCCGCCGCGCGATCGCGATCGCCCGCCGAGCGGGGAGGACGAGGGCGCGCCCGACGCCGGCGCGGAGGGCGAGGGCGAAGACGAAGGGGGCGAGGAGGGCGAGGACGACGAAGAAGGGGACGACGACGAGGGAGGCGGGGAGCGCGAGGCGGCGGACGCCGGCGCGACACCCGAGCCCGAAGGCACCGTGCCCGGCATCCTCGACAAGGTGGCGGCCAAGAAGATCACGTTCACCTTCACGCACGAGATCGACATGAGCGCCGGCGAGTTCAAGAACATCATCCGCTGTACCGAGACGCTCGAGTTCTGGAACGTCGGCGCCATGGCGAGCGGCTACGCCAAGGCGACGATCAACGGGCGCTGCGAGGCTGGCCTCGCCGGCACCGAGGACAGGCACAGCCACGGCGGCACCTTCTCGGGTGGGCCCGACGGCATCATCGTCTTCGTCTCCGATGGCGAGCGCATCGAGATCAAGCTGAGCAACGGGCAGAGCGCCTCGATCCCCGAGATCGGCACACGCACGCTGCCCGCGGACGCCTTCGCAGACTGGCCCAAGGACATCCGGTGAGCTCGATCATCGAGCACTCGGAGGTCAGACACCGAGCTCGCGCAGCGCCTCGAAGTGCTTTCGCTGATCCTCGGTGAGCTCCTTGGGCGTGCGCAGGACGACGCGCGCGAGCAGGTCGCCGAAGGCCCCGTCCTTCTTCGGGAATCCCTTGCCGCGCAGGCGCAGCTTCTGCCCCGGCGAGGTGCCGGCCGGGATCTTCAGGTTCTGCTTCTGCCCGTCGGGCGTCTCGATCTCCACGCTGCCACCGAGCACGAGATCCGTCAGGTGCGCGTTGACGTCCATCTCGAGGTCGTCGCCGTGGAAGCGGAAGACCGGGTGGGCCCCGACGTGCACCGTGAGGTAGAGGTCGCCCGCGCCGGCCGGCCCCGCGTGCCCCTGTCCGCGCACGCGCAGGCGGGTGCCGTTCTTGACGCCCCTGGGGATCCGCACCCGCACGTCCTTGCCGTCGACGACCACCTCGCGCTCGCCTCCGTTGTAGGCCTCGTGGAAGGTGACCGTCACCTCGGCCTCGGCGTCCTGGCCGGCCTGCTGCGCAAAGGGATTGTAGCCACGCGCCTCGCGCGCGCCGCCGCGCCCGCGCCCGAAGATCGAGCCGAAGTCGAAGCCGCGCTGGGCGCCGCGCGCTTCGCCGCCGCCGCCGAAACCCATGTCGGCGAAGATCTGGCTGAAGTCGAAGTTCGAGAAGATGTCGTCGGTCGAGTAGCGCTGGCCGAAGCCGTCGGCCCCGAACATATCGTACTGTTTCCGCTTTTCCGGGTCCGACAGCACCGCATAGGCCTCGTTGGCCTCCTTGAACTTCTCCTCGGCCTCCGGACCCTTGTTGCGGTCGGGATGATACTGCATCGCGAGCTTGCGGAAGGCCTTCTTGATCTCCTCCGCGCTCGCATCGCGCGCGACCCCGAGCAGCTTGTAGTAGTCCTTGCCCATCGAGCTCTTCACCTCGTTCGAGACGTCGCAAGCGTGCACACGTCGCACGCATCGGACAAGCGCCCCGCTACCAACCTGCCGCCGAGCCCTCGCCGCGCGGGTCCGCCGCGCCTTCCAGCGTGCCGTCGTCGCGCCGCCAGATCGCCATGGCGTTGCCCATCAGGCCGACCTCGGCGAGGTCGTGCCCGCGCGCCTCGAGCGCAGCGCGTACCTCGGGCGAGAGCAGGAGCGGCTCGACCATGAGCCGATCGGGATGCCACTGGTGGTGCACCCGCGGCGCCGCCAGCGCCTCGCTCGTGTTCATGCCGTCGGCGACGACGTGCAGGAGCACCTGCAGCGTGGTCGTGATGATGCGCGAGCCGCCCGGGCTTCCGAACGCGCCGACGACCTTGCCGTCGCGCAGCACGAGCGTCGGGGTCATGCTCGAGAGCGGCCGCTTGCCGGGAGCGACCGCGTTGGCTTCGTCGCCGACCAGGCCGAAGGCGTTGGGCGCGCCGGGCGCGGCGGCGAAGTCGTCCATCTCGTTGTTGAGCACGACCCCGGTCGCGCCGGCGACCTGCTTGTTGCCGAAGCCGAGGTTGATCGTCTGCGTGACCGCGACGCCGTCGCCGTCGGCGGTGACGACGGCGAAGTGGCTCGTGTGCATGCGCTCGACGGGCTTGACCGAGAGGCGCGAGAGCTTGCCGGCCGGAGTCGCGCGCCGCGCCGCGCCGACCTCGCGCGCCAGGCGCTCGAGCGCGGTGGCACCGACGAAGCGCTCGTGATCGACGGCGACGGCGTCGGGGTCGGCCAGGCCGATCGCGCGCGCCGCGAAGGCGCGCTTCATCACCTCGGCCAGGGTGTGCAGGCGCTCGGCGCCCTTCCACAGCTCCTCGGGGCGCGGACAGATCTTCTTCTTGCAGGGCGGAAGCCGCTCGAGCACCCCGAGCATCTGCACGAGCAGGAGCCCGCCCGAGCTCGGCGGCCCCATGCTCGCGACCTGGTAGCCCGCGAACGCGCCCTGAACGGGCGCGCGCTCCTTGGGCCGATACCCCGCGAGATCGCCGGCCTCCCAGATCCCGCCGGCCGCCTTGACGGCGCGCACGAGCTCCGCCGCGGTCTCGCCGACGTAGAAGTCCTCGCCGCGCGTCGCCGCGATGCGCGCGAGCGTGCGCGCGAGATCGGCCTGCACGAGCACCTGGCCGACCGCCGGCACCTCACCGCCGGGCATGAAGATGGCGCGGGCCTCGGGCGAGAGCTGACCCGCGTACGCCGCGACCGCCCCGTGCAGGAGGCGCGAGACCGGAAAGCCCTCGCGCGCCAACGCGACGGCGGGCGCGACGACCGCCTCGAAGGAGAGCTTGCCGAAGCGCCGGTGCAGCTCGGCCATGCCGCGCACGAGCCCGGGGATCCCCGCGGCGCGCGCGGTCGAAGTGCTCTCGGTCGGCACGAAGACGCCATCGACCAGGAACATGTCACGCGTCGCCGCGGCCGGCGCGGTCTCGCGCATGTCGAGGGTCATGCTCTCGCCGCCGACGTGCACGACCGCGAACGCGCCGCCGCCGAGCCCCGAGCTCCACGGCTCGACCACCGAGAGCGCGAAGCTCACCGCCACCGCCGCGTCGACCGCGTTGCCGCCGGCGGCGAGGATCGAGCGGCCGACCTCGCTGGCGAGCGGGTGCGCGCTGGCGACGATGGCGCGCTCGGCGGTGATGGGGGCCGGTGCGGCCGCGCGCACGCCGGTACCGCAGGCGATGATGACGGCGAGCGGACCGAGCAGCGTGCGAAGGTAAGGGTGCGGGCTCATCGCGGGCGACCTCCTGATCTGCGGGTTCTTTACAACCGAGCGGGGGTGCTTGTATGCAACCGAACGATGGCGACGATCGAGATCCGGCATCCCCACAAGACGAACACCACCGACGCCTGCGTCCGAACACGTCGCATGCTCGACGCATTCGCCGAGGAGAAGCGAGACCTCGTCAAGTCGATCGAATGGGTCGACGACGCGCGCGCCGTCGCGCGTGGCCGTGGCTTCGAAGGCAAGTTCAGCGTGACCGAGACCGAGGTCGTCGTCGACATCGATCTCTCGTTCCTCACGCGCCCGTTCAAAGGCAAGGTCGAGTCGCGCCTCTTGCAGCGCCTGGTCGCCGAGTTCGGCGACTGATGCGCGGGCTGCGCGCCGCGCCGTTCCTGTCGGCGGCCGTGCTCGGCGCGTGCGGCGGCGACACCGCCGGCGTCGTCTGCCCGTTGCTCGCGCCGGGCGCGCTCACCAACGTGCCCCGCGGCGCCACGCTCGCCATCGACGACCCGGGAGGCGGCGCCGCGTCCCTCGTCTCCGCCGGAGGCCTCGCCGCGCACGCGCTCTGGCTCGCCGAGGGCGAGGCGGTCAAGGTGAGCGCGACCGTGCAGGGCTCGGGCGTGCTCTTCGCCTACGGCCCGCGCAACGTCTTCGGCGGCTTCCCACACTGTCGCGCGGTCGACACCGGCCCCGCGCCGCGCGTGACGATCGAGGCCGCCGAGGACGGCGAGTACCTCGTGCTCGTCGGCGTCGCGCCCGGCCACGGGACGGCGGCCTACACCGTGGCAGCGAGCTGCACGTCCGAGAGCTGCGCGCGCGCCGATCGCTGCCCGACGCTCGCCGACCTCGGCTGCGCCGACGCGCGCTGCGACGGCGAGCTCGCGCGCGACGAGCGCGGCTGCCTGAGCTGCGCCTGCGATCCCGGCGCCCTGTGCGGGCCCGATCGGCAGGCGGGCCCGAGCGGCAGCTGCGTCCTGCCCGCGTGCACCTGCGTCGGCGCGCCGGACGAGCCGGTCTGCGGCACCGACGGGCGCACCTGGCCGAGCCCCTGCGCGGCGTCGTGCGCGGGCGTGCCGGTCGCGCGCGAAGGACCGTGCGCCATCGCCTGTCCGGCCGTCGAGGCTTGCGACGCACCCTGCCATGGCCTGCGCGCGATCGACGCCGAGGGCTGCCCGACCTGCGCCTGCCGGCCGGACTTCGCGGCCGACGCGGCGTCATGCGCGGCCTGCCCGCTCGAGCTCGCGCCGGTCTGCGGCTCGGACGGCGTGAGCTACCCGAACCGCTGCCGCGCGCGCTGCGCCGGCGCGAAGATCCTCTACGCCGGCGCGTGCGTCGACGCCTGCCGCACCGCACCCGCCGGCTGCACGCTCGACTGCGCCCACGGGCTCGTGCCCGTCGCGGGCGGCGCGCACTGCCTCGCCTGCGCCTGTGCCGATCTGCCCCGCACCTGCGACCCCGCCGAGGGCCCGGTCTGCGCCGTGCTGGCCGGCCCGATCGGCGAGACCACCCTCGGCTCGGGCTGCCTCGCGCTGGCGCTGGGTGCGACCGAGGGGCGCTGGGGACCGTGCGGCACCCGCTGCGAGGCCGACGACGACTGCCCCGAGGGCTCGCGCTGCGCCGCGCACGGGTTCTTCAGCGGGCGCTGCCTCGCGAGCGCGCCGAGCGTCTGTGGCTGCAGCGCGCTCGTCGAGCCCGTCTGCGGCGTCGACGGGCTGACCTGGGACAACGCCTGCGAGGCGCGCTGCGCCGGCGTCGAGGTCGCGCACCTCGGCGCGTGCTGCGGCGAGGGTCCCGCCTGCACCGACGGCGAGCAGGCGCTCGTCGACCGCTCCGGCTGCCCCGCGAGCTGCGGCCAGGCGCCGACCCCCGACTGCGCCGGCAACGCCGCGTTCGCGCCCGCCTGCACCGGCGATGGCGTCGCGGTCGAGGGCTCGGCCTGCGCCGCGCATGCGCTCGGCCTGAGCGCGTTCGTGGAGCAATGCCCATGAGCGCGCGCGTGACCGCCATCGCCTTCCTCGGGCTCGCGTTCGCCGCGTGCGACGGCTACGCGGATCTGCCGCTGCCGCTACGCGAGCTCGGCTCGCTTCGGGTCGAGCGCGTCGAGCGCGTGAGCGAGGGACCCGGGCTCGCGCAGATCGCGCTCGATCCGCCGAGCGACGCCCTGGGACCGTTCACCGTGGTCGGTCACCCCAGCGCGCTCTCGGCCGGCGCGGGCGTGCTCGCCTGGGCATTCGGCCCGTGCCGTGGCGCGCCCACACCGCCCGATCCGGCCATCCGGCTGTGCCTCGCGATCGCGTGGCAGCGGGGCGCGGCGATCCCCGAGGCGCTCGCCATCGCGCTGGTCGTCGAGTCGCGCGCCGACGCGCGGCGCTTCACCCTGACCGGTCGCGAGGTCACGCCGTGATCCGCGCGCTCGTCATCCCTGTCGCGCTCGTGGCGTCGCTCCTCTGCACCAGCAGCCACGCGTCCGAGCCGCCCGAGACCGGCGGGCGGCCACAAGGGCCGCCCCTACAGCCCCCTCCCGAGCCCGCACCCGAACCGGAACCCGAGCCCACACCCGAACCGGAACCCGAGCCCGCGCCCGAATCGGAACCCGAACCCGCGCCGGAACCCGAGCCCGCGCCGGCACCCGAGCCCGAACCGGAACCCGAGCCCGCGCCCGCTCCCGCGCCCCCCTGCCCTCCGCGCTTCTCGGTCGCGCTCGGCGCCGGGCCCGGGATCCCGATCGGCGCCTCCGCCGATCGCGTCGACGCGGGGCTTCACGCTGCGGTCGACTTCCGCTGGTACCCCGATCCACGCTGGTCGCTGTGGGTCGAGACGACGCTCGCGCTCCTGCCGCTCGTCGCTGGCCTCCCGGTCGAGCCGGGCGGTGGCTCGTCCGTCAGCGCCTTCACCGTCGTCGTCGGCGCCGAGCTGCGCGAGCCGCTCGCGCCCGACCTCGAGCTCGCCCTCGGCCTGGGCGCGGGCCTGGGCGGCTTCGGGATCGCCGCCGCCGACGAGGCGCTCGGCTGGGCCTTCGACGCCCGCGTCGGCGTGCGCTACCACCTCGATCCGAACCTCGCCGTGCGCCTCGACTTCGCCCCGGTCGCCATCGTGCCGCTCGATGCCGATCGTTCGGTCGGCGGCCACCTCAGCGTCGTCCTGCGCGGCGAAGCCAACTTCTAACAGCGTTCGGGAAAATGGCTACGCCGCGCGTCTGCGGCGTCGCCGTGCCCCCTCCTCGCTGCGGAGTACCCGCCGTACACCTCGCTCGTCGGGGGCACGGCTCCTTGCAGCCATCGCGGCTCGCTCATTCTCCCGAACGCTGCCAGGCGGGCGATTCCGTCTATTCGCGCGGCGCGGCCTCGATGATCGAGAACGGCAGCTGCGGCGCGGCCTGATACGCCACCACCGACTGGCCGTCCTCGGTCTTGCGCGTCGTGATGATGTAGTGGCGGTTCTTGCCGAGCAGCGCACGCAGCCGCGACACGGCGACCTTGACCTTCGTCTGCACCGTCGGCGTCAGCTCGGGGGCCGACCATACCTCGCGCGCGAGCTCGAGCATCGAGAAGCTCTCGTCGGGGTTCCGCAGCAGATGCAGCAAGAGCGGCATCATCACGCGCTTCTGCCCGAGCGAGACCTGGCGCCCGAAGTTCAAGACGATCTGATCGGGCACGCACACGACGAAGCTCGAGCTCGAGCGCCCGTTGATGATCGCCTGGTAGTCGGCCGCGCTGAGCCCCTGCGCGCCGTTGCGCGAGAGCTGCACGAACGGGGACCCCGCGGCGGTGCCGATCCGCCGCCCGCCGCTCGTCCCCAGGCGCCCGCGCTCCGGCGCGACCGCGACCTGGCGCGCGTCGACGCCGAGGCGTTCGAGCTCCAGGCGACAGGCGAGCTTGGTCTTGTCGGCGCCGCCCCGCAACCCGGCGAGCAAGAGCGTGCGCACGCGGCGCTCGGGGTCGGGCTCGCCCCGGCCGGCGAAGGTCCACGGGACGGTGAAGCCCATCGCCTGCGCCGCCTCGACGATCCCGTCGACCGGGCGCACGACGGCCTCGACGTCCCCGTCGCCGTCATCGACGCGCCGCGCGGCCGCCGCCCCGAGGGCGAGCCACAGGCGCGCCTCCTCCCAGCGCGCGCCCACCCGCCGATAGCTGTCGCGCGCGAGCTCGAGCTGACGACCGGGGCCGTTGGCCTGTCCCTCGGCCGCCACCGCGCCCGAGAAGCCCTCGTAGCTCGGGCTCTCGACCGCGGCCCGCCGGAGCCGCGCCTCGAGTGAGACCCACGGGTCGTTGGCGCGCTGTGCCAGCTCGAGCACCTTGTTGCGCTCGGCGCCCGGCTCGAGCAGACGCCCGAGGAAGAGGTTGCCGAGCGGCTCGCGCGCCTCGGCGACCAAAACGCGCAGGCGCTCGACCGCGCGCTCGATCGAGCCGTCACGCAAGAGTGCCAGCGCGATGCGCGCCGCCTGCGAGACCGGATCGATCGGCTCGCGCTCGGTCTCCGGCTCGAGCGCCGCGCCGTCTCCCGCCGCGAACGCCCCGGCGACCAGCATGCGCCTGAGCTCGAGGTTGACCTCGGGATCGCAGGAGCGGCGCGCGCACAGCGCCAGTGCCTGCATCGCCGCCTCGCGCGTCTTGTCCCAGCCGGTCGATTCGCGCGACAGGCGCGCCAGCGTCACCGCGAGCCTGAGCTCCAGCGCGTCGGCCTCCGCGCTCTCCTCCGGCGCGAGCCCGCGCTTGCGGGTGTGCTCGACCTGATCGAGCGCGCGCAGGAGCCACGAGCGCGCGTCGCTGAAGTCGGCCTTGGCGCGCGCAGCCAGCGCCTGCGCCTCGGCGATGCGCACCTGCCAGCGCCAGACCGTCGGGTCGCGCTTGTCGGCGGCGAGCTTGTCGCGCGCGCGCTCGAGCCGCTCACGCGCGCCGTCGGTCTCGCCGCGTCGCGCCAGCGCGAGCCCCGCCAGGACCTCGCACCAGTACGGGGTCGCCCCCGGCTCCAGCGCCTCGATCCAGCCCAGGATCCGCTCGCTGCCCTCGTCCTCGGGCAGCTCGAGCTCGAGGCGCGCTCCGTGCCGGCTCAGGATGTCGAGCAGACGCGCACGCTCGTCGGCCGCCGCGAAGAGATCGACGATGTCCGGGCCGAGCACCGCCGCCTCACCCGGCGGATCCTCGAGCGCCGCGAGCCGCAGCTCGGCCGCGCGCCGGTGCGCCTCCTGCCAGCCCGCCCGATCCTGCGCGAGGAAGCGCTGGCGCAAGACGCTCTGCAGGCCCGGCAGCGTCTTCAGGCGCGCCGCGTCGGGGTCGTCCTCGAGCACCAGGCTCGCGCGCACGAGCTCGTCGAGCGCGCGATTGACCACCGCGGGCTCGAGGCGCAGGAGCCGGCGCCGCGCCTCGGGCGTGCCCGCGACCTCACCGCCGATGATCGCCTGGATGTAGGGGCGCGAGAAGCGCCCGACCACCGCCGCGATCTGCAGGACGTAGCGCGTCTCGGCGCGCGTCTGCGCGATCGCCTCCTCGACGATCGGCGAGAGCGCCGAGACGAGCACCGACGGGCGCGTCGTGGTCGAGCGCGACGCTCTCAGCCGCGCGCTGACCAGCGCCGGCCAGCCCCCGGTCTCCTCGAGCACCGCGCGCGCGAGGTTGCGCGCCGGCGCGCCCGCCGCGTAGTCGCCGTGGATCAGGTCGTCGATCTCGTCGAGGGTCAGCGCGAGCTCGCGCACGCCGAGCAGCGGGCGCTCACCGCCGCCGAGCTCGGCGGGCAGCGACTGGCGGCTGGCGAAGATCAAGCGGAGCCCGGCCGGGCGAGCCGCGATGAGGCGGCGCAGCAGCTCGAGGACCGGGCCCGCGGGCAGCCGCTCGACCTCGTCGAGCCCGAGCGTGAGCGTCGGCGTCGCGAGCGCTTCGCGCGTGCGCTCGAGCACGAGGTGCGGCGGCTCGCTCGTGCGCAGGCCGCCGACGGCGCGCACCGCCGCGACCGCGGTCCCGGGGTAGGCGCGCTTGAGCCCCTGCGCCAGCGCGTCGACGAAGAGGGACGGGTGGCCCTCGGTGCTCGACAGCGAGACGGGCACGACCCGGAGGTCGCTGGTGGCCGCGCTCTCGAGGAGCGTGCTCTTGCCCCAGCCGGCGGGCGCGACCACGGCGGTGACCGCGGGCGCGGCGGCGAGCGCATCGACGAGGCGAGTTCGCATCAGCGGATGTGACATGGCTCCGACGGGGCGGGGGGAGGTATCGACATCAGACCTCAACGATGGCGCGGGGTCCACCGGTGGGCCTGACGATTCACGGCCGCAAGGCTCGCGGTGATGAAGGGGTGCATCGGACAGAAATGCCCGACGTCCCGCGGACTATCATCGACACGTCCCTTCAAACACGATCCCGGGTCGCGGCGCAAAGGGACTCCAACGCCGAGTTACAATCCGCCTCCGGCGGACAACTCGCGACGCTCATGGTTCGCAATCAATCTCGATGTAGAAGCTGCCGATGAGGCTGCCGGGCCCGTCGACCGCGAGGTAGAAGGTCTGGCCTTCGACGATGTCGAGGTGGAGGTCGCCGGTCGACATCTGCACGCAGTCGCGCGGCGTGCAGCCGCGACCGCGCTCCTCGAGCAGGTGCAGCGTCAGCCCCGAGCCGCTCTGGAAGCCGATGCGCAGGGGCCCGGTGTAGCCGGCGGTGATCGGGAAGACCATCTCGCGCGCGGTCTGCGGCACGGGGTTGCAGGCGTAGTGCGTGGCGCGCGACTTGCCGCTGCCGTTGTCGAGCCCCTGGTTGTAGTTGCAGTAGATGCTGCCCGTCAGGAGCTCGCAGGTCTCGAGGCAGCCCGCGTCATCGGCGCAGTCGCTGTCCTCACAATCGGTACTCTGATCGAGGTCGTTGTCGACGGCGTCGCCGCAGAGCCCGCGCTCCGACTCCGGCGGCAGGACGCAGCCCGCGATGCCATCGCAGTCCCGATCCTCGCAGTCGCTCGCGCCGTCGCCGTCGTCGTCGAGGCCGTCGCGGCAGCTCTCCTCGCGCGTGAGATCGCAGTCCGCGCGTACGCTCAGGAGCTCGTTGCCAGCGCCCTCGTCGACCGCAAGCGCGTAGCGCTCACCGGCCTCGGCGTCGAAGTAGAGGATCGCGAAGGCGCCCTCGACGCAGCTCGCCACGCCGTCGCAGACCTCGCCGCCGAGCACGTGCAGACCGCGCACGTCCCCGCTGGCGCTCACGCGCACGCGCCCGCTCACCTCGAGGTCGAAGAGGCGCATCGTCGCGCTCGCCTCGCTCGGCCCGCAGGCGTACTCCGCCACCCCCTCGCGGCTGCCGGGCTGCCCGACGGTCCAGCTCCGCGGGACCCCGCAGGCGAGCGCGTGCGGCGTGTCGCAGGCACAGAGGTTGTCCTCGATGCATTGACCGCTCGCCGCGTCGCACGACCAGCGCGAGCACGCGGTGTCGGCGGGGCACGTGACCGCGAGCGCCGGGTCGGGGCGACAGCCGTAGTCGACACAGCGGATCGGTCCCGCGCAGGCGTCGGCCGCCTCGATCCCGGCGCAGTCCGCTTCGACCAGGCAGGCGCGCACCGGGCCGGCGTCGGCGCCGTCGTCGCGCGTGTCGGCGACGTCGCGCGTGTCCTCCGCGTCGGTGGCGTCGCTCGCGTCCGCCGGCGGGCCGGTGTCCGCGTCGGCGGGCCCCGCCGTGTCGCCGGGCGCGGTCGCGTCGCCGGGCGCGCTCGTGTCGGCGGTCGTCTCGAGCTCGCCCGCGGCGTCGCGCGTCGCGTCGGCGGTGCCGGGCTCGCTGTCGAGTGGCACATCGGGCCCCTCCCCGAGGCCGGTCGCGATCTCGAGCGGGCCGGACTCGAAGCAGGCGCCGGCCGCGGTGGCGACGAGCGCGAGGACCACCCTCGCGGCAAGGCCGGCGCGTCTGTCGGCGGCGGACCAGGTGTACATCGCGCGCAAGCTACCGATTCCCGACGCCGAGGTCAGTAGGAAACGGCAGCTCGCGACCCGGAGCTCCGTAGACGCCCCGAGGGCTCGGTCGAGCCCGAAGAGGGCGGCGGAGGGCGCA
>WYBB01000054.1 GCA_011526585.1 Deltaproteobacteria bacterium
CGACCGCCTTGATCTTCGCCATGTCCGCGAGCGCGGTGATGCCGAAGTCGCCGAAGTGATCGGCGCCGATGTTGGTGACGACGGCGGCGTCGGCGCGCTCGTAGGCGAGGCCACGGCGCAGGATCCCACCGCGCGCCGTTTCGAGGACCGCGGCCGTAACGGATGGGTTTCTAAGAACTTTTCGCGCGGCGCCGGGCCCGGTCCAGTCGCCCTCCTCGGCGATCACGCCGGCGATGGCGATGGCGTCGGTCGAGCTCATGCCGACGGTGTGACCCGCCTCGGCGAGGATGCGTGCGACCATGCGCGTGGTCGTCGTCTTGCCGTTGGTGCCGGTGACGAGGCCGACCGGGATCGTGCGGTCCTGTGACCAGTCGAGCGCATTGGGATCGGGCAGCGAGCGCGGCGTGAAGGTCCGGGAATGCACGCCGAGGCCGAGCGAGACCAGGTCGTCGTCCCAGAGGAAGGGCGCGGCGTGCGTGGCGGCGGCCGACTCGAGCGCCAGGAGCGCGGGGTTTTCCTGCTCGGCCAGGGCGTCCTGGTAGGCTTGGAGCGCCTCGGCGATCGACGGCTCGTCGAGGGTGAGGTTGAGCGCGGCCCACTCGAGCAGATCGGCGAGCGCGAGCAGCCGATCGATCGGCGCGCGCACGGCGGTGGTGAGGCCGCTGTCTCGCAGGTGATGGAAGCGCGGCGCGTGCCCGAGCCCGATCGGATCGAGCAGCGCGTCGAGGAGCGCGTGCCAGCGCGGCACGAGCGCGTCGCGATCGTCACCCGGCTCGAACCAGAGCTCGACGGCGGCCCCCGGGCCGGGCGAGAAGAAGCCGCGCCCCGTGAGGCGCCGGGCGTTTTCGACGCGCATCGCGGGGGCCTCAGTCCTCGGTGTCGCGCGCGAGGATCACGCCGCGCGCGTCCTCGACGAAGGCATCGCCGCCGAGCATGCCGGCCGGCTCGCCGGAGAAGAGGCCGGGGTCGATCGGCGGCGCGAGGGTCTTTTCGGGCTTCTTGCGCAGCGAGTCGTGGCCGGGGTCGAACTTGGTGACCTGCTTCCAGCAGCGCGAGATCGCGTCGCCGAAGATGAGCAGCAGATCGTCGCGCTGGGCGTGCCGCAGCGCGGCGTCGACGCACTCGCGCTCGTCGGGGATCGTGGTGATGCGCTCCTCGTGATAGCCGGCCTCGATCAGGGCCCCGCGCATGAGGTCGGGGATCTCGGTCGGGCCGCGGCCGCGCAGGTCGTCGTCGCGCTTGAGGAAGATGTGCGAGAACGCGCGCGACTCGCCGATGACCTTCGCCATCTCGACGATGTCCTCGTTGCGTCGGTCGCCGGGCGCGGCGAGCACGCACAGGCGGCGGCCGGCGACGTCCAGGCGCTTGACGAGGTCGACCATGGCGCGCACGGCGGCGGGGTTGTGGCCGTAGTCGAGGATCACCTTGAAGGGCAGCTCGTCGTAGACGTTGAGGCGGCCGGGCACCTGGAAGTAGCTGGTGTCGAAGGTGCGCAGGGCCTGGCGGATGTTGTCGACCTTGACGCCCATGGCGTAGGCCATCAGCGCGGCGGCGAGCGCGTTCTGCACGTTGTGCAGCGCCTTGCCTTCGATCGTCGCCGGGATGAGGTGCGTCCACAGGAGCGGCAGGTGGCCGCCCTGATCGTAGAGGGTGATCATGTGGCCGTTGATGCCCTCTTCGAGCACGGCCGCCATGCCGCCGGCGCGGATGTGGCGACGCACGAGGTCGTTCTTGGCGTTCATGGTGAAGTAGCCGATGCGCCTGGCGGCGGTGTGCTCGGCCATGTAGAGGCAGAGGAGATCGTCGGCGTTGAGGATGGCGGCGTCGCGGGCGACCTCGATGACGACGCGCTTGACCTCGGCGAGCTGCTCGAGGGTGTCGACGCCCTTCATGCCGAGGTGGTCGGAGGAGATGTTGAGCGCGCAGGCGACGTCGCAGTCGCGGAAGCCGAGGCCGGCGCGCAGGATCCCGCCGCGCGCGGTCTCGAGCACGGCGAGGTCGACGGTCGGGTCGCGCAGCACCATCGAGGCGGAGGTCGGGCCGGTCATGTCGCCGGCGACGGTGCGCTCGCCGTCGATGTAGACGCCGTCGGTGGTGGTGAGACCGACGGTGCGGCCGGCCATCTTGTGGATGTGCGCCAGCATGCGCGCGGTGGTGGTCTTGCCGTTGGTGCCGGTGATGGCGGCGATGGGGATGCGCGCCGGGGTGCCGGGCGGGAAGAGCATGTCCATGACCGGGCCGGCGACGTCGCGCGGCTTGCCCTCGGTCGGGGCGACGTGCATGCGGAAGCCGGGCGCGGCGTTGACCTCGCAGATGGCGCCGCCGGACTCGCGGTAGGACTTGGAGATGTCGGGGCAGAGGAAGTCGATGCCGGCGACGTCGAGGCCGATGGCGAGCGCGGCGCGCTTGGCCATCTCGCGGTTGTCGTGGTGGCAGACGTCGGTCATGTCGATGGCGGTGCCGCCGGTCGACAGGTTGCCGGTCGAGCGCAGGTAGAAGACGCGGCCCTCTTCGAGCACGGTCTCGAGGGTGACGCCGGCTTCGGCCATGAGGCGCTCGGCCTGGTGATCGATCTCGATGCGGGTGAGCACCTTCTCGTGGCCGATGCCGCGGCGCGGGTCGCTGTTCACCTGCTCGACGAGCTCGGCGATGGTGTGGCGGCCGTCGCCGACGACGTGGCCGGGCACGCGCTTGGAGACGGCGATGAGCTCGCCGCCGACGACCAGCATGCGGTGGTCGAAGCCGACGATCATCTTCTCGACGACGCAGGTGCGCGAGGTGATCTCGGAGGCGGTGGCGTAGGCGGCCTCGACCTCGGCGGGGGTGGTGAGGTTCAGGCAGACCCCGCGGCCGTGGTTGGCGTTGTAGGGCTTGACGACGACGGGGTAGCCGATGCGCTCGGCGGCGCGCACCGCCTCGCGGGCGCTGCGCACGAGCTCCTGGCGCGGCACGGGCAGGCCGAGGTCGGCGAGGATCTTGTTGGTCTGCTCCTTGTCGGAGGCGATCTCGACGGCGATGTGGCGCGTGTCGGAGGTGACCGTCGCCTGGATGCGTTTTTGGAAGCGGCCGTGGCCGAACTGCACGAGCGAGTAGTCGTTCAGGCGCAGCCAGGGGATGTCGCGCTCTTCGGCGGCGCGCACGAGCGAGCCGGTCGAGGGCCCGAACTGGCGGCGCTGCGCGAGGCCGATGAGGGATGCGAGCTCGGCGGCGAAGTCGAAGTCCTCGGGGAGCGCGAGGTCGCCGACGCGGAGGTCCGCCGGCAGGCAGGCGGCGAGCACCTTGAGCGCGAGCTCGGCGGCGGTGAGACCGACCTTCTCCTCCTCGAAGGCGTAGACGACGTGATACTCGCCGGCCGTGCCGGTGCCGCGCGTCTTGCCGAAGGTGACGCGCGCGCCGGCGCGCTGCTGGAGCTCGATGGCGACGTGCTCCATGACGTGGCCGAGCCAGGTGCCCTCGCCTTCGTGCAGGCGGCGGATGAAGCCACCGGCGGTCTCGTAGGAGCAGGTGTGCTCGGCGAGCGTCGGCAGGTGGTGCACGAGCTTGCCGTTGAAGCCGTCGATCTTCGCCGAGGGGTGGTCTTCGAGCGGTCCGAGGTCGACGGTCAGGCGGATGCACGGGAAGTGGGCATAGAGGTTCGGCCCACGATAGACACGTCGCTCGGTGATCTTCATCGGATGATGCCCCGGGTGGTACCTCGCACGACGGGCACGAGGGCCGTGCGAGGATGCACGCTTGCGCGGGCGGCGGCAATGGACTCGCGTGGCGGTGCGCCGATTGTGAAAGAAGGTTTAGCGTGGGCCGGCGTGGCGTGCGCGGGTGGCGGTGCCTACGCTTGGGGCGCCGTGACGATGACCGGCAGGACCTTGTGACGTGCATGCTCCCAGGAACCGGCGCCGGCGGGCGGTTGGCCGCCCTGCTCATGGCGATCGCGCTCGGCTCGGCGCCGGGTCGGAGCAGCGCCGGCGAGCCGACGACGGCCTTCGACCCGCGCCTGCGCGGGGTAGCGCTCGGCGACCTCGCCGACTTCGACGACGCCCAGATGGCCGCGCTCGCGCTCAGGTTGCCGGGCGCGCTGCCGCTGGACGAGGTGCTCTCGACCTCGGTCTTCACGCGCGATGGCCACGCGCTCGTCGTCGATGTCGTCGGGCGGGCGAAGCGCTTCGCGGATAGCGACGAACGCCGCCACCCGCGCGGGCGCGTCGGGGTCCTGCGGGTGAGCGTGCCCGTCGGAATGTCCGACCAGCGCTGCGACCTCGGTCCGCCGACGGTGCTCTGGGAGCGCTCGCTCGCCGAGCTCGACCTCCGCGCGCGCCTGAGCATCATCGACTGGGCGCTCATGGTCGAAGACCGTGAGCTCGGCTTCAGGCGGGTCTATCCGATCGGCGGCGGCGGGATCGACCGCGGCGTGCGCTTCCCCGGCCTCGTCTCGTCGATGACGCCGACCACCGAGGACGGCCTCCTCGAGAAGCGCTTCGCCTGGCGCAAGCTCCACAGCCCCTGGTACTTCCGCGACAAGCCGTACCTGCCGGTGAGCCTCGGGCGCACGCTGACGCGTCGCGACGGCACCACCTACAAGGTCTACGGCGAGTCGAAGGTCGCCTTCCACATCTGGCAGGACAAGGGCTTCGAGCGCGGCTACTTCTCACACGGCTGCATCCGCATGCGCACCGAGGACCTCGACGAGCTGGCCGCCTTCGTCTTCGGCGCGCGCAGCCCGATCCCGATCGTGCTGCGCCTCGACCCGCTCGCCGACGCGCTTCACCCCTACCCGCTCGACACGAGGAAGTACTGGCAGCTCAAGAACTTCGGCACCAAGGCCAAGCCGCGCACGCGCCTCAAGTACATGCTGCACGAGATGGAGCTCGGCACCGAGCCCCTGCCCTCGCCCGATGAGCTGGTGCCGTTCACCTTCGACAGCAAGCCGATCGTTCAGTCGGGCAGGTTGCGATAGAGCGCGTCGACCTCGAGCGCGAGCGTCGGGTTGGTGACGAATGCGGGAGGCATCAAGCTCGGGACGGCTTGCGGTGGGAGGGGTTTTGACCGAGCCTCGTGGCGATGCACTCGCCCCCGCCCGCGCCGGCCTTCGATCTCCGCCAGAAGGTCTTCCTCGTGCTCGCGGCGCTGCAGGTGACCTCGCTCATCGTCGCCAACATGATCGGCGTGAAGCTCTTCTCCTTCGAGGTCGCCGGCCTCGACGTCGAGCACACCGCCGGCATGCTGCCGTTCCCGATCACCTTCCTCCTGACCGACCTGCTCAACGAGTTCTACGGCAAGAAGGCCGCGCGCATGGTCGCGTGGATCGCCTTCGGCATGGCGATCTTCGCCTTCGTGCTCGTCTCGGTGGCGCGGCTCCTGCCGATCCTCGAAGGGATCCCCGGCACCGCCGACGAGCGTTCCTTCGAGACCGTCTTCGGCGGCTCGGCGCTGATGAACCTGTGCTCGATCGTTGCGTTCCTCTTCGGCTCGCTGCTCGACATCGTCGTCTTCGGCTTCTTCAAGCGCATCACCGGCGGCAAGATGGTGTGGCTGCGCGCCACCGGCTCGACCGTGGTCTCGCAGCTCTTCGACAGCTTCGTCATCACCTTCCTGTACTTCCAGGTCGCCCAGGCGATGACCGGCGGCGAGGTCGCGAGCTTCGACTTCGTGATCCGGACCGCGCTGACCGGCTACGTGCTGAAGTTCGTGATCGCCGTCTTGCTCACGCCGGCGGTCTACGCCGGGCGCGGACTCCTGCGCCGGGTGGTGAAGCTCGAGCCGATCCCGGCGTGACGACGGCGGGCGGGCACGAGGCCCGCCTTTACTCGAGGTAGGTGTAGCCCTCGAGCCCCTCGCGCACCTCCGAGAGGTAGCGGTTGCGCTCCTCGGGGGCCATCTGCGCCTCGTCGAGGCGCGCCGAGAGCTTGAGCAGGATCGACTCGGGGTTGTAGTTCACGTAGCGCAGGACCGAGTTCACGGTGTCGCCGTGGATGCGGTTCTCGAGCACGATCTTGCCGTTGGTGTCGATCTCGACGTCGACCGAGTCGGTGTCGCCGAAGAGGTTGTGCATGTCGCCGAGGATCTCCTGGTAGGCGCCGACCATGAAGATCCCGACGTGGTAGGGGCGCTGCGCGTCCCAGGGCGGCAGGGGCAGCGTCGCCTCGAGGCCCTCGCCGTCGACGTACTGCTCCATGCGCCCGTCGCTGTCGCAGGTGATGTCCTGGATCATCGCGCGCGCGTGCGGGCGCTCGTCGAGGCGCTCGAGCGGCAGGACCGGGAAGACCTGGTCGATGCCCCAGACGTCGGGCGTCGACTGGAAAACCGAGAAGTTCAGGAAGAGCTTGTCGGCGAGCTTCTCGTTGAGCGCGTCGAGGAGCTCGCGCTGCTTGCGGCGCCGCGGATCGAGGCGCTTGCGCAGGAGGCGGCAGCAGGCGTGGTAGGCGCGCTCGCACCAGGCGCGATCGGCGAGCGAGAGGCCCGAGTGCACGAACTGCGAGAGCGCATCCTGATACGCGTTCATCACGTCGTGGTAGGCCTCGAGCACGTTGAAGTCGGGGCCGCCGTCACGCAGCCATTCGTGCAACTGCCAGAGCTGGTCGACGATCGTCGGCGCGTCCTCGGGCGGCTCGTTCGGCGGCACGTCCTCGATCGTCTCGATGTCGGAGACGTTGGTCACCAGCACCGCGTGGTGCGCGGTGATGGCGCGGCCCGACTCGCTGGCGATGTCCGGGTGGGGCACGCCCTCGGCGTCGCAGAGGTCGCGCACCGTCTGGATGATGTGCCAGGCGTAGTCGCGCAGCCCGTAGTTCATCGAGAAGTGCGAGCGCGAGCGCGTGCCCTCGTAGTCGACCGAGAGCCCGCCGCCGACGTCGATGCAGCGCACCGGCACCTGGAGCTTGCGCAGCTCGACGTAGAAGCGCGCCGCCTCGCGCAGACCCGCCTTGATGTCCTGGATGTTGGCGACCTGCGAACCGAGATGGAAGTGCAGGAGCTCGATGCTGTCGACGCGACCGACCGCGCGGCAGCGCTCGACCAGATCGATCACCTGCATCGGCGAGAGCCCGAACTTCGACTTCTCGCCGCCGGTATTCTGCCAGTTGCC
Organism: Deltaproteobacteria bacterium; assembly: GCA_011526585.1. GTDB lineage: Bacteria > Myxococcota_A > UBA9042 > PHBI01 > PHBI01 > WYBB01. The sequence goes on from WYBB01000054.1 coordinate 7,079, forward strand.
GCGCCCGATCGACATGAGCCGCATGCGCACGCCGATACGCGGCACGACGCGCATGCGCTCGGACTCCTCGAGGATCACGTCGAGCTCGGAGAGCTTCTCGACGACGATCGTCACCTTGAGCCCGAGCTTCTCGCCGAGCAGCGCCAGGCGGATGTACTCGCGGTCCTTGTAGCCGTTGCAGATCACCTTGTCGCCGGCGCGCAGGAGCGCGAGGACCGCCATCAGCTCGGGCTTGGAGCCCGCCTCGAGCCCGACCGAACGGCCGGGCACGCGCTCGTTGACGCTGATGACCTCCTCGACCACGCGCCGCTGCTGGTTGACCTTGATCGGGAAGATCGGCGTGTACTGCCCCTGGTACTCGAGCTCGGTGACGACCTCGTTGAACGCCTCGCGCAGCTTCTTCACGCGGTTTCGCAGGATCCCCGAGAAGCGGATGAGCGTCGGCAGGCGCAACCCCTGCCGCTCGCACTCGGCGATCACCGTCGAGAGCGGCACCGCCTTGTGCGAGGCGACCCCATCGGGGTGCACCACGACCTCGCCGGCCCCGTTGATGTCGAAGTACCCGTCACCCCAGTGTCGGATGTTGTAGATCGCCAGGGCGTCCTCGAGGGTCCAATCGTTCATCGCACCGTCCGGGGTCGCTGCAGGCTGGTGCAGCGCGCGCGGCGGAACCTGACACGGACGCATGGAGAAATAAAGGGATCGCAGCGTCGCGGGCGACAACGCTCAGAGGGCGCCGCGCCGTCGACACCCGCGCATGGTCACGGGGTGTGGCAGCGGCGCCGCGCCTCGAGCCGACGTGCCAGCAGGAACGCGATCTCCAGGCTCTGCGCGTAGTTCAGGCGCGGATCGCAGAAGGTCTCGTAGCTGCGCGCGAGGTCCTCCTCGGACAGCTCCTGCGGACCGCCCACGCACTCGGTCACGTCCTCGCCGGTGAGCTCGAGGTGCACGCCGCCGAAGACGGTGCCGAGGCGCTCGTGCGCGTCGAAGGTCTGGCTCAGCTCCTCGTGGATGGCGCGCAGATCGCGCGTCTTGATCCCGCTCGCGGTCTTGATGCCGTTGCCGTGCATCGGATCGCACGACCACACCACGGTGCGGCCGGTCGCGCGCACCGCCTCGACCAGCGGCGGCAAGGCGCTCGCCACCTGGCCCGCGCCCAGGCGCGTGATCAGCGTCACCCGGCCGGGGCGATCGTCGGGCTCGAGCACGCCGAGCAGGCTGACCAGCTCCTCGGGCGCCATCGACGGCCCGACCTTGACCCCGATCGGGTTCTCGATCCCGCGGAAGTACTCGACGTGCGCACCGTCGAGCGCGCGCGTGCGGTCGCCCACCCAGAGCATGTGCGCGCCGAGGTTGTAGTAGCGCGTCCGCCCACCGTCTTCGAGCCCACGGGTCGCCGCCTCCTCGTAGGCCAGGATGAGACCCTCGTGCGAGGAGAAGAGCTCGACCGTCGAGAAGACCTCGCTCCTCACGCCGGTCGACTCGACGAAATCCAGCGCGTCGAGGATGCGCTCGACCAGGGCCTCGTAGCGCACCCGATGCGCATCGCTGCGCACGAAGTGGAGCTTCCAGTGCTGCGGCTCGTGCAGGTCGGCGAAGCCTCCATCGAGGAGCGCGCGCACGTAGTTCAAGGTCGCCGCCGAGCGCAGCCACGCCTCGACCAGGCGCTCCGGATCCGGCTCACGCGCCTCCGGCGTCGCTTCGATGCGGTGCACGTGGTCACCGCGATAGCTCGGCAGCTCGATCCCGTCGACGAGCTCGGTGTCCGCCGAGCGCGGCTTGGCGTACTGGCCCGCCATGCGCGCGACGCGGATCACCGGCAGCCGCGCCGAGAACGTCAGCACCAGGCTCATCTGCAGGAGGATCTTCAGCTTGGCCTCGATCGGCTCCTTGCTGCAGTCCTGGAAGCGCTCGGCGCAGTCGCCGCCCTGCAGGAGGAAGGCGCGCCCCGCCGCAGCGTCGGCCAGGTGCCGCCGGAGCGCGTCCACCTCCCCCGGCGCGACCAGCGGCGGCAGCTCCTTGACGCGTGCCAGCGCGCGCTCCACCGCGGCCTGGTCGCGGTAGGCCGGCTGCTGCCGGATCGGGCGGCCGCGCCAGCTCGAGGGGCTCCACGCTGCGGGGCGATCGGGTTCGTTCATCGCGGATTCATGCCGGGGTCGTGAAGTGAAAAGGCCCGATCCCACCGGGACCGGGCCATCTCATGAGCCAGGCGTGCGGCGTCGTCGCCTACATGCTCTGGTCTTGGAGCGGCTGGGTGACGAGGTTGACGTTCTTGATCTTGGCCGACTTGATCGTCGAGATCACGCGCGCCAGGTAGCCGTATTGCAGCGAGGCGTCGGCCTCGACGTTGACGGTCACCAGCGCCGGGTTGGCCGCGTAGGACATCATCATGTTCTTGAGCTCGGTCGGTGGGACCAGCTTGCCCGACGCGTCGTCGTCACCGGCCTTGTTGACCATGATGCGCTGGTCCTTGTCGACCGAGACGGTGATCGTGATCTTGTCCGGGGGCGGCTCGATCGGTTCGGCCGCGGTCTGCGGCAGGTTGACGTCGAGGCCCTGATCGAGCATCGGCGCGGCGACCATGAACACGATCAAGAGCACCAGCATGACGTCGACGAGCGGCGTGATGTTGATGTCCGAGACCGCCGACGGCGTACGGCCGCCGCCACCACCTGAGGGTACTCCGCCTGCCATGTGTCAGTCCCCGTGCGTGCCGCGTTGCACGATGTTGAGGAAGTCCTGCGAGAAGCCGTCCATGTCGATCGCCTGCCGCTTCACGCGCCCGGCGAACATGTTGTAGGCGACGACGGCCGGGATCGCGACGAAGAGGCCGGCGGCCGTCGCGACCAGCGCCTCGGCGATACCCGGGGCGACCGTGGCCAGCGTGGCCTGTCCCTGCGAGGCGATGTCCTGGAAGGACACCATGATGCCCCACACCGTGCCGAAGAGGCCGATGAACGGGCCCGCCGAGGCCATGATCGCCAGCGCGCCGAGGTACTTCTCGAGCGAGGCGACCTCGGTGTTGGAGGTCCGCGCCAGCGAGCGCGCGACGTTGGCGAGGCCGTGCTCGTCGACGCTCCAGCCGCTCTCGCCCTTGGCGTTGGCGAGCTTCTTGATCTCGCGCGCGCCCGACTTGAAGACCGCCGCGATCGGCGACTTCACGAAGCGCTCGGACTTCGAGAAGGCCTCCTCGACGCTCTTCTCGTTCCAGAAGACGTTGAGGAACTGGCGGTTCTGGTCCATCGCCCGCCGGAACTGCAGGTACTTCGAGATGATGAGCGCGAGGGCGACCACCGTCATGATGACCAGGATGAGGAGCACCAACTTCGCCACGAGGCTCGCGCGGCCGATGAGGCTGATGATGTCGGTCTCGTGTCCGTGTCCCCCGGCTGCCTCAGCGAGGAAGAGGTATGCGCTGCCCATGTCCATGTTCGGTCCCGTCCCTTGCTCTTCTGATTTACCAGATAGTCTCGCGTCTTACGCCCCACCCCAGGGCTCGCGCACCTTACTCATCCGTCGACGACGCGCGAGTCACTCCTCGCACTTCTGCGCCTCGATCTCCTTCCAACGCTCCTCCCACCAGGGCTTGTGCTCGGGTGTGCTCAGGAGCGCCTCGGTCCGGTCGTACAGCTCGATCGTCACGAACCCGTTCTGCTGACGCAGCGCGTCGACGACCGAGGCCGGGACCTTGTCGGGCTCGAGGCTCTTCTTCTTCATGTAGCAGAAGAGCTCCGAGCGGAACTTCACCAGCTCGTCGAGCATCGTCTCCGGCTTCGGGATGAGCGCCAACGGCGGGAACTCCAGCGTGTGGGAACCCAGACCCGGCGTCCACGCGCTGCGGCTGACGTAGATGCTCTTGGGATCGAAGTCCTTGTGCTGGACCACGACGCGGTACTCGTAGTTGAAGGCCTCGGTCAGCTCGCCGGTCTGGCAGTCGACCTTGGCCTCGAAGAGCGGCACGAAGGTGTTCTCGAGCGCGACCAGCGGCTTGCCGGTGATCGGCGGCATCTCCGTCGCGACCTGTCCCTCGACGCACTGGCCGTTGCTGATGCCCTCGAAGGCGCGGTAGGGGACCTCGCAGTTCTCCTTGCCGTCCGCGCCCTTGTCGCAGACCTTGGTGCCGAGCAGATCCTTCTGCCCGGTCTTCCACTCCTCGGGTGAGATGCGGAAGCGGATCTGGTAGATCTCGACCGTGGCGTCATTGGGCTCGTACGACATCGAGAGCGAGCCGAAGATCGGCTTCTGCCGCAGGATGTTCTCGCGCCACAGACGCTCCTTCTCGCGCTTGTCGGCGGTGACCAGCAGGGTCAGGCACGACTGGGTGCCGAGCTCGCCGCACGAGTTACCGTCGAAGGCCGCATCGAGACGCGCCTTGGCCTCCGAGTCGGTCACCAGCCACAAGAAGCCGCCCGCCGTGATGAGGAAGACGCCGATCGCGGTGGCGATCGCCACGCGGCTCATGCGGAAGCGCCCCTGCTTGCCGATGAGCGGCCGCTCCTCCCCGCCGTTGGCTGCGAAGGCCTGCATCGGATCGACCGGCGGCGGCGGGTTGCCTCCCCCGGCCCCACCGCCCGAGGGCTGGCCCGGGACCGGCGGCGGTCCGCCCGAACGCGCCATCTCATCGGCGCGCGCCCGAGCCGCGGCCGCCGCGGCAGCCGCCGCCTTGGCCTGCGCCAGCGCCGCCTCCGCCGCCGCGACGGCGGCGCTGGGATCGGCGGGAGCGTTCGGGTCTTTGGGGTCGGTTCCTGACATCGGCGGTGGCCTTCGATCTTTCAACAGCCGCGCTGAGCAACGTCACGGCGGACGTTCGGTGCCGCAGGGCCGCGCCGGCGGCCGACTGCAGCCCCTGAGCAGGGCGGCTGCGGGATTCTAGTGAGTGGGGACATGCTGTCAAGGCGGATGTTGTCGAAGTCCCGAAGCGCCCGGGACCCCGATGCGAGCGCGCGCCGCTGTCCGTGATCCCGCATCATCCCGGCGAGAACACGAACGGCCACTGCACCACGCAGATGCCGCCCTCCGGCTTTTCGAACCGCATGCGGCGGAGCGTGCGCAGGAGGCAGTTGGTCGTCTCCGAGTCGCCCATCGAGTCGCCGGTCGCCGACGCCCCGGTGACCTTGCCCTCGACGTCGATCGTCCAGCGCACGGAGATCTTGCCCTTGAGGTCCTTCTTGACCTGCAGGCGCTGCTCGTAGCACGCGCGGATCGCGCCGGCGCGGCGCTTCACCACGCTCTCGATGTTGCTCTTCTTGCAGAAGCCCTGCGCGGTCGAGCCGGCGAGCGTCACGTTGCCGACGCGCTTCTTGCCCTTGTCGCCGATGCCGGCCTTGACGCCCTTGCCGCCGCCGGTGTCGATGTCGCCCATGCCCATGATGCGGCCGGCGCCATCGCCGCCGCCGCCGTCACCGTCGCCGGTGAAGCCCATGCCGCCCGAGCCGTGACCGAGCACGAACTCGTTGCCCTCGCCGCCCATGGCGACCGCGAGCTTGCTCGACATCGCGCCCATGTCGCCCTTGAGCACCTCGGCCACGGCATCCATCGCGCCGAGGTCCTCGGTGAGGAGCTTGTTCAGGCCGACCTGGCGCGGGTCGATGCGCTCGACCATCTTGCCGTCCATCAGCGGGACCTTGGACTCGACCTTCGGGTCCATGTTGGGATCGCCGAACATGCCCTCTTCGCCGCCGGCCTTCTTGGAGACCTCCTCCTCGATCGGCTCCTCCGCCTCGGGCTCGGGGAGGTCGGCCATCTCGATCTTCTCGTCTTCCTGGGCCTTGGCGACGACGCCGGCGCACTTGTTGTCATCGGCGCTGCACCAGACCGGGGGCTTGGCCTCCTCCTTCCAGGTGAGGATCGGGTAGAGCGAGATCGCGGCCAGCGCGACCGCCGACGCCAGCGAGAACGCCGCGATCTCGGTGCGGTCGAGGAGCGGCGCGGCCGAGTGGCCGGCCACCGGGCCGACGAAGTGGAAGAGGACCTGGGTGTCGCCGAGGTCGACCGTGCCGGAGGCGCCGAAGTCGAACGGGTGGAAGGCGAGGCCCTTGCGCTTGAAGCCCTTGGCCGCGATCTCGGAGACGGTCTTCGGCTGGTGGTCGATCGTGACCTTGCCCGGCTTGCCGGCCGAGGTCGGCGCGAAACCGACGCTGCAGTCGCCCTCGGGCGTGACGCGGAAGTGGGGCAGCGTCTGGCGGATCGCCGCGTCGGGCACCGCGTTGCCGTGCGCCTCGGCGACCGAGAGGATCTGCGGGTGGTAGACGATCGAGTCGCCGACGATCTTGCCCTTGTGCAGGGTCATCACGCGCAGCGACGAGGACGACTCGTCCCAGGTGGGCAGCGTCGCGAGCACCAGCAGGGCCCCGGCCAGCGCGAGCACAGCGCCCCAGATGGCGAGCAGGTAGCCGAGCTGCATGCCGACCTCTTCGTAGGCCATGAGCTCGAAGCCGAAGGTGTTGTTCGCCTTGGCGTAGACGAGCCAGACCATCATCAGCACCGAGAGGCCGAGGTTGATGCGCGCGGTGAGGGCGCGCTGGCCGCTCAGGAGGCCGAAGGCGCTGGCGCCGGCCATGATGACCGCGAGGCCGATCGCGACCTGGCCGAGCATCGACACGTCGAAGCTCATCGCCTCGACGTCGGCGAGCACGAAGTGCTGCCACGGGAGCGCGAGCGCGCCGACCAGATAGGTGACGACGCCGAGGATCGTCAGGACATGTCCGGTTCTCATCTCGAGACCTCTAATCGCAAAGGGGGAGCTCGGTGCTCCGGCGCGCCGCCACCGGCCCGGGGCCCTGGGGCGCCCGCGGCCGCGGGAGGCCGGAGTATATTCGGGGAGCGACGACCGTCAAGCCTCGAACGAGGCCGCGGCCGCTTCACCCGCCCCCGACACCGCGGGCGTGGGAAAGTTCCCGCCGTCGGTGGCGAGGCGCGCGGGCGGGACGAGATATACTAATGATTTCGAATGCTTCAATCGGGATCTGCGCCTGGCGGGTGAGCCTCGCGGTGGTGCAGGTCGAAGCGCGCGCCGTGCGGCAGGATGTGCAGCCTGATCTTGGTCATGCAGATCGGCTGGCCGGGGTCGGCCTCGGCGATCGACGAGTGGCCCAGGCGCGAGACGTCGACCACGGTGACCGCGCCCGAGCCGATGACGTGCAGGACGTTTTCCGGGTCGATGAAGGCGCCGGTGTCCTCGTCCAGACCGAGGCCGATGGCGAAGGGGTTGTAGGCGAGCGCGGTCAGGAGGCGGCCGAGGCGATCGCGCTGGCGGAAGTGCTGGTCGACGACCACGCGGTTCGTCAGGCCCAGGCCGGGCGTCAGCTGCACCATGCCGGCGGTCGGCGTCGGGCCGGAGCTGCCGTAGGCGATCATGTGCTCGGGCAGGATGGCGGCGCCCGCCGAGGTCCCGCCGACGACGACGCCGTGCGCGTTGAGGCGGCGCACGATGCGCGCGACCGAGGTGCCGCCGAGCACGGTGGCGATGCGCAGCTGGTTGCCGCCGGAGAAGAAGACGCCGGAGGCGCGCTCGAGCTGGTCGAGCAGGTCGACGCGCTCGCAGTCGCCGCGCTCGAAGAAGGGCAGCGCGACGGCGGCGGCGGCGCCGAGCTCGCGGAAGAGCTGCACGTAGCGCGGGCCGGTGTCGTGAAGCTCGGAGGCGGTCGGGATCACGGCGATGCGCGCGAGATCGTCGCCGGCCAGCTCGACGAACTTCTTGAGTATTCGGCGGTCCTGGATCTTCTCCTCGGCGCCGCCGACCGGAACGATCCAGCCGCGGTCCGCTTCCTCCGCCACCTTCGATGGGCTCATCGCGCCTCGTCCTCCCGCACGATCCAACGTCCCCTGGCCATCACCGCCCACGGGGCGAGCGCCTCGTCGACCACGATCAGATCCGCGTGCGCGCCGAGCGCGATCGCGCCCTTGCCTCCGCGCTCGGGGCGATCGAGCCCGAGCACGCGCGCCGGGTTGGCGCAGAAGAGGGGCAGCGCGGCGCCGAGCGGTATGCCCGCACGTACCAGCGTGCGCAGCGTGTCGAAGAGGGTCGCCGGCGTGCCGACGTCCATCGCCACCATGCGGCCGTCGTGATCGAAGGTCGGCAAGCAGCCGCCGCCGTCCGAAGAGACCGTCAGGTGCGTCGCCGGGAGCCCGGCGCCGATCCAGTCGAGCGCGGCGGCGGCGGCGCTCACGACCTCGGGATCGCCGTCGTCGGGGAAGGCGGTGAGGTCGAAGGCGGGGCGGCGCTCGGGCGGGGACTCGGCGGCCAGGGCCTTGGCCTCGGCGAAGAGGCGGCGGTTCCGGTTGAGGTGGGTCGGGTGGAAGACGCGCGCCGGCAGCTCGGTCGTGGCGAGCGCGCGGCGCACGAGCTCGAGGCCGCGCGCGCCGTCGCCGAGGTGCAGGTGCAGGACCCCGGCCTTGTTGGCGGTCAGGCCGGCGACGTAGGCGTCGGAGGCGATGCGCACGAGCTCGTCGAAGGTCGGCTGCGAGGAGCGGTGGTCCGAGAGCGCCAGCTCGCCGACGCCGAGGATCGGGTCGACGAAGACGATGTCGTCCTTGATCGAGCCGGTGAGCGTGACGACCGGCACGCCGTAGCTGCCGGTGTAGCACCAGGCGGAGAGGCCCGCCTCGCGCAGCGCGAGCGTGGTCGCGACGAGGTCGCGCATGGTGCGCGTGACGCCGTCGGTGCCGAGCACGCCGACCGCGGTGGTCACGCCGCTTCTTGCGAGCGTCGTCGGCTCGACCCGCGGCACGCGCGTGGCGAAGCCGGCCTCGCCGCCGCCGCCGGTCAGGTGCACGTGCGCGTCGACGAAGCCCGGGATCACCTGGCGGCCGGCGAGGTCGACCTCGTGCACCGGGGCGCCGACGAGGTCCAGCGCGCGCGCGATGGCGACGACGCGCTCGCCGGCGACGAGGAGGTCGTGTGGCGTCGCGGGGTCGATCCCGGGATCACGCGCGCCGACGATGCGACCGTTGCGCAGGAGCACGAGGGTCATGCGCTCCGCCCATAGCGGAAAGCGCGGTCACTTGGAAGCGCGTTCCACGAGCATACGCGGAGATCGCCAGGTGAATCGGGCGCTGTCGACAGCCCGGTGACCTCGTGCGAAGGTCGCCGGAGCCGCGGTGACCACGGACCATGTACGTCTACAAATACGACAGCATCACGCACGCCGAGCACGACGTCCTGTGCCCGCTCTCGCGGAACAAGCTGGACGTCGTGGTCGACCTGCTCGCGCTCAAGCCCGGGGCGCGTGTGCTCGACCTGGCGGCCGGCAAGGGCGAGCTCTTCCTGCGCATCCTGGAGCGCTACCAGGCGACCGGCGACGCCATCGAACCGTCGCCACTCTACCAGGCGTCGTTGCGCGGTGAAGTCGCCAGCCGCGTGCCGGATCGGGAGGTGCGCCTCGTCGAGGCCGAGGCCTACGAGTTCGAGGTCGAAAACGAGTCGTATGATCTGATCGTTTGCATCAACAACCGCCCCTATGGTGATCTGCGCGAGACCTTCGCGCGCTCGTGGGCGATGGTGCGGACCGGAGGACAGCTCCTGCTCGGTGAATGGCACTGGACCGACGACGAGCCCAACCCGGACTACATCGACTTCCTGGGTTGCGGCGAGGACGCCTACTGCACGCACGACCAGGTCGTCGCGCTCGGGGTGAAGGAGGACTTCACACCGATGTATGCGACGACGGCGACGCGCGACGAGATCGATCACTACGAGGGCCTGAGCACGCTCGCCGCCGAGCGCTGGCTGCGCGGCAACCCCGGCGACCCCCACGCCGGCGCGGTGCGCGAGCGCAGCCGTAAGTGGCGGGATGCGTATCTCAAGTGGGGGCGCTACGAGCTCGGCTTCGGGCTCTATCTCTTCCTCAAATGAAGAAGTCCTCGCCCGGCTCGGAGGGCACGCAAGAGGCGCTCGAGCGCACGCAGTCGCTGCTGGACCAGCTCAAGTACGCGCTCGACCAGGCGAGCATCGTCGCCATCACCGACGTCAAGGGGCGCATCACCTACGCCAACGACAAGTTCTGCCAGATCTCCGGCTACAGCCGCGAGGAGCTGATCGGCCAGGATCACCGCATCATCAACTCCGGCTACCACCCCAAGACCTTCATCCGCGAGCTGTGGCGTACCATCGCGCGCGGCGAGGTGTGGCGGGGCGAGATCCGCAACCGCAGGAAGGACGGAGCGGTCTACTGGGTGGACACGACGATCGTGCCGCTCCTCGATGATCACGGAAAGCCCGTGCAGTATCTGTCGATCCGCAACGACATCACCGACAAGAAGCGGGTCGAGGCGCAGCTGCGCTCGCAGGGCACGATGGCGCAGCTCGGGCAGATGGCGGCGGTGATCGCGCACGAGGTGCGAAACCCCCTGGCCGGGATCTCGGCGGCGATCCAGGTGATCCTCCAGCGCATGCCCAGGGACAGCAAGGAGAGCGCGGTGCTGCGCGATGTGGTCGCGCGCGTGAGCGGGCTCGACGAGGTGGTCTCGGGGCTGCTCGACTTCGCGCGCCCGCGACCGCCGAGGCTGCGCGAGTGCTCGGCGCGCGGGATCGTCGAGCGGGCGGCGCTCCTGGCTCGGAGCCAGCCCAAGCACCGCAGCATCGAGTTCGTGGTGGTCGGCGAGGACGTCGCGCTCCGGGCCGATCCGGAGGTGCTGGGGCGCGCCTTCCTCAACCTCATCGTCAACGCGATGCAGGCGATCGAGTCCGTGCTCCCCGGCGGCAAGGGGAGCGGGCCTTCCGGCCGGGTGACGGTCGCGATCGAGGAGCGCGAGACCGACGTGCTCGTCAGCGTGATCGACGACGGGCCGGGGCTGCCGCCGGAGATCGCCGAGACGCTCTTCGAGCCGTTCGTGACGACCAAGATCAAGGGCACCGGGCTCGGGCTCCCGATCGTGAAGACCTCGATCGAGAGCCATGGCGGCTCGGTGGAGGTGAGCTCCGAGCCGGGTCGCACGCGCTTCGCGGTGCGCCTGCCCAAGGCGGGACCGCCGTCTTTCTGAGGGGAAGGGCCGCGAGGCGGGATGCACGGCCGGCGGGCGGCCACGAGGGCCGCCTCTACGGCGGGGCGAGGCGGAGCGCGGTCGCGTAGAAGCCGTCCATGCCGTGGCGGTGCGGGTAGGTCGAGAGCGACATCCCATCGGGCGTGGTGATGCCGTCGGCGCGTTCCTTGCCAAGGATCTCCTTGACCGGGATGCGTGACAGGCGCGGCTCGGCGGCGAGGATGCGCGCGACGACCTCCTCGTTCTCGGCGGCGAGCGTGGTGCAGGTCGCGTAGACGAGGCGACCGCCGGGCTTGACCAGCGGCAGCGCGCGCAGCGCGAGGCGGAGTTGTAGCTCGGGCAGGGCGGCGACGTAGTCCGGGCTCATGCGCCAGCGCGCCTCGGGGTTGCGACGCATCGAACCGACCCCGCTGCACGGGGCGTCGACGAGCACCCGGTCGGCCTTGCCGGAGAAGGCGAGCGCGGCCTCGGGCAGCGGGCCGTCGGCGGGCACCGCGAGGGTGCGGTGGTTGGAGAGGCCGGCGCGGCGGGCGCGGCGCGCGAGCTCCTGGAGCTTGTGGGCGGCCATGTCCATGGCGACGAGGCGGCCCTTGTTCCTCATCGCGGCGCCGAGGGCGAGGGTCTTGCCGCCGGCGCCGGCGCAGGCGTCGATGACCAGACCGTGCACCGGGGGCGCGACGAGCTCGGCGACGAGTTGGGAGGCTTCGTCCTGGACCTCGAAGCGGCCGGCCTTGAAGGCGTCGAGACCGAAGACGTTGACGCGCGCGCCGAGGGTGACGCCGTCGGGGGAGAAGCGGGTCGGGGTCGGCTCGAGGGCGAGCGCGGCGAGCTCGGCGAGGAGCGCCTCGCGGGTGGTCTTCAGGCGATTGGCGCGCAGGGTGAGCGGGGCGCGGGCGGACAGCGCCTCGGCGTAGGCGGTCGCCTCGGCGGGGCCGAGCTCGTCGAGGAGGCGGCGGGCGAGCCAGTCGGGCAGCGAGTGGCGGAGCGCGAAGCGCAGCGTGGGGTCGGCGATGCGATCGATGCTCGTGAAGGCGCGCCAGACGGCGGGCCAGTCGACGTCGGGGCGCTCGGCGCGGGCGTCGTCGATACCGAGCCCCTCGTAGAGGATGCGATAGGCGATGAGGTCGAGGTGCGCGCGGGCGGGCGGCATCTCGCGCGCGGGGCCGGCGTCCGGGACCGCCACGCCCGCGGCCGACAGGCAGTGATCGATCGTGCGGGCGGCGCGCACCATGCCGTAGAGGGTCTCGGCGACGAGGCGCCGCTCGGCGGAGTGGAGGTGGCGCGCGTGGCGGAAGGCCTGTGAGAGGCGCTCGGTGACGAAGCGCCAGTCGCCGCGGCTCTGGCTCCAGAGGTCGAGCAGGGTGGCGCGCACGCGGGGCGCGGCGGGGCGAGGCGAGCTCATCGCGCCCTTATGACCGTTTGGGCGACGGCTGGCGAGCGCGTTGTGCGCAGGCCCGAGCGTCGGCGCCGGGGGCGCGGGGGATCGTGCACGCGCCGGGTGTGCGATTCCCCACGGCGCGGCGCGGGGACGCGACGCGATTGGCCCGCGCGGGGCGTGGCACGAAAGATGCCGTGGCGCTTGGGGATGCCGGAGGAGGCTCGCATGAAGCGCACGTGGTTGGTGGCCTATGACTTCTCGGAGCAAGCCGAGCTGGCCCTGGCGCGCGCGGCGCAGGACCTCGCGAGCATGGGCGGCGGCGAGCTCCTGATGGTGCACGTGCACGCGCCGCTCGCGACCGGGTTCGGCTTCGAGCTCGGCGGCGCCAGCGGCTTCCAGGACGTCGATCGCGCGGTCGAGAACGAGAGCCGCGAGCGCCTCGGCGTGATCGCGCGCCAGCTCACCGCCAGCTACCCGAACGTGCGAGTCGGCGTGCACGTGCAGCTCGGGCAGCCCGCCGACACGATCGCCGAGCTCGGGCGCCGCGAAGGCGTCGACATGATCGTCATCGGCAGCCACGGGCGCCGCGGGCTCGAGCGCTTCTTCCTGGGATCGGTGGCCGAGCGGGTGCTGCGCCTGGCCGAGTGTCCGGTCCTGGTCGTCAAGTCCCCGCACGAGGCGAAGCGATGAATCAGTTGACGATGGATGACGCCCCGACGCGAAGCCTCGCCACCAAGGGCGGGATGCGCGCGTCGGTGCTGGTATGCGACGACGAGGAGCTCATCCGCTGGTCGGTGAGCGAGCACCTGCGCGGTGAAGGCTACAACGTCATGACCGCGAAGAACGGGCAGGAGTGCGTCGACATGGCGACGCAGCAGGTCCCGGACGCGATCCTGCTCGACCTCAAGATGCCGGTGCTCGATGGCATGAGCGCGCTGCGCAAGATGCGCGAGAGCGGGATCCAGACGCCGGTGATCGTCATCACCGCCCATGGCGCGGTCGACTCGGCGATCGAGGCGACGCGGCTCGGCGCGGTGGCGTACCTGACCAAGCCGTTCGATCTGCGCGAGGTGAGTCTCAAGCTCGAGCAGGTGATCGACACCGATCGCCTGGCCACCGAGGTGCGCTATCTGCGCGAGAAGCAGCGCGCGAGCTACGGCACGATCATCGGAGAGTCGCCGGCGATGCAGGCGGTCTTCGAGACGATGCGCAAGCTCGAGGGCATCGAGACGCCGACGGTGCTGGTGCACGGTGAGTCGGGCTCGGGCAAGGAGTTGGTGGCGCAGGCGATCCACGCCAACGGTCCCAGGAAGGACGAGCCCTTCGTCGAGATCGACTGCGCGTCGCTCACCGAGACGCTGATCGAGTCGGAGCTCTTCGGTCACGAGCGCGGCGCCTTCACCGACGCGCGCACGCTCAAGCGCGGGCTCTTCGAGGTGGCGCACCGCGGCACGATCTTCCTCGACGAGATCGGCGAGATGTCGCTCAGCACGCAGGCGAAGTTCCTGCGCGCGATCGAGAACCGGCGCTTCAAGCGCGTGGGCGGCGTCGTCGACCTGCCGCTGGAGGCGGGGATCGTCGCGGCGACCAACCGCGACCTGGCGAGCGAGGTCGAGAAGGGGCGCTTCCGGCAGGACCTCTACTATCGGCTGGCGGTGATCCCGATCACGCTGCCGCCGCTCAGGCAGCGCGCGGGGGACGTGGCGCTCCTGGCGGTGCACTTCCTCGATCACTTCCGGCGGCGGATCGCCGGGCGGCTCGAGGGGATCTCGCCGGCGGCCCTGGAGGCGCTGACGCGTTACTCGTGGCCGGGCAACGTGCGCGAGCTCAAGAACGTGCTCGAGCGCGTGGTGACGCTCTACCGCGACGAGCCGCAGATCGAGCTGGCGCACCTGCCCGCCGAGGTGCGCTTCGCCGGGCGGAGCGAGGCGACGAGCCCGGCGGCGCCGTTCATCCTGCCCGAGGGCGGGGTGGTGCTCGACGAGGTCGAGAAGAGCCTGCTCGTGCAGGCGCTCGATCGGGTCAAGCAGAACCAGACGCGCGCGGCGAAGCTCCTGGGGATCACGCGCTACGCGCTGCGCTATCGCATGGAGAAGTTCGGGCTGAAGTGAGTTCGCCGCTACGACCCGCGGGGGCGTCGTTGCTTCGCTCGCTCAGCGCGGGGCGCGGGGGCGCAGCGCCCGGGACCTTGAGGTCGCCTCCTCCCTCCCGGCGCTTGCTCGTCGCCCGCGCGCGTTTCGCTCGCGAACTCGATTAGGCTACAATCACCGAGTCAGACTCTCGAGGACGGACCCCGAGCGTGTGCCAGCGCGGCCCCGAGGCGGCGGGCGCGCGGTCGGGCGAACGCCTCGCCGATGCGATCGGCTTCGAGCGCGATCTCGCGCAGGGCGCCGGTGGTCGGGTTGCGGAAGCCGCAGAAGTAGAGGCCCGGGATGGCGCTCTCGGCGCCGTGCACGCGCGGCAGCCCGCGGTGATCGAGCACGCGCTCGGCGCCGACGAGCCAGCGCTCGAGCGCGGCGCGGTAGCCGGTGGCGAGCACGATCGCGTCGAAGGGGGCGGCGCGCTCGTCGACGAAGCGCACGCGCTCGGCGTCGATCGAGGCGATGTTCGGGTAGACGGTGATGGCACCCTGCTTGACGAGCGCGACGGTGCCGATGTCGACGAGGGGAACGCGCCCGGTCTTCTCGAGCAGCTCGAGCGGGCCGACCGGCGGGCGGTGGATGCCGAAGCGCGAGAGGTCGCCGATGGTGAGGTCACGCATGGGCAGCGACAGGCGATCGGCGACCCGGGTCGGCAGGCGCGACATCAACAAGGTCATGCGCTGGGCGGGGATGCCGAAGGCATCGCGAGGCACGACGTGCACCGGCCCGCGGAAGACCATCGCGACCTCGGCGCCGTGCTCCCAGAGGTCGATGGCGATCTCGGCGCCGGAGTTGCCGGAGCCGACGACGAGCACGCGCTGACCCTTGAAGGCGCGGCCGTTCTTGTACTCGGACGCGTGCACGACCGGGCCGGGGAAGGTCTCGAGCCCGGGCCAGGAGGCGCGCGACGCGAGGGCGCAGTAGCCGCTGGCGACGATGAGCGCGCGCGCGTCGTAGGTGCCGTGCGCGCGGGTGTCGATCGTCCAGCGTGAGCCGTCGTGCGTGGCGCGCGTGACCTCGACGCCGAGGTGCGGCTCGAGCTCCATCCGGGCGGCGTAGCGATCGAGGTAGGCGACCACCTGCGCGCGCGACGGGTAGAGCGGGTAGTCGTCGGGGAAGGGCAGCCCGGGCAGCGCCGACCAGTCCTTGGCGGTGTGCAGGTGCAGGCGCTCGTAGTGGTTTCGCCACGACGAGGCGATGACCTCGGCCTTGTCGACGAGGCGGTGCGGCTGGCCGACGCGCTTCAAGCAGGCGGACACGGCGAGGCCGGCCGGGCCGGCGCCGACGACGAGGACCTCGACGTTCATCGCGCACCCTGCGTGTCGGGCTCGAGCGGGCGGCGCGCGATGACGGCGCGCGAGACGAAGTGGTCGCGGTCGGCCAGGATCTCGAAGCCGCACTCGCGCGCGATGGCGGGCAGCGGGTCCTGCAGGTAACCCTTGAAGTAGGGCTCGTGGTAGAGGCGGTGGAAGTTCTGGAGGAAGAAGGCGAGCTCCGGCGCGTCGTCGAGCTGGGCCGAGTCGCAGATGGCGAGGAGGCCGCCCGGCTTGAGCACGCGGAAGGCCTCGCGGAGCACGTTGCGGCGGGCGTCCTTGGGCAGCTCGTGGAAGAGGAAGATCGCGCTGAGCGAGTCGAAGAACTGGTCGGCGAACGGCATCGCCTCGGCGTTGTCGGGCACGAGCACCAGATCGGCGATGTGCGGCAGGCGCGCGCGCGCATGGTCGAGGTAGGCCTGCGAGAGGTCGAGCCCGTAGAGGCGCGCGGCCGGGATGGTCTGGTGGAGCTGGCCGAGGAAGCGGCCGGTGCCGCAGGCGACGTCGAGGTGACGTGGCGAGGTCGCGGCGAGCGGGCGGAGGTGCTGAGCGAGCTCCGGCAGGATCATGCGGCGCATGACGTCGGCGGTGCCGCCGAAGAGGAGGTCGACGCCGGGGTCGTACATCTTGGCCGAGCGCTTGCTGAACCAGCCGTCCGACTGCCAGTGGAAGGTGCGGCGGTAGTAGCGCGGGTAGCGCTCCGGGTGGGGCAGGCGCGGCAGGTCGTCGTAGTGGCCGCGACGCGCGCGCAGGATGACGCGTGGCAGCTCGAAGACGCCCTCGGGCAGGGCGCGCAGTGTGTCGCGCAGCCCGATGCGCAGGAGCAGGCGCTCGGGATAGGCGCCGCGCTTGACGTTGTCGAGGTCGGCCTCGATGAGGGCCTTGAAGCGGCGCTGCAGGGCCTCGCGCGCGGCGGCCGAAGGGATCGGCCCGGGCTCGACCAGGCGGTGGAAGATCCCCATGAAGGCGCCGGCGACGACGGCGTGCGCGGTCTTCTGGGCGCGATAGGACGTCTCGAAGAGGGTGGCGACCATGCGTCGAGTATGCGGAAGGGGGGCGGGGCGGGCAAGCGCGGTACCGCGAACGGGACGGGCAAGGGACTGTTCAAGCGCGGGTGGGGCGGTTACCGTGTCGCGTCGTGGACGAACCGACCAACGAGAGCGCGCAGGAGCCGAAGCCGACGAAGAAGAAGCGGCGGCGACGGCGTCGGGCGAGCGACGGCGCGAGGGAGGAAGCGGCGAGCGGCGAGGCGCAGACCCCCGAGGGGCTCGCGCGGCGGGCGCTCGGCGAGATCGATCGGCTGGTCGCCAAGGTGGCGCGCGATCTCGGCGTGGTGGTGACTCGCGGCGCGGCCGCCGAGGTGAGGGTGCCGCTGAACGTGCCCCTCGGGGGCGCGGGCGAGCTCGAGGCGCGGGCCGAGGCGCTGGTCTCCGCGCTGCACGAGCACATCGCGAGCGCGGCGGCGGGCGCGACCGCCTTTCGCGAGGGCCACGTCTACTGCTTCTTCACGGGCTCACCCGACTCACCCTACTCGCGACCGCCGCACCCGACCTTCGTCTTCGCGGGCTACGCGGCGACGGGCAAGCCGGAGTGGGTCTCGTTTCCGAACCTGTGTCTGGCCAGGAAGGAGCCGCGGGTCGATCGCCTCTATGGTGATTCGCCCGAGGTGCTTGCGCTCGTTCAGGGGCCGGGTGAGCTCGACGAGGGGCTCCTGCCCGGGTTCGGACGGGGCAGCCTGGTCTATCGCATGCTCGGTCAGGTGGTCGTCGGGCTGGTGCCGGCCGATCTCGATCCACGCTCACGCGCCGAGCGCCTGGCGCTCTCGCTGCAGATCGTCGAGACCTCGCAGCCCGGGCTCAGGCATCGCCTGCGCCTGAACGTGGTGGGGATCGAGGTCGAGGCGATCGCGCATGCCGCGGCCGAGCAGGGCGAAGCCAGCGCCGCCGAGGCCTTCAGGAAGGTGCTGCGCGCGACGCGCGGGCGGGTCGACGCGCTCGGGCGAAGGGCGGCGCTGGCGCACAAGCAGGGCGAGCGACTCGAGCTCGCGCCGCACGTGACGGCGATCCTGACGCGGCTGCGCGGTGACGTCCTGCGCGTGCTCAAGAGCCGCGACTATCGCACGCGCCACGCCGAGGAGCGGCACCGCTCGCGTGAGCGGCCGACGGCGCTGGCGGTGGCCGACGCGCTGGCGGCGGGCGACGGGCGCTTCTTCTACGACGAGCGCAAGGCGACCATCGTCGTGCTCGGGCCGCGCCATCGCGTGCACGTCTTCTCGTCGAGCGGCCGGCACGTGACGAGCCTCGAGCTCACGCCGGCCGAGGTCGAGCGCCGGCTCGAGCTCGAGCGCTGGAGGGTGCTCGAGCGCGTCGGCTCGGAGCTCTTCCGCGACGCGCTCAAGAAGACGGTCGAGCGGCGCGACGAGGCGGACGGGAGCTCGGGCGCACGCGGCGAGGCGGGCCCGCGCGGCAAGGCCGGCGAGCCATGAGCGCGTGGCGCTTCGAGCGGTACTTCCTCCTGCGCGCGACCGGGGTGCCGATCGAGCGGCTGCTCGCGGTGGCGGACGCGGCCGCGCCGACGACGGGCTGGTCCGAGCGCGTCGAGCGCGAGCGGCTGGCGCTCTTCACGGCGCTGGGCGACGAGCTCGCGCGCGAGGCCATCCTGACCTCGGCGCCGCTGGTCGATCAGAACTTCGATGGCTGGCGCGCGCACGCCGAGAGCGGACGACGCAACGCCCAGGACAAGAAACGCGAGCGCGTGCTCTGGCGCTTCCTGCAGCGGCTCACCGCCAAGAACGACTCGACGAGCTTCTTCGGCGCCGTCGCCGCGGGCGACTTCACGCGCGCGCTCGACCCGGAGGCGCCGCTGCCGATCGAAGTGGGGCGGCGGGTCTATGCGACGCAGTGGGTGATCGAGCGCCTGCTCGCAAGGGCGATCGACGCGCTGCGCGCCGAGGGCGTGCACGTGCCGGCGCCACGACGGGCGCCGGGTGTCGATCAGGAGGGGCGGCGCTGGGTGCCGGGCGGGCGTGGCTTCGCGCGTGACGACGACGCGCCGCGTGAGGTCGATCGCGAGGCGCTGCCGAGCGGGCTCGTCGATCCGATCGGCGAGGCGCGCGCGCGGCTCCTGTCCGAGCCGGCGAGCGCGACGCGCGATCGGTGGGTTGCACATCTGGAGGAGGTCGAAGCGCTGCGCGAGCGCCATGCGCGCACCGCCGGCGACCTCGTCGCGCGGCGCGAGGTGCTGGCAGCGACCGACGAGACGGTGAGCGCGCTCCTCGGCGAGAGCGCGCGGCGCCACGAGGGCGAGTTCTACGCTTCGCGCAGCCCGCTGCACGAGCAGGCCGATCGTACGGGCGCGGTGATCGGTCTGCCGGCCGGGTGGGCCGAGGGGCTCGAGCGGGCGGCCGCGCCCTTCCTCGAGCTGGCCATGCTGCTGCAGGCGCCCGAGCGCGTGGTGATGCGGGCCTGGTTCAAGCGCACCTTCGCGTGCTCGCGCACGGCGCCGGTGCCCTGGCGCGAGGTGCTCGACGCGATCGCGGAGGCGCCGCTCATGCTCGAGCTCGCGGCCACGCCCGCGGTGCGCGAGGCGCGCACGCTGGCGCGCGCGATCCGCGCCGAGCTGCGCGAGGCGATCGACGAGGCGCTCGCACGCGACCCCGGCGTCGAGGAGGTGCGGCTCGATCCCGCGCGCTTCGAGGCGCGGATCGCCCAGGCGCTGAGCGCGCTCGCGCCGCTCGGCACCGCCTACGCCAACCCGGACTTCATGATCGCGCAGGTCGCCGACGAGGTGCGCTTCGTGCTGGCCGAGGCCCACCACCTGCCGTGCCTCACGCCGTGCCTGCTCCCGTCGCTCGCGGCGGAGGCGACACTGGTCGAGGCGACGCGCGCGCGCCTGGACGCGTTGTGCGCACCGGATCGTCCGGCCTTCCCGGTGTCCTACGACCACAGCTTCATCTCGGTCGGGCCGGATCTCGGCGCGGTCGGCCTCGAGCTCTCCGGCCTCGCCAAGGAGCCGCCCGAGCGGCGCGCCACCATGGCCGAGCTCGCGGTCTACGCCGATGATGACGGTACATTGCGCTTCATCGTCCCGAGCCACGCAGGCGCGCAACTCGGCGTCGCACCGCTGACCCGCACGGCGCGGCTCCATCAGGCCTCGCCGGTCTTCCCCCTCGCCTGCCCCGACCTCGGCGCCTGGCTGGCCGGTTCGGACTGGCGGCCGCTCGAGGCGATCCCACGCCTGAGCTACGGCGCGTTGATCGTTCACCGCCGGCGCTTTCGTCTCGACCCTGGCGACCGCGCGGAGGTCGACGCCGGCCGGGCGCGCGAGCTACTCGCGTCACGCGCCGGCCTCACCCGAGCGCCGCGCTTCATGTTCGCGCACATGCCGAGCGAGCCCAAGCCGATCCTGATCGACTGGGGCTCGGCGCTCGCGACCGAGCTCGCGGCCTGGGCGCTCGGGCGCGGTGAGACCCTCGCGCTCTCCGAGATGCTGCCCGACCCGGACGGCCTCTGGCTCCGTTCGGCGGCAGGACGGCACACCGCGGAGCTGCGCACGGTCCTGACGCGTCGTCGCTGATCCGCGGAGACGCGACCCGGATTGTGAAGCAGCCGTTCGCTCGGGTCGGACGCCGTGCGAGGCCCGCTTACACGTGAACCGGGCTCGCGCGACCGGAAATGCCACGGCGCACCGCCCGAAACGTCCCAATCATGCGCTCGGTTTGCGACGCCATGTGAATCATATCAAGAACTCCATATTACTAAATCATTACCTGCCGGTTGACGAGGTGCCGCGGCATTGAGCAAGAGCACTCCTACGAGGTCAGAGCTTGTGGAGGAGGCAGCGCGCAGCGGCGCTCTGCATCCTGCGGACGCGGGTCCGCCTGCGGGCAACTGTTCTTGATGCGGAGGGGATATGACCAACTTAATGCGCTGCTCTTTCATCTTCGTCATGGCCGCGACCCCGAGCGCGTTCTCGGCGAACGCTCGCGCCGAGGCCGAGCTCCTCTTCGGGAGCGAGCGTGAGGTGCCGGTCGCGGAGCTGCTCGATCTGCTCGACATCCTGCCCGGTGTCAGCACCGACGCGCAGGTCTCGGCTTCGGCCAACGGCCCGTTCGGTGACAGCGCCGACCTCTCCGGGGACGGACGTCTCACCTGCCGCGCCGAGGGCGACGACGTCGTGCTCGCCGCCGGCGACGGGCCCGCCGTCTCGGGCACCTGCTACGCGCGCGTCTGCACCACCACGCTGGCGCTGCTCGAGATCTGCGGCACGCACGCGCTCGAGGTGCGCTCGACGGCCTGCCTCGCGAGCGGGCCCGGCGTCATCGATCCCGGCTGCGCCCCCGAGCAGCCGATCTGCACCGGCGGCGCCGACGCGCGCTGCGTCGGCTGCCTCGACGACCTGGACTGCGGCGTCCCGTCGGGCACCTTCGGCCTCGGCCTCGGCGAGGTCGCACACGTCACCGTCGGGCTCCTGACCGAGCTCCTCGGCCTCGACCTCGGGGTGCCGCTCTCGACCGTGCAGGTCTCGGCCGACGTCAACGGCCCCTTCTCGGATCAGGCGGTCCTGCAAAACGGCGTCACCTGCGCGCTGACCGCCGACGGCAGCGTCGACCTCACCGCCGAGGCGGAGGCCAGTGGCGCGTCGACCTGCTTCGTCGAGGCGTGCGTGCCGCTCCTGGGCACCTGCCTCGTCGCCGAGCTCGACACGCTCGTCGACGGCTGCCTGCTCGGCGGCGACTGCTACCCGATCGCCACGTGCTACCTGCAGAGCAACACCTGCGTCGCCTGCCGCGACAACCGGGATCCCGGCTACATCGACCGCGGCTGCGGCACCGACGAGCCGGTCTGCTACGAGGCCAGCGAGGGCGCGACCTGCGTCGAGTGCATGGAGGACGTCGACTGCCGCGGCAAGCTCCTGACCGTCGCGCTCGGACCCCACCGCACGACCGTGCTCGAGCTCGAGCGCATCATGGAGGTGCTGCGCCTCGGCACGACGCTCCTGCCCTCGTCGGTCAAGGTCGGCGCCACCGCCGACGGCCCGTTCGCGGACGAGGCGCTGCTCGACGCCGACGCCGCGCTCTCGGGGTGCGCGGTCGACGCCGACGGCGACGTCTTCCTCACCGCCGCGGGCGCGGAGGGGCGCGCGGTCTGCCACGTGCAGGTCTGCGCGAGCCTGCTCGGCGACACCGTCGAGACGTGCCTCGTCGCGCCGATCGACGTCACCGTCGACCTGTGCGTGCTCGATCGCAGCTGCGATCTCGAGCCGCGCTGCGACAGCGACGGCGAGGGCACCTTCGCCTGCACCGACGCCTGCCGCGATGACGCGCCCGCCGGCGGGATCGACAGCGGCTG
Source organism: Deltaproteobacteria bacterium (assembly GCA_011526585.1). Lineage (GTDB taxonomy): Bacteria > Myxococcota_A > UBA9042 > PHBI01 > PHBI01 > WYBB01. The sequence continues at coordinate 29,241 of WYBB01000054.1, forward strand.
CGACGCCACCGCGCCGGCTTGTGACGGGAGCTGCGTCGAGTGCCAGCAGGACGCCGACTGCCTGCCCAAGCGCCCGCTCCTCGATCTCGACCTGAGCGAGGTCGGCGAGGTCGCGCGGAGCGAGCTCCTCGCCGCGCTGATGCTCGACGTCGACGTGCTCGTCGACAGCCTGAAGGTCGGCGCCACCATCGACGGTCCGTTCCAGGATCTGACGACGCTCGACGTGCAGGGCGAGGTCGCCCAGTGCCTGGTCGACGTCGACGGCGACGTGCAGGTGATCGCCACCGCGACGGTGTACGGCCAGACCACCTGCTACGTCGAGGTCTGCGCCGCGCTCTTCGAGAGCATCTCGACCTGCCTGGTCATGCCGATCGCGATCAACGTCGACCCGTGCGCCCAGGACGACAGCTGCCGGCCTCCGATCTGCGACGCCACCGTCAACCACTGCGTCGCGTGCATCGACGCCGGTGACGGGGTCGACCCGGGGTGCGGCGCGGAGCTGCCCTTCTGCGTGATCGGCGACGACGGCGACAACCGCTGCGCCGAGTGCGACGACGACGTCGACTGCCCGGCGGGCGCCTTCTGCAACGCCGACAAGAGCTGCGAGTACTGCAGCGACACGACCATTGGCGGCGTCGATCTCGGCTGCGAGGACGAAGCGCCGGCGTGCGACGAGGCGCCGCTGTCCGGCGGCGACCCGAGCTGCGTCGAGTGCACGCACGACGCCGACTGCCCGAGCGGCGTCTGCGACGAACCCAATCGGCGCTGCGTCGAGTGCGTCGTCGACGCCGACTGCCCGGGCGGTGTCTGCCTCGCCGACAACACCTGCGGTGAGTGCGAGAACGACGCCGACTGCCCGAGCGGTGTCTGCGACGAGCCGAGCCGCACCTGTCACGAGTGCCTCGTCGACGCCGACTGCCCGGGCGGTGTCTGTCACGACGGCGCGTGCGAGACCTGCGTCGACCTCGGATCGGGCGTGGTCGACGAGGGCTGCGCCGCGCCGGAGCCGGCGTGCGACGTCGCGCCGGTCGGCGGCGGCGACCCGCGCTGCGTCGAGTGCACGCACGACAGCGACTGCCCGAGCGCGCTCTGCGACGAAGGCGCGCGCCTGTGCGTCGACTGTCAGGACACCGCGCCGGGTGACGCGCTCGATCTCGGCTGCCACAGCGAAGAACCGATCTGTCTGCCGCAGGCCGGCGGCGGCCGCGGTGAGTGCGTCGAGTGCCTCGCCGACGCGCACTGCGCGCCGGGTGAGCGTTGTGACATGGCGACGAACACCTGCGCCCCGTGCGAGGACACGACGACCGGCGGGACCGATCTCGGCTGCGCCGAGGAGCTGCCCGCGTGCGACGTCGCGCCGGCCGACGGCGGCGCCGCCGAGTGCGTGGAGTGCACGGACGACGCCGATTGCGACTCGGAGGTCTGCGACGAGCCGAACCGACGCTGCGTCGTGTGCGTCGACAGCACCGACGTGGGCGTCGACGACGGCTGCGACGACGCGCGACCCGAGTGCGTGGACGACGGCGATGGGAGCGGGGACGGACGCTGTGTCGAGTGCGACGACGACGCTGACTGCGCCGAGGGCAGCTGCGATCCGGCGGCGGGGCGCTGCGTCGATCCGGAGGGCGTCATCGCCGCCGACGACCGCTACGAGGGCGGCTTCGGGCTCACGTTGGTCGTGAGCGCCGCCGAGGGCGTGCTCGCCAACGATCGCGGACCGGGCGGAGCGATCGACCTCGAAGCGCGGGTCGTCGCGGGCACGCAGCCCGACCCCGACAGCCAGGGTGAGCTGGTGCTCGCGGCCGACGGGTCCTTCGTCTTCATCCCGAAGAGCGGCTTCAGCGGGCGCGTCGAGGTGAGCTACGAGGCGAGCGTGCCGGGCGGCGCCAGCGCCATCGGCCGCCTGACGATCGAGATCGGCGACAACCAGCCGCCGCGCGCCGGCGACGAGGCGGTCGCCACCGACGAGGATACGGCGGTCCTCGTCGCGGTGCTCGCCAACGACGTCGATCCCGAAGGGCATGGCCTGCGCGTCAACGCGCTCGGCACGCCGTTCTACGGGACGGTCGAGCTGCGCGCCGACATGACGGTGATCTATCGGCCGGCACCCGAGCTCGTCGGGATCGATGCCTTCGACTACGAGGTCTGCGACGCCTTCGACGCATGCGCCGGGGCGACGGTCGCGGTGACGGTGCGCCCGGTGAACGACGCACCGCAGGCGGCGGACGACTTCGTCGTGAGTGTCGGCGACGTCGTCGTGACGATCGACGTGCTCGCCAACGATGGCGATCCCGACGGCGACGCGCTGCACGTCGACGCGCTCGACACCGAGGCGGGCGACGGGCATGACGCCCTGGTCGGACGGGTGGAGATCATCGACGGCGTCGTCGTGTTCACGCCGGCGGTCGGCTTCACCGGCACGACCGGATTCGGCTACCGGGCCTGCGACGACCACGGCGCGTGCGACACGGCGCGCGTGACCATCCAGGTCGGCGAAGGCGAGGTCGAGCCACTGATCGAGGTGGTCGACGACTTCATCGAGACGCGCGCGGGGACGGCGGCGACGATTCACGTGCTCGCCAACGACCGCGCGCTCGCGGGTGGAGATCTCACGATGGGCGCCTGGGGCCGCGCGCGCTCCGGGACCGTCGCGGGCGCGCCGGACGGCACCGTGACCTACCTGCCGGCGCCGGGCTTCGTCGGCGAGGACGCCTTCAGCTACACCGCGTGCGTCGGTGATCGCTGCGCGCTGGCGATGGTCTGGGTCACCGTCACCGAGGGCGACAACCACGCGCCGGTGGCGATCGACGACCTCGTGACCACGACGGCCGACACCGCGGTGGTCTTCGATCCGCGGGAAAACGACCTCGACGTCGACGGCGACCCGCTCGGCGTGGCGGCCGTGGGTGTGCCGAGCTTCGGGCAAGCGAGCCGCTCCGACGAGGGCACGGTGACCTACGTACCGGCGCCGGGCTTCGTCGGTGACGATGCCTTCTGGGTCGAGATCGACGACGGCCGGGGCGGCGTCGATCGATCGACGGTGACGGTGATCGTGCTGCCGCGCGACAACCTTGCGCCGCTCGCCGAGGACGACAGCTTCGAGGTCGCGATGACGCCGCTCGACGCCGAGCCGGTCGCGACCCTGCTCGACGTGCTCGCCAACGACGGCGATCCCGACGGCGACCCGATCGTCATCGACGTCGTCATGCAGCCCGACCACGGGCTCGCGACGATCGACGAGGCGGGCGGCGGGATCGCGTACGCGCCGCGCGGCGGCTTCGTCGGGCCCGATGTCCTCTACTATCGCGTGAGCGACGGTCGCGGCGGCTTCGACGTCGCTACCGTCACCATCGTCGTCGGCCGCGTCGACGACAACCAGGCGCCCGAGGTCGTCGACGACGAGATCGCGACGCCCGAGGACGAGGCGGTGACGATCGACGTGCTCGTCAACGACACGGACCCCGACGGAGATCCGCTGAGCGTCGAGCTGGCGGACGGGCCGACGCAGGGCAGCGTCACGCTGCTCGACGACGGCCGCTTCACCTACATGCCGCGCGCGGACTTCTTCGGCGACGACGGCTTCAGCTACACCGCGTGCGACGAGGGCGGCGCGTGCGCCACCGCCGACGTGATGATCGAGGTCACGCCGGTCAACGATCGCCCGGTGGCGCGCGACGACCGCGGCACGATGCTGGCGACGGCGGGAGGGGCCTTCGACGTGCTCGCCAACGACAGCGACGTCGACGGTGACCTGCTGGTCGTCGCCGCGCTCGGCGTGCCCGACGTCGGCGCGGTGGCGCGCGAGGACGACGGGCGCCTGTCGGTGACGGCGCCGGCCGGGTTCTCCGGGCGCCTGTCGTTCAGCTACGAAGCGTGTGATCCGGATGGCCTCTGCGACGAGGCCCTCGTCGAGATCGATGTCACCGGGCAGGCGACCGGGCCGAGCGCGGGCGACGACGAGGCCGCGACGCAGGCCAACGTCGCGGTGACGATCGACGTGCTCGCCAACGACAACGACCCGCAGGGCGACACGCTGACGATCCAATCCGTGAGCTTTCCGGCAGTCGGCGGCGCGCGCGTCGTCGATGGCGCCGTCGTCTACACGCCGGCCGAGGACTGGGTCGGGGTCGACAACTTCCAGTACGTCGTGTGCGATCTCGGCGGGCTCTGCGCGCAGGCGCGGGTCGTCGTCACCGTCACGCTGCCGGCGGACAATCAGGCGCCGATCGCGCGCGACGACGTCTTCGAGGTGACGACGAGCGCGCCGCAGCGCATCGACGTGCTCGGCAACGACGAAGATCCCGACGGCGACCGGCTGCGCATCGTCAGCGTGTCGCCGGCGACGCAGGGCGAGGTCGCGATCGGGACCGACCAGAAGATCGTCTACTCCCCCGTCGCGACGCTGATCGGGGGCGAGACGCTGACCTACACGGTCTGCGATCCGTGGGACGCGTGCGACGAGGCGACCCTCAGCATCGTGCGCGAAGCGCCCGACCTGACGAAGTTCGAGCTCAGCGGCGGCGTCACCTGCCAGAGCGGCGGTGGCTCGACGCTGGTCATGCTCGGGCTCGCGCTGCTGATCGTCGGCTGGCGGCGGCGGCGAGTGTCCTGATCAATCGCTGGGCACGGGCAGGCGCATCGTCACGGTCGAGCCGACACCGGGCGCGCTCTCGATGCGCAGCGTGCCGCGGTGTCCGACCACGATGCCGTGCGCGATGGTCAGGCCGAGGCCCATGCCCTCGTTGACGGCGCGCGTGGTGAAGAAGGGATCGAAGACGTGCGCGAGGGCTTCGGGAGAGATCCCGACGCCGTCATCGCGCACGCGCAGCACGATCTCGGCGCCCTCGTGCGCGAGCTCGATCACGATGTGGTTGGCAGAGGCGGGGCGCTCGGGCGGCATCGCCTGGAGCGCGTTCTCGATGAGGTTCGTCAGGACCTGCGCGAGCTGGGTGGCGCTGCCGGCGACCTCGGGCACCGGCGCGAGGCGAAGCTCGAGCTGGGACCTGATGCTGATCGGGCCGGCGAGCACGCGCACGACGCGATCGACGACCTCGCGCAGATCGACGCGGTGGGCCGCGCCGGTGTCGGCGCGCACGAGCTGGCCGATCTCCTCGATGATCTGGCGGATGCGCTCGGCGCCGTCGCGCGCGTCGGCCAGCATCTCGTCGATCTCGGCGGTCGTCTCGCCGGCGATCGCGGGGCGCTCGAGGATCAGGCGGTCGACCGCGTGGCGCACGAGCTCGAGGTTGCCGTAGACCGCAGAGAGGGGATTGGCGATCTCGTGGGCGACGCCCGCGGCGATCCGTCCGAGCGAGACCATGCGCTCGGAGAGGCGCAGCTGGAGCTCGCGCTGGCGTTGTGCGGTCACGTCGCGCGCGACGAAGACGACGCCGCGCACGACGCCGCTGTGGTCGCGCTCGGGGCGAAACTGCAGCGCGAAGCGGCGCTTGGCGCCGGCGTGCTCGACCTCCTGCTCGAGCGCTCGCGGCTCGCCGGACGCGAGCACGGCGTTGAGGGTCGTGAGCAGACCGCTGGCGACCGCGGGCGGCACGATCTCGACGATCGAGCGCCCATGCAGGGGCTCGTCCGGTGCGCCGAGCGCGCGCAGCTCGCGCTCACCGAGGCGGTTGATGAAGTCGATCGTGAGGTCGCGGCCGATCCCGGCGATGGCGACGTCGACCGAGTCGAGCAGGAGCTCGAGGCGCTCGGCGCTGGCGCGGGCGCGCTCTTCGGCGAAGCGCAGGGCGGTGACCTCGCGCGAGATCCCGATCACGTAGAGCGGGCGGCCGTCGTCGCCGGGCTCCGGGTGGTAGGAGATGTCGAAGACCGTCGCGGCGCCGTTGTCGCGGCGGTGACCGCGCACCTCGATCCGCGTCGGCTCGCCGGTCGCGAAGACGCTGGCGATGGCGGCCTGCATGCGCGCGGCGTTGGCGGTGGTCATCGGGAGCTCGTCGTAGCGCCGGCCGAGGATCTGGTCGCGCGGGATCCGCAAGAAGGCGGCGACGCGCTCGTTGCAGTAGACGTGGCGAAGCCCGGGTTCGAAGACCGCGATCAGATCGGTCGAGGTCTCGATGAGCCGAAAGAGGCTCGCGCTCAAGCGCTCGCCGTCGGGGAGCGGCGAGCTCATCGCGGGAGGCGCCGCGCGCGCCGCGAACGGAGGGCGGCAAGGAGGATGAGCGACAACGGCGCGATCGCGTCCAGGCCGCCGCCCGCGCAGCCGTCGTCGTCGTCACCGGCGATCTTCTGGACATCCGACGGTCCGAGCTCGAGGCCGTCATCGTCCTGGGTGGCGTCCGACGTGTCGGTTGCGTCGGGCGCGTCGGGCGGATCCGGATCGGGCGTCGTCGTGTCCGCGGTGGGCTCGGGATCGGCTTCGGGATCGGGCTCCGGCGCGGGCTCGGGGCCGAGCTCTCCGGGATCGCCGTCGGCCTCCGGGCCGGGCTCGAGCTCGTCTTCGACGGGCGGCGGCTCGACGAGCTCGGGGCCGGGCTCCGGCTCGACGACGATGAGAGCGCACGCGCCGTCGACGCAGACCATGTCGTCGGGGCAGGCGAGCGGCTCGTTCAGGCAGGCGCCATCGCCTTCGGCGTCGCAGCGATCGACCGTGCAGGGGTCGTCGTCGTCGCAGTCGACCGGGTCGCCGACACAGACGCCGTCCTCGCAGCGATCGCCGTCGCTGCAGCGATCGCCGTCGTCGCACGGGGTCCCGTCGTCGGCGACCCGCGAGGTGCAGCCGAGGCCGAGCTCGCAGCCATCGACGGTGCACGGATCGCCGTCGTCGCAGACGAGGCCATCACCGACGCAGGCGCCGGCGCGGCAACGATCGGCGGTGGTGCAGGCGTTGCCGTCGTCGCAGCTCAGGTCGTCGGCAAGCGCGGTGGACACGCAGCCCAGCGTGGGGTCGCAGCGATCGGTAGTGCACGGGTTGCCGTCGTCACAGGATAGCGGGGAGCCGCCGCAGAGGCCGGCGGCGCAGCGGTCGTCCTCGGTGCAGCGCAGGCCGTCGTCACAGACGACCTCGGGGCCGAGCGGGGTGTGCACGCAGCCGGTCGCGGGCGAGCAGCTGTCGGCGGTGCAGGGGTCGTCATCGTCGCAGGCGATGGGCTCACCGGTGCACTCGGCGCCGACGCAGAGATCGCCGCCGGTGCAGGCGTCGCCGTCGTCGCAGCCGCCGCCGTCGAGGAGACCGGTGACGACGCAGCCGGTGGTCGACGAGCACGCCTCCTGGGTGCAGGGGTTGCCGTCGTCGCAAGCGACGAGCACGCCGGCGCAGCTCGCGCCCTGACAGCGATCGTCCGAGGTGCAGAGGTCGCCGTCGTCGCAGCTCTGGCCGTCGCGCGCGGTGTGCTGGCAGCCGAGTTCGGGGTCGCAGGTGTCGGCGGTGCAGACGAGATCGTCGTCACAATCGCGCGGGTCGCCGAGGCACTGACCGCCCTGGCAGCGATCGGCGGTCGTGCACAGGTCGCCGTCGTCGCAGCTCGGGTTGCCGCCGACCGGGGCGTGTGCGCAGGCGCCGGTCGTGGCGGTGCAGGAGTCACTCGTGCAGGGGTTGGCGTCGTCGCAGCGGGTCGCGGCGTCGAGGCACTCGCACACATCGCCGACGCCGTCGCCGTCGCTGTCGAGCTGATTCGGGTTGGCGACGCTCGGGCAGTTGTCGGCGACGCCGCAGTAGAGATCGCCGTCGGGATCGGGGCCGCTGCCCGAAAGACAGGGCAGCGCCTCGACGACGAGGGTGCCGGTGCCGAGCGCGCTGAAGCTCAGGCGCGCGCCGCTCTGCGAAAAGCCCGCGGTGATGGGCACACCCTCGAGGAAGGCGCGGTGGGGGCGCGTGGGATCGAGGCCGGGCAGGCCGTCGAGCACGAGCGCGACCGGGGTCGCGCGATCGGCGGAGAGCTCGGCGACGAAGGCGCCGGTGCCGGGCGTGAGCGCGAGCGTGACCGGGGCGGAGCTCTCGACGAGCAGCGCGCCGACCTCGAGGCGTGTCACCTGGACGAGGGCGAGCCCGGTGAGCACGCCGCCCTCGCGGCGCACGATGGCGGCGAGGCCCTGCCCGCTGACGCCTTCGCCGGCGAGATCGCCGCCGTTGGACATCAGCGCGGTGTCCTGGACGAGGCCGGAGGTGATGGTGGCGACGGCGTTCTGGCCGCTGCCGTGCGCGGTGACGGCGCGGCCCTGGGTGTTGGAGGGGTGGACCTGCAGGACGCTGATGAAGGCGGCGGTGGAAGCGTTGCGACCGACGAGCACGCCGTCGATCTTCTCTTCCTGGTTCCAGGCCGGCGCGTAGAGGCTGGCGTTGTCGGCGGCGGAGAGCGCGCCGGTGCCGACGACGTCGAGATCGAGGCGGTGGGGGGCGACGCCCTGGGGCGCGACGCCGGCCCAGCTGTAGCCCTTGAGCGAGGCGGTGTCGCTGCGCGTGGTGCGCGCGCCGCGGCCGCGCCACGAGACCTCGAAGGACTTGGCGAAGGTCGAGGCGAAGCGATCGAGCACGACGACGTAGGCGTGATCGATCATCGCGACGATGCGCGTGACCTCGCGGGTGTCGAAGTAGACCTGGGTGAGGGTCGTGCGCGCGAGGTCGGCGAAGTGGTTGGCGCGGGCACCTTCGTCCTCGCTGTCGAGGCGATCGGTGAAGGTGACGTTGGAGGCGTCGACGATGAAGGGCGCGCCGCGATTGACGAGCGGGATGTTCTTGGCGAGCACGCTGAGGTAGGTCGCGCGGTTGGCGGACGAGGTGACCTGTGGCCCGCCGCTGGCCGTCGGCACGGCGAGGACCTGGTGGTGGTGCAGCACGAGGTCGAGCGGGTTGCGCATGTTGTGGCGGCTCTGGATGAGCTCGCTGGTGGCGTGGTCGCGCGCGGTGATCGAGGTGACCTGGAGGGCGCTGGCGTCCCAGCCCGAGCGCAGCGCGACGAGGCGCGCGTCGGGCGGCAGGGTGCGGGTGATGGGACCGCTCGGCGGCACGGCGACGCTGGAGAGGTCGGCGAGGATGAAGCGGGTGACGTCGTGGAGCTGTTGGTTCTCGAAGTTCTCGGTGATCTTGGGGCTCTGCTCCCAGGCCCAGAGCATGGTCGGCGCGAGATCGGGATAGGCCGAGGCCATCGCATTCCAGGGGAGCGTATTGGCGAGCCCCTCCTCGAAGGGCGGCGCGCTGCCGTCGGGCTGGCGCCAGGCGAGAGAGGCGGTGACGAAGGGGCGCAGCGCGGCGTGCCAGTCGACGCCGGCGGCGTTGTCGACGTGCCAGGCGGTGGGCCAGAGGTTGGCGAGCGAGTAGTTGAGGTACCAGACGCTCTCGCTGAACCAGCCGGTGGTGCTGGCGACGACGTCGAGCGACTCGTTGAGGAAGGTCATGCCGCTGGCGAGCCAGCTCGCGGCCGAGGGGTGCTCGGGCAGGGCGAGCGCGGTGGTGATGAGGGCGCTACCGCCCTTGATGCCCCAGTTGTCGCGGTGGCCGGAGATCCCGATGGCGCCGGTGAGGTTCCAGTCGTTGCGCAGCGCCTCGGCCCAGTCGGCGAGCACGTCCTGCATCTTCTTCAGCGCCTCGTCGGACAGACCACTGCCGCGCAGCATGTCGTAGCCCTCGGCGAGGGACTGCAGGCGCGAGGAGTCCTGCAGCACGTTGATCGCGTCGGCGGGCGGGAAGCTCAGCTCGAGGAGCGAGTCGACGGCCTCGCGCGTGCCGACCCCGGAGAAGGCGGCGACCGCGACGTCGCGATAGGTGGCGAAGGTGTTGGGCGGGGTCTGGCCGAGCACGTGGAGGAGCGCGGCGGCCTTGACGAGCTTGCTGCACGTGTCGTCGTCGGCGGCGTCGATCGTCCCGAGGCGCTGATCGACGTAGCTCTTGAAGGCGTTGAAGAAGCCGACCGTGCGTGGGTGGGAGACGCGCGCCTTGAGCGCGGTGAGCTGGGCGGGATCGGCGCCGTCGAACCACAGGTGCGGTGTGGTGGGAGGCGCGGGCAGCGTGAGCGGCGGCACCTGGAGGCCGGCGCGGGCCGATGAGGTGAGGGCGAACAGGAGCGCGAGCGTCGTGAAGGCACTCACGAGACGAGGCGCGGGGGTGCCGAGGGAGAGTGGGTCGACCGTCTTGTTCGTCATCGTTCGTCGCAGCCGCCGCCCGGGCACTTCGTCTTGCAGGTCGCCGAGTCGGCGCAGTCCTGCACGCACTTGCCACCGGCGCAGAGCATCTCGCACTGGGCGCCGGGCGCGCAACGCTGAGGGCAGCGACCGCTCGGGCAGCTGAAGTTGCACTTGGCGCCGATGGCGCAGAGCTGCTCGCAGTCGCCGGAGTTGCAGACGAAGGTGCAGTGCCCGCCGGCGCCACAGGTCTGCTTGCACTTGCCGCCGGCGCACTTGCCTTCGCAGGTCTGACCGTCGCGGCAGGTCTGGGCGCAGCCGCCGGAGGGACAGTCGAAGGTGCGCGGCGGTGGGGGTGGCGCGACCGGCGGCGTGACGTCGGGCGGCGCCGGGGCGACGGCGCTCGTGTCGCTCGTCGCGTCGGGCGGGTCCGCGGGCGCGGTGTCGACGCCCTGGCTCGCCTTGGTATCAGCAGGACCTGCATCCGCGGCGCGGCCATCGGCGCCGAGCACGTCCGCGCCGGGCGCGGCGGCGGCGACGTCCTCGACGTGCATGTCGACGCCGCCCGTGACCTCGCTGTTCGTGACCCCGGTGTCGGTGTCGTCGGGCCGACTGTCGTCGATGTTCGCGTCGTCGCTGTCGTCGGTCCGCGTGTCTTCGGTGCTGGCGACGTCGCCGTGCGTGTCTTCGGCGCTCGTGACCTCGCCGGGGTGCGCGGCGCCGTCTTCGCTCGCTGCGTCTTCGCTGTTGGCGACCTCGCCGGCGTCGGCGGTGGCGTCGGGCTCGTCGGACGCCGGGATGGGGTCGGCGGCCTGGGCGACGACGGTCGGCTCGGGAGGGGCGCCGCCGAGCAGGCGCGCGTCGACGTCGTCGCGGCTGCACGCGACCGCGCACGACGCCAGGATGAACATGGCCCAGGCAGCGCGACGATCGATCACTGGCATGTCGGCAGCTTCATCGGCGGCACGAGCATGACGCCTTCGGGCAGGGTCTCGTAGCGCGTCGCCGTCGGCGTCGCATAGCGGATCGTCTCGGCGCCGAGCTGGAGATAGAGCGCGCCGTCGCGCCCGTATTGCGCGGCGGCGGCGCCCTCGGCGTTGGCCAGGCCCTCGGCGCTGCCGGCCTGCAGGTCGAGGCGGTCGATCCAGTGGCGCAGGACCGGCCCTTCGTCGGTGCACTTCATGCGGACCGCGACCATGACCGCGTGGGTCTGGTCGGCGTTGAAGAAGAGCGAGTGGTGGTTGGCGATGGAGTGTCCGCTCTGCATGGTGATCTCGCGCCCGTCGGGCAGGTGGACGCTGCGTCCTTTGTGTGACCAGCCGGGCGGGTGGTACGCGACCAGCAGCGAGCCGTCGGGGTTGACGCGGAGCACCGGGCGGTCGGGCAGGCTCTGGTCCTCGGAGCGCACGAGCCCGCCGGCGCGCAGGTCGCGCCAGGCGCTCTTGGTGGTGTTGAGGCGGATGCGCACGCCACCGTCGGTGCCGGCGGCCTCGATGGTGCCGAGGTTGTCGTGGGTGAGCTCGGCGCGGCGCGGCGCTTCACCCGCGGGTGACAGCGGCGTGACGAGCACGCGTGCGCCTTCGAAGAGGGGCGGCAGGTCGACGGTGGGCGTGGCGACGATGATGATCGCCTGCTGGCGCTCGACGTCGACGAAACCCGAGAACGCGTCATCGATGATCTCCATCGCGGGCACGAAGCGCTTGGTCTCGTGCACCCAGACCCCCGGGCGCAGGAGCTGGCCCTGCTTGCCCTGCGCCTCGGAGATCATCGTCTGGCTGCGCTCGCGCCAGGCGACCGCGGGCGTGCCGACGCGCGTCGCCTGCTCCCAGACCTTCTCGAGCTTGTCGATGCGCGCCTCGAGCTCGGCGTTGAGCTCCGAACGGCGGAGGTTGCCGAGGTCCTGGTCCTCGAGCGCGGCGCGCTTGAAGCGCGGCAGGTCCCGCACCAGGACGTGCGTGAGCTCGGCGAGCGCGGCGTCGAGGTCGCCCAGGCGCGAGTGCGCGCAGGCGAGGTTGTAGCGCGCGAGATCGTACTCGCTGACGATCGAGACCGCCTCCTCGAAGTGGGGACGCGACCCGGCCCAGTCGCTGCGCTCGTGCTTCTGCCAGCCGAGCGTGTTGGCCTTGAAGGCCCGATCCGGCGGCTCGGGCGGCACCACCTCCCAGCCGATCTCGGCGAGGCTCACCTGCCAGCCCTTCGGCGCGGGCGGCTCGGGCCGCGGCGGCGGCGTCACGGGGCGCGGCTCGGGCGTGGGCTCGGGCGGCGGCTCGACCTGCTGGCTGCCGCAAGCGACGAGCAGTGCCACGGCGCACAGCGCGATGGGGGCCGACTTCATGGTCTCCTCCTCTCCACCGAATCGGACATGAAGACGCTACACCAGCCTCCCCGCCCACGCCACCCGGGCAAAATGCAACTATTCTGATAACTTCTGACCGACAGACAAGTTGACAGTCGGATACCCCGGCTTATGCTGCGGCCTCACACCATCAGAGGAGGTTCACGATGCTCAAGGGATTCAAGGATTTCATCTTCCGAGGCAACGTCGTCGAGCTGGCCGTCGCGGTCATCATCGGCGGCGCGTTCGGCGCCATCGTCAAGTCGCTCGTCGAAGACGTCTTCACGCCGCTCATCGGCATGCTGGTCGGCAAGCCCGACTTCTCGAGCATCGTGATCGGCGCCGATGCGGAGGGCAAGGGCGGCATCATGCTCGGCAACTTCCTCAACGCGACGATCTCGTTCCTGCTGGTCGCGCTGGCGGTCTATCTCTTCATCGTGCTGCCGCTCAAGCGCTACCAGGAGTCGCAGAAGGCGAAGGCCGCCGCCGCCGCCGCCCCCGCGGCCCCGCCCGAGCCCTCCGAGGAGGTGAAGCTCCTGCGCGAGATCCGCGACTCCCTCAAGAAGTAGCTCGCCGGGTCGCGACCCGCTCAGAGTGACTTCGCGCCCTTGACGATGACGTCGACGACGCCGGGATCGGCCAGCGTCGTCACGTCGCCGAGGTTCGAGGGGTCGCCCTCGGCCACCTTGCGCAGGATGCGGCGCATGACCTTGCCCGAGCGCGTCTTGGGCAGGCCGGGCACGAACTGGAAGAGGTCGACCTTGGCGTGCGCGCCGATGAGCGTGCGACAGGCGCCGTTCATCAGCTTCTCGATCGGCTCGCCGGGCTCGACGCCCGGCTGCAGCACCACGTAGGCGTAGACGCCCTGCCCCTTGATCGGGTGCGGGAAGCCGACGCACGCCGCCTCGGCGACCTCGTCGACGCTGACGAGCGCGCTCTCGAACTCGGCCGTGCCCATGCGGTGGCCGGCGACGTTGATCACGTCGTCGACGCGTCCGGTGATCCAGTAGTAGCCGTCCTTGTCGCGACGGCTGCCGTCGCCGGTGAAGTAGTAGCCCTTGAAGTGCTGGAAGTAGGTCGACACGAAGCGCTCGTGGTCGCCCCAGACCGTGCGCGCCTGGCCCGGCCACGGCACCGCCAGACACAGGAGACCCTCGGCCGGACCGCGTTGGATGTGACCGTCCGGGCTCATCAGGACCGGCACGATCCCGGGGAGCGGCAGGGTCGCCGAGCCGGGCTTGGTCGCCGTCACCGGCGCCAGCGGCGAGATGCAGATCCCGCCCGTCTCGGTCTGCCACCAGGTATCGACGATGTTGCAGCGGCCTTCGCCGACGACGTCGTAGTACCAGCGCCAGGCGTCGGGGTTGATCGGCTCGCCGACCGTGCCGAGCACGCGCAGCGAGGAGCGGTCGTACTTCTTGACGTAGGTGTCACCCTGCGCGGCGAGCGCGCGCAAGGCGGTCGGAGCGCCATAGAAGATCGTCGGGCGCAGGCGCTGGACCATGTCCCAGTAGCGGCCCGGATCGGGGTAGGTCGGCACCGACTCGAACATCACGGTCGTCGCGCCGTTGGCGAGCGGGCCATACACGATGTAGCTGTGGCCGGTGACCCAGCCGACGTCGGCGACGCACGCGAAGACGTCGTCCTCGCGCAGGTCGAAGACGACCTGGTGCGAGTAGGCGACGTAGGTGATGTAGCCGCCGGTCGTGTGCACGACGCCCTTGGGCTTGCCGGTCGAGCCCGACGTATAGAGGATGTAGAGCGGGTGCTCGGCGGGCACGATCGTCGGTGGGTGCGCAGCGTCGCGGCCCGCGACGACATCCTGGTAGAAGACGTCGCGCCCTTCCTTCATCGGCACGTCGACGTGCGTGCGCTGGTGCACGATGACCTTCTTGACGCCGTGCTCGCCGTCGAGCGCCTGGTCGACGACCGCCTTGAGCGGGATCTTGCGCCCGCCGCGCAGCCCCTCGTCCTGCGTGATGACCCACTCGGCCAGCGAGTCGCGCACGCGGTCGCGCACCGACTCGGCCGAGAAGCCGCCGAAGACGACCGAGTGGATCGCACCCAGGCGCGCGCACGCCAGCATCGCCACCGCGGCCTCGGGCACCATGCCCATATAGATGATGACGCGATCGCCCTTCTGCACGCCGAGCGCGTCGAGCCCGGCCGCCAGCCGGCACACCTCGGCGTGCAGCTCGCGATAGGTCAGGCGGCGGTTGTCGCCCGGCTCGTCGCCTTCCCAGAGGATGGCGACCTTGTCGCCGCGCGTCGCGAGGTGGCGATCGAGGCAGCTCACGGTGGCGTTGAGCTCGCCGTCGGCGAACCAGGTGATCGGCCCTTGGGCGATCTCGTGGTAGCTGCCGGTGAGGCCCATCGTCGGGGGCTTGTCCCAAGCGATGCGCTGGCGCGTCACCTCGAGCCAGAAGCCTTCGGGATCGTTTTGCGCGGCGGCGTAGATCTCGCGATAGCGATCCATGTCGGGGATCGGGCTCGGCGAGCCTGCGCGCACACGCTCGGGGACGGGATGGATGTCGGCCACGACGCTTACCTCCGGACGGGAAGGGAGGCTAACATCATCCCGAAGCGGGCTGTCAAATCGCCCCGCCGGCGCGGAGCGCGTGGTCGAGCATCGCACACGACAGGCGCGTGGCGAGATCCTGCGCCTCGGGCGGCATGTGCGCGAGGACCTCGGCGCGGATCGCCAGCGCGCGCGAACGGATCAGCTCCTCGTCTTCACCGGCCGCGCGCGCGAGGTGCACCGCGGTCGCCGCTTCGAGCAGGTCGAGCATGCGCGTGATCCAGGTGCTCTGCCGCGCCGCGCCACCCGGCTCACCGAGGAGCGTACGCGCGGTCGCGAGCTCCGTCAGGGCCGCCGTGCGCGTGTCGGCGTCGCCACCGGCCGCGGCCAGCGCCACCGCGACGTCCGCGCGCGAGGTCCCCTCCATCGCCGACTCGCCGCGCGCGTGATTGATCCGCGCGCTCGCCTCGAAATCGGCGAGCGCCTGGGCGTAGCGTCCACGCAGGTACGAGCAGAGCCCACGCTTGGCGAGGATCGTCGCGCGCGAGCGCTGATTGCCCGACGCCTCGGCGATCGCCAGGGCCTCCTCGAGCGCGCCCTCGGCGGCCACGATGTCGTCACGCAGGACCGCCGCGCACGCCAGCAGCTCGAGCGCCGTCGACAAGCGCAGCCGCTCGTCGAGCTCACGGCAGATCGCCACCGCCAGGTGCAGCTCGTCGAGCGCGCGTGCGTCGTCCCCGAGCCCGAGCAGGGCCTCGGCGAGGTTGAGCTGCACCTCCTCGCGCCCGCGCAGCACCCCGAGCCGCTCGAAGCCCGCGCGCGCCTCCTCCAGCGCGACGACCGCCTCGCGCTGCCGCCCGACCCGCGACAGATGGAGGCCACGATCGATCGCCGTGCGCGCGCGCCCCAGCGGATCGCCCAGCGCCTCGAAGCCGCGCGCCGCCTCCTCCAGCGCCACCATCGCCTGGGCCGGCCGACCCGCGGCGCGCAGGACGTGACACAGCGTCGCCTGCGTGCGCGCCAGGTGCCGCAGGTCCCCGACCTCGCGGTGGATCGCGAGCGCCTCTTCAAGCGCCGTCTGCGCCTCCGTCGCCCGGCCCGCGCGCCACAGCACCTCGCCGGCGGCGGTCGCCACGCGCCCCGCGATCCCCCGCGCGCCATGGGTCGCGGCCCGCACACGCGCGCGCTCGAACCCCTCGAGCGCGTTCGACAGCTCGCCACGCGAGGCGAAGAGCTCCGCGCGTGCCGCCTCCGCCAGCGCCTGCACCTCGACCAGCTCCGCGCGCTCGGCCGACGCCGCCGCCTCGTCGAGCCAGCCGATCGCCGCGGGCTCTCCCAGCTCTCCCAGGCACTCGCCCAGCGCCAGCGCCAGCGGCGCGCGCGCGCGATCGCCATGCACGGCGGCGAGCGCCTCGGTCAGCATGCTGCGACGCAACGCCGCACCGCCACGCAGCCGGAGGCAGCGATCGACCACCCACGCCAGCGCACCGGCTCGCTCGCCGCCGGCCTCGAGCTCACGCGCGAGCGCCGCGCGCAGGTTGTCGAGCTCCACCTCGAGGCGCGCACGCGCACGCGCATGCCCGCGTCCGTCGAGATCGGCGACCCAGCGCGCCCCCTCGTCGAGCACCCACTCCGCGTGACGCGCCGCCAGCTCCGCGCGGTCCTCGCACGCGGCGAGCTTCTCGGCGGCGAGCTGCTGCACCGCCGCGTAGAGCTCGAAGCGCGCGCCGCTCGGGTCGGGCCTCACGCGCACCAGCGAACGATCACAGAGGCGCTCGATCAGCGAGCCGCTCTCGTCGCCGGGCAGGACCGCCTCGGCCGCCTCGAGCGTGAAGCCGCCGGCGAAGATCGCGCAGCGCGCGAGCGTCGCTCGCTCGTCCTCGTGCAGGAGCCGCCACGACCACTCGATCGCCTCGCGCAAGCTGGCATGGCGCACCGGCATGTCGCGCGGCGCGCGCCCGAGCCGGTCGAGCTGATCGTCGAGCCGCCCGAGCAGCGCCTCCGGCGGCCACAGCCTGACGCGCGCCGCCGCCAGCTCGATCGCCAGCGGCAGCCGATCGAGCCGCTCGACGATCGATCGGATGTGCTCGAGCTCGGCCTGCGCGTCGAAGCCGGCCGACACCATGCGTGCGCGATCGACGAATAGCGCGACCGCCTCGTCCGGCGACAGCGGCTCGAGCTGGATCACGTGCTCG
Organism: Deltaproteobacteria bacterium; assembly: GCA_011526585.1. Taxonomy (GTDB): domain Bacteria; phylum Myxococcota_A; class UBA9042; order PHBI01; family PHBI01; genus WYBB01. Next base: position 46,360 of record WYBB01000054.1, read on the forward strand.
CCCGAGATCGCGAAGCGCTCGCGCGAGGTCGCCATCAGCGGCGCCGCGTCACACCAACGCGCGACCACCGGCGCCAGCGCGCCGACGAGCTGCTCGACGTTGTCGAGGATCACCAGCGGCGCCTCCGGCCCCTGACTCATCGCCGTCAGCGCACGCAGGAGCCCGCGCCGCGGGTCGGCCCCCTCGAGCCGCACGTCGAGCGCCGTCGCCATCGCGCGCAGCGCGTCCTCGAGCGTGAGCGCCTCGGCGAGATCGACGAAGACGCTCGCCTCGCCGCGCTCGGCCCTCCGCCGCGCCAGCTCACGCGCGAGCCGCGTCTTGCCGACGCCGCCCGGACCGACGAGCGTGACCAGGCGCGCGCCTTCCCCCAGGCGTTGCTCGATCGCCACGAGCTCGCGCTCACGCCCCACGAAGCGCGTCCTCGCCGCCGGTGGACCGCTCGCGCGCGACGTCGCCTCGCGCGCGGTCGTCGCCGGTCCAGGCGCCCCGCTCACCGGCACGCCCCGCGCCGGCGGTCGCTCGAAGCGATAGCCGTCGCCGTGCACCGTCACGATGTGGCGATGTGCGCCCGGCCCCTCGATCTTGGCGCGCAGCCGCTTGATCGTGCTGTAGACCGGCTCGGTCGAGGCGTGGCGCGGGTGGCCCCAGACCGCCTCGAGCAGCTCCTCGCGCGTGACCGTGCGCCCGGCGTGATCCCAGAGGTGCACGAGCACCGCGTTCTCGAGCGTCGTCAGGTGCACGACGCGCTCGCCCCGCACGAGGAGCTGCTGGCCGGTGTCCACCGTGGCGTCGGCGAGCTCGAGCGTACGCCCGAGCGAGCTCTCGGGCACACCCGGCGGCTGGGGGGTCGGCGTCGGTGGCGGCACGGCCATCGCGCGCCAGGGTAGCAAACGCGGCGCTCACGTTCGAGAGCATGCCCACGATCGACCTCGCGCAGCGCGCTCCGCCCGGGGCTGCCCGAAATTGACCAGAAACCGATCCGGGCGGGTTGCTACAGTCGCCCCCGGTGCGCGACCTCGCATGCTGCCAGGCCGCGCCGGGAGGCTGATCATGTCAGTGCAGCGCAGTTGGAAGCTCGGTCTCATCCTGGTCGTCGCGGCGCTCGGCTGCGGCGACGACGCAGGCACGGGCCAGGACGCGTCCGCCGATTCCTCGGAGACCACCCCGGACACGAGCCCGCCGGACGAGACCAGCGCGCCCGGTGACACCACGCCGGGCGAGGACACCGGGCCGGCGGAGGACACGTCTCCCCCAGGAGACACCTCACCGCCCGACGACACGGCGGCGGACAGCAGCCCCGACACCACGGCGGACACGACGCCGGACGGCACCGCCGACACGAGCCCGCCGGGCGACACGAGCGGGCCGCCGCGCACGGTCTACGATCCGATCCCCGGCCGCTGGAGCGAGGACTTCGCCTTCTCGCTGCCCGGCCTGCAGGCCGAGGTCGGTCCGCGCGCCTACGACATGATCGTCGAGCCGGTGAGCGGCGACGTCATCGTCGGCGGCCTCTTCGACCGCGTCGGCGACATGCTCGCCGACAACGTCGCGCGCTGGCGCCCTGACGCGGGCTGGTCCACCCTCGGCGACGGCCTGGCGATCACCGTGCACGCCCTCGCCGGCGATGGCGCCGGTGCGGTCTACGCAGGCGGCCGCGGCCAGTCCGGCGGCTTCGGGATCCCCGAGCCGGCCCCGATCGCGCGCTGGGACGGCCAGAGCTGGGAGGCGATCGGCTGGGTCGACGCCTACGCGCCGGTGTGGTCGCTCGCCTGGATCGACGGCGCGCTGATCGTCGGCGGCGAGTTCACCACCATCATGACGAACGAGCTCGGCGACACCGTCGAGGCCGCCTACCTCGCCCGCTGGGACGGCGACGGCTGGAGGGCCTTCTCCGAGGTCGGCGGCCCCGACGGGCCGGTGCACACGATCGTCAAGCACGGCGACGAGATCTGCGTGGGCGGCCACTTCACCACGCCGGGCGCGCACGTCGCCTGCTACGGCGAGGGCGGCTGGCGCGCGCTCGGCGACGGGCTCAACAGCGTCGTGCACGTGCTGCACTCCGAGGACGGCGGCGCGCTCATGGCCGGCGGCTACTTCAGCTTCGGCGACCCGCTCGGTCCGCCCGAGCAGTTCTTCGTCGGCCTGGCGCGCTTCGCGGCGGGCGGCGAGCAGTGGGCCCCGGTCGCTGGCGGCGTGCTCAACGGCGCCATCACCAACGTCTGGGAGATCGCGCCGACCGGTGACGGCGGCCTCTTCATCGGCGGCAACTTCAACCAGGTCAACGCCGCCATGCCGCGCGTCGCCAGGAACTTCGCGCGCCTCGACGGCCTCGCCTGGACACCGCTCGGCGACGTGACCAACGAGCTCGGCGCGACGCTGCCGAGCGAGGTCGGCGTGCGCGCGGTTGTGCCGGTCGAGGACGGCTGGATCGTCGCCGGCCTCTTCTCGACGACCGGCGGCGAGACGGCGCTCAACGTGTCACACCTGGGCGGCGGCAAGTGGAAGCCGCTGGTCGAGGTGCACGGACCCAACCTCGGCGTCGCCGGCAACATCAACTCGCTCGCGTACGGGCTGGACGGGTCGCTCTACGCCGGCGGCTACTTCCAGAGCGCCGGTGGCGTCAGCACACCCAACATCGCGCGGCTGTCCAACGCCCCGCCGAGCGCGCCGAACGCGATCGCCGCGCCCGCGCCCGAGCTGCGCTGGCACCCGATGGGCGCCGGCCTCGACGACACCGTCTGGGTCGTGCACGCGACCGACGACGGCGCGGTCTGGGCGGGCGGCCTCTTCACCGGCGGCTTCGCGCGCTGGGACGGCTCGCGCTGGGCGGTGCCCGCCCCGATGGACGGCGACGTGCGCGCCATCGCGGATCACGACGGCGCGATCTACCTCGGCGGCACCTTCACGACGATCGGTCTCGACGACGGGCTCGCCCACATCGCGCGCTACCACGACGGCGCCTTCGAGGCGCTCGGCGCGGGGCTGAACGACCGCGTCAACGCGATCGCCGTCGCCGCCGACGGCACGCTCTACGCCGGCGGCTTCTTCACCGGCACCGGTGACTTCGATCCCGAGCGCAAGACCGGCACCGAGCTCCACTACGTCGCGCGCTGGACCGGCGCCGTCTGGGAGGACCTCGGCGGCGGGCTCGACGGCTTCGTGCGCGACCTCGCCTTCTGGGGCGACGACCTCATCGCGGTCGGCCAGTTCGAGCACGCCGGCGGCGTGAGCGTGAGCTCGATCGCGCGCTGGGACGGTGAGCGCTGGTCGCCGATCGGGCGCAGCGACGCGTGGCGCTACGACTGGGGTGGCGCGCTCCAGCTCGGCGCGCTCGCCGTGCAGGACAACGGCTTCTTCGTCACCGGCGCCTTCAACGATCACTGGATCGGCGAGACCGTCTTCAACGGGATCGCCTGGTTCGACGGCACCGAGTTCGAGCCGCTCGGCGTGGGCCCCAACGACCTCGCCGAGGACGTGGTCATCACGCCCGACGGGCGCGGCGCCTTCATCGGCGGCCCGTTCCTGCGCGTCGACGGGCGGCCCTCGCTCGGGCTGGCGCTGTGGCAATTCGATGACATGATCGGCACGCCGGCCGCGGATCGGGAGACTACTCCTCGCGATCGATGACCGGATCGGGCGCCTCCCCGAGGAACTCGAACCAGCGTTTCTTGGCGCAGGCGTAGTGCTTGGAGGCCTCGACCAGATCCATGAAGGCGGAGACGGTGGCGGCGAGGCGCTCGGCGAGGCGGGCATCGGCGAGGCGACCGTCCTCGTCGAAGGCCTTGTGCGCTTGCGCGAGCGAGAACATGTCGGGATAGACGCGCGCGCCGAGGTGCTCGAGCGGCACGCGCAGGGACCAGAGCCCGCGGTTGCCGCCGACCATCGAGGGCGAGGCCGAGGCGAGCAGCGCGTGGCGTTCGTTGAACGGTTGCGGGCGGAAGCGCGAAACCCAGTCGATCGCGTTCTTGACGACGCCGGGCATCGACGCGTTGTACTCGGGGCTGACGAGCACGAAGGCGTCGCTCTGCGTGAGGCGCTGGCGAAGCGCGGCGGCGGGCGCCGGGATCCCGTCCTCCTTCTCGCGGTCGCCGTCGTAGCCCGGCATCTCGAGCTCGGCGATGCTCGCCTGGTCGACGGTGCCGCCGCCCGCGACGATCGCATCGGCGATGAGCCGCGCGAGGCGGCCGTTGAGGGACTCGGCGCGCGCCGAGCCGGTCAGGACGAAGAAGCTGACGGGCTGACGGCCCGGGTTGGTCGCGTGGCTCATGCGAGGGTCATAGCCGATCGCCACCCGGGATCAACCGGGCGGCTTCGACGAAGCGCGCGCACGCGGCTCCCGGCCTCACGGCCCGAGCTACGGCGCCTCCTCCGGACAGCCATACGAGCTGCGGTGCCGGTTGCCGAAGCCGCCGCGCGCGTCGCGCATCTGCCGCGCCACCTCGGGGCCGACCACCTCCCCCATCGCCGCCTCGAGCCGCTCTCCCGAGCTCGTGATGACCCGGAGCAGGCGCTCGATCGGCGTCAGCTCGGCGAGCCGCGCCGGCGTGACGTCAGGGGCGACGCCCTCGGCGCGCTCGCGCGCGAGCAACTGAAAGATGCGACGCCGCTCTTCGATCGGGGTCTTGTCCTGGACCTCGTTGAAGAGCGCCTCGGGTGCCACCGCCTGGATCGCGGCCAGGTCATCCCCCGTCACCTCGACGTAGGCCTGTCGGATCGCCTCGATCAGGCGCGCGTTCTCGGCCGCGAGCTGCTCGTCGAGCGCGTCGAGCTGTGCGTCCGTCAGCGCGAAGGGCTCGGCCTCCTCGCGCGGCACGCGCGGCGGCTCTCCGAGCCGATAGCCGATCGTGTCCCAACGCAGCTCGCAGCGCTCGGCCATACGATCGAGCTCGGCCTGGCCGAGGTCGTAGGTCTTGTGGGCTTCGCGCACGGCGTCCGCCTCGGCGGCCTTGACCCGCAGCGCGGCGAGCTCGGTGCGCAACGCGGCGTTGTCGCGCTCGAGGGTCGCGATCCTCGCGCCGGCCTCGCTGCCGTCGACCGCATCACCGACCCGATCGCGCGACGCGCTCGTGCCCGCAGGCGCGGCGAGCGTCCGCGCCCCGGACGTCCCTGACGTGCCGTTCCTCGCCGCCGCATCGCCGCCACCGACACCCCGCGCCGCGCGCGCCGGCGCGATCGCGATCTCTTCTCCGAGCGTCGCGCGCTCGCCGGGCTCGAGCGCGCGGACCTCGCCCCCACGCGCGACCTCCACCCTGCCCTCGTAGACCGTGACGACGACGAGCGCCGACACCGCCGCCCCGACCGCCGCGCCTCCCAACGCCGGACGCCATGCCGCCATGTCCTTCACCTCCACCTCGAAGCACGTGCCGCGCACGCGCACCTCACCCCCGGGCACGCTCACCGTGAACGCGCCGCCCGGCTCGACCCGATAGAAGACCGCCCCGCTCGACTGCACGAGCGTCGCCTCGCCGTCGCGCGCGATCGTCCACGCGAGCGCCGCGCCCGGCTCGAGCACCGCCACCCCGCGCTCGCCCAGGCGCTCGCTCGTCCGCGCTTCGGCCGTCAGCGACCCGACGATCGGCTCGCCGCGCGAGAGCCACCACGCCGTCGCGCCGATCGCCAGCAGCACCGCCGCGGCGAGCCCGAGCCCGAGGCCGCGACGTGACCCGCGACGGGCTCGCGCCTCACGCGCCAGCACGCGCTCGGCGAACCCGACCGGCGCGTCCGGGACCTGCCACGCCTCGAGCGCGCGTCGCTCCTCCTCCGTGAGCTCGATGTCTTCACCCATGGCCTGCGCTCCCTTCGGGTCCGAGCGCGCGCGCCAGCGCCTCGCGCGCGCGATGGATGCGCGACTTCACGTTGGCGACCGAGCTCTCGGTGGCGCTGGCGATCTCGGCGTAGTCCAGATCATGGAACGCTCGCAGCACGAGCGCCACGCGCTGTTCGTCGGGCAGCGCCCGCATCGCCTCGGCCACACGCGCCGCGAGCTGCCGCTTCTCGGTGAGCGCCTCGGGGCTGTCCGACTCGACGCGCGGCACCTCGCCGAGCGCCGCGATCCGGGTCGCGTGGCGCGCGCGCCTGCGCAGCGCGTCGATCGCCGTGCGCGCCGTCACCGTCAGCACCCAGGTGCGCACGCTCGCCGCCCCTTCCGGGTCGAAGCGCGCGAGCCCCCTGAGCACGTTGAGCATCGCGTCCTGCGCCACGTCCTCCCAGGCGTCGCGGTGCCCGATGAGGATGCGCGCCACCGCGCGGTGCACCTCGTCGGCGTGCATGCGCACGAACGCCTCGCGGGCCGCCGCATCGCCGGCGCGCGCGCGCTCGACGAGCGAAGCCTCGGCGCGGTCGACGGTGGGGTGGCGAGTCATGACGATCGTGGTCACGCAGGATGACACGACGGGGCCCGCCTCGGGTTGCACTCTCGCGTCGATTTTTTCGGGAGGACCTCGCCGCCTCACGGCGCGCGGGCGCCCCGGGGATCATCGGGCCGGCGGTACCTCGGTCGAGAAGTGCGTGCGGTAGGCGCCCCAGACGAGGTGCCAGTCGCGGATCCGGAGCGCGCTGTCTTCGGCCCACGGCGTGAGCGAGAGCGGCATGGCCGACTCGAACTGGAACCAGAGCGAGTGATCCGAGCCGCGGCTCGGCCGATCGGCGCTCGCGTCATCGAGGCCGAGCGCGCGCTCGACGGCGCTGGCCATGACGCCGTGAGGGACGAGGCTCGGCGTGAGGAAGGTCACGCCGGGTTGGAAGGGCGAGCTCGGCGAGGCGTGCTCGCGGATGATGCCGTTGAGCTCGGTCGTGACGTTGCGGTGGAAGTAGGGCGGACGGAAGGTGCCTTCGCTCAGGTCCCAGCGCGGCACGAAGGCGACGAGGTCGAGGGCGTTGTGGCCAGGCTCGTCGAGTGGCGCCGAGATGACGGTGTGGGCGGACGGGTCGATGTGATCGAAGCGGCCGTTCATCACCGGCGAAAAATGTTTGAGATCATAGACGAAGGGCACCGCGTTGCCGTGCCAGGCGGCGACGTCGAAGGGGGAGGTGTCCTGGGTCGCCTCGTAGAGGACGCCGTCGAGCTTCATGGCGACGCGGTAGCCGGGCGCGAGGCGGTCTTCGTGGAAGGCGACCGGCGCGCGGAAGTGTCGCGGGTCGGCGAGGCCGTTGGCGCCGACCGGGCCGCGCTCGGGCAGGACGAAGCCCGGGCCGAAGACCTCGCCGACCCAGCCGCGCGCGGAGGCGCCGACGAGCTGCACGCTGAAGCGCAGGCCGCGTGGGATGACGGCGATCTCGCCGGGCGAGACCTCGAGCGCGCCGAGCTCGGTGAGGATCGTGAGCGCGCCGTCTTGCGGCAGGACGACGAGGTCGCCGTCGGCGTCGTGGAAGGCGCGGTCCTCCATGTTGCGGTTGGCGGCGTAGAGGTGCACGGCGTAGCCGCGGCGCGAGGACGGCGAGCCGGCGCCGCCGAGCGTGTGCAGGCCGTCGACGAAGTCGGTCGGGGCGGTCGGGATCGGCAGCGCGGAAAAGCCCGTGAGGTTGGGCTCGGCGGCACGGCCCGAGAAATCGCTGACGAGCGTCTTGTGCACGAGCGCCTCGAGGCGGCCGTGGCGTGCCGAGGGGCGCACGCGATAGAGCCAGACGCGGCGGTTGTGCGCGCGCGGCGCGGTGAAGCCGGTGATGTTGAGCTGCTCGGGGTAGAGGCCGTAGGGCGCGCGCCGCGGGATGTTGCCGTGAGGCGGCAGCGCGCCGGAGAGCGCCTCGGACGCGAGCGCGTTGCCGAAGCCGGTCGGCGGGGGCGGATCGACGAGGCCGCGCAGGTGCGGGCGCGCGAGCAGGCGGTGGCGCACGTGCAGGGTGTGGGTCTCGCCGGGGATCGGGAGGAAGGTCACGGCGCAGCCCGCCGCCTCGAAGAGGCGCGCCGTCGCCGCGATGCGCGTAGAGGCGACCCAGGGATCGCCGTCGCTCACCCCGAGGATCACCGGCGTACCCGCCACCGTCGGCGCGGGCGCGGTGAGCTCGTCGTCGGCGCCGATCGCGCAGCCCGAGAGCGCCACCAGCGCGGCGAGCCGCTGGCCGCGGCCCGCGAAGACCTCGCTCGCCAGGCACGCGCCCTGCGAGTAGCCGAAGAGCACGACACGCTCGGCCGGCGCATGGACCAGCACGCGGTCGAGGACCTTGCCGACGGCGCCGACGGCCTCGTCGAGCTCGGCGCCGAGCTCGGCGCGCGGCGCGGTGAAGCGCCTGGTGTACCAGACGTTGCCGGGCGCGTGCGGCGCGACGACGGCGACCTCGGGATCGTCGCCGACGATCTCGAGCACTCGCCTGACGATCGAATCCGCGGTCGCGCCGCGGCCGTGCAGGGCGACGACGACGCGGCGCGCCGCGGCGATCTCACCGCGCAGCGAGACCGGCGCCGCCAGGCCCCAGTCCTCACGGCGCACGGAGCGTGAAGGGCGGCGGCCGTCGAGCGCCGCCATGAGCAGCTCGGCCGGCAGCTCGGGGGACTCGGCGACGAGCTGGTCGATCTGGCCGCGCGTGACATTCATCGCGGCGAGCGCGGTCGGCGCGCCGGCCGAGACCAGCAGATCGAAGAGCGTCGCCTCGAGATCGGGCAGTCGCAGGCGCGCCTCGATCAGCGCGACGACGTCGGGCGCGCTCGCACGCAGGCGGTTGAACGTGTGCGGCAGGAGCAGCGCGTGCAGGGCGCCGTGCTCGAGATCGAAACGACCGCCGAGGCGATGCGCGAGCCCGTGCTGCAGGCCCGGGGTGCCGACCTCGAGGCTCGCGGCGGCGAGCGCGGCGCCGTCGAGGGCTTCGGCGCGCGCACGCCGGCTGTCCGGGGAGCGCGCGAGGACCTCGAGCGCGGCGACGAGATGCGCGATGGCGTCGAGCGCGGCATCGCGGCGTTCCTCCGGAAGGAGGCCCGCCGCCAGGGCGGCGATCGGGTGCGCGAGCGCGTTCATCAGGCTCGTCACGGTGAGCGCCTTCGGCATCGCGAGCGTCAGCTCGACGTCGTGGATCACGTGCTCGGGGCGGACCTTCGGGTCGCGCCCGGTGCGCTTGTCGTGGGCGCGGGTGATCCCGAAGATGTCGGTCAGCTCGGAGCCGGAATAGGTCGTCGGGATCGCGATGAAGCCGAGCGGGTGATCGAGCTTGAGCGCCTTGCCGAGCCCGATCGCCGCACCGCCGCCGAGCGCGACGATCGTATCGGCGGCCGTGCGCGCGAGCATCGCGCGTGCCTCTTCGAGGACCGCTTCGGGCACGTGTCGGCGCGCGCCGGCGAAGACCTCGACGATGCGCTCCCCCGCGAGCTCGCGCACCCGCTCGGAGAAGCGCGCGCTGCCGCCGGTGACGAGAAGCGCGCGCCGGCTGCCGAGCGCGTCGAGGATCCGCGGCAACGCCGCGAGGGAGGAATGCCGCTCTGGAGTCCTGGCCTGTGACACGGTGACCTCCTGCGCGTCGATGACTCGTGCCTATCCGCTTCGCCGCCAGAAGTGAAGCCATGCCTCGTCGAGGTTCGCCGGCCGACCTTCGTGCGGCGCCGTCGGCGGCCCGAGACGCGCCCGCGCGATCGCCCCGAGCACGCTCTCGACCGAGTCGTCGGCGTACTCGACCCGCTCGCCACCGACCTCGCGATGCACCGCGATCCCGCTCGCCACCGCCGGCACCCCGATCGCCAGCGCTTCGGCCAGCGCCAGACCATAGGTCTCGATGCGCGAGGTGGAGACGAACACGCTCGCGCGCGCGTAGAGGTCTGCCAGCGCGTCGGCCTCGAGCCAGCCGGCGAAGCTCAAGCGCGCGCGCCGGGCCGCGTCGAGCGGCGCAAGGAACGCCTCGCGCCAACGCGCGTCGGCGCGCGGGTTGTCCGGCAGGCCACCGGCGATCACCACCGCGCGCGCCGGATCGTCGAGCACGCGCGCGACGACCTCGATCAGGAGGTCGGTCCCCTTGAGCGCGTCGAAGCGCGTCACCGCGACGAACGGTCCACCCTCGGCGCCGAGCGCGCGCGACACGTGCGGCAGCCGCAAGGGCGGCGCCAGCACCGTCACCCGCGCCGGGTCGAGGCCGGGATGATCCTCGCACAGGAGCTCGCGCGCCGCGCACGTACCGATCGTCAGCGCGTCGGCCTCCGCGAGCGCCTCTCTCTCCAGCCGCTCCGAGCGCGTCGCCTGCGCCGCCGTGAGCCCGCGCATCCTGCTCTGCCGCGCCTGCAGCACGTGCACCGTCATCACCGCCGGCACCCCGAGCCGCCGCGCCAGCGACCGCGCCGCCGGCCAGGCCAGCGCGTGATGGCAGTGCACGCACGTCGCGTGCGCGACCTCCGCCCCTTTGTGCACCTGCGCTGAATCACCGCTCAGTCGCACGTGGGTCGCGCCGGCGATCCGCGTCAGCCCCTCGATCGCCGCGCCCACGCCGCCCGCGAACGCCGGCCCGACGTGAACGATCCGCGGCGCGCTCAACGAATCAGCTTCCGCACCGTGCCCCAGTCGTTTTCGTGCACCGAGCCGACGCGCACGCAGCGCAGCTGATCCTTCGGATCGACCAGCATCTGCACCGGCAGCATCGCGTCCGGATCCAGCCCGAGCTTGCCGAGGTAGTCCGACAGCGCCTCCGGGCTCTGCACCCAGGTCACCTTCGCCGGCAGCCCCTGCGCCACGCGCTCGCGCAGCTTGGCCTCGTCCTCGTCCACGCTCCACAGCTCGAGCTCGAACGGCACGCCCTCCTTCTGGAAGGCGTCGCGCCACTTGCCGAGCATCGGCATCTCCTCGAGGCACGGCGCGCACCAGGTCGCCCAGAAGTTCACCCAGCGCCAGCTCCCCCGCGCCGATTGCGCCGGCTGCCGCGTCGCCGGGCCGCTCCCCCACGGCTGCACCGCGCCCTCACCCGGCCACGACTTGTCGCAGAAGGTCGCAAGCGCCTTGGGGTCGCTCTCGCCCGTCACCGCCGCGGTGCGCGGCGGCACCGGCTCGGGCTTGGGCGCGTCCGGCCCCTTCGAGCACCCCGCCAGCCCCCCCACCGCCGTCACGGCGATGATCAGATGGCGCAGTCGATCCACGCGATGAACGCGCTCCGGTTGATGTCCTTGTCGTCGCATGCTTCGCCTGCCCGGCTGCGTTTCCAATCGCAGAAGCCGCCCTCGAGCTGGGCGAACTCCTCGCCGAGCCACAAGAGCCCGACCTGTCGCTCGATGTCGGGGTCGTTGAAGCGCTCTGTCAAGTGCGCGAGCACCGCTTTGGCCCGCGCCTCGCTCAGCTCGCGGTTCTTCTCGACCGAGCCCTCGGGCGACGCGCGCGCCACCACGAAGAAGAAGCTCGCCCCGCCGCGGTCGGCCCACGCCGCCTCGACCGCCTGTCGCCCCGCGTCGTCGAGCTCGGCCTTGGCCATGTCGTACTGGATGATGCGCACGCGCTCCTCGAGCGGCAGGAAGAGCTTGTTGAAGTCGTCGCCCGAGAGCGACACGACCTTCGACGCGTCAGCCGGCCGACAGCCGCGCCCCTCCGCGCCGAGAAGCCCGCACGCGCCGGCGACGCGCCGCACGATCTGCTTGAGCTCGGCCGTGCAGTAGCCCTCCTCGGCCACCGACGCCGTCGCCACGCGCGCCGACTGCGGCTCGCTCGCGGCCAGGCTCTCGCTCGCGTCGCCGACCCAACCCGAGACCAGCGTCGCGGGCACCGCCAGCGCCATCACCATCGGGACGAGATGTGCAAGCACGCCGAGACCCATACCGACCTCCTTGATCACTGCGGCGCCGCGCCGGCCGCCTGACGCTCCAGCATGCGCGTCAGCGTGAACTCGAGCCCGAGATCGGTGTCCTCGTCGCACACGCGCGTGCCCGCGACGAAGAGCTGCGGCGTCATCACCGGCAGCGCGTTGGCCACCGCCCAGCGCAGGCTCTTGTTGACCTTGGCCTTGGCCGCCGCGCTGCCGACGCACCCCTTGACCGCGGGGAAGCGCTGCTCGAGGTCGGCCTTGAGCGCCGCCTCGTTCGTCTTGCCGAGCTCGATGAGCCGCTCCTGCTCGGAGAACGCGTAGTCGAGCACCTCGGCCGTCGCCCCCGGCGGCGCGCAGATGAGGGCCTCGCTGACGACGCAGGCGCCGGGGTGCAGCGTATCCTTCACCATCCAGTTGCACTTCGCGTCGAGCGGGAAGAGCAAGACGCGCATGTCGAGGCGTCGGTCGAGCTCGCTCGCGCGCAGGCGTCGGTCGAACGCGCGGCACGCCGGGCACAGCGGGTCGAGCACCGCGATCGCGTCGGTCGTGTTCGCCTCGGCCGGCAGCGGCAGGAGCACCCTCGCCTCGTCCTCGGTCTTGACCAGCTCGCCGCAGCCGCGCGTCACGCTGTGCCGTTCACCCGGCACGCTCGCGACGTAGAGCGCGACGAGCCCGCCGACGACCGCCACGCCCTCGAAGAACCACAGGAGCCAGCGCCCCCATGGCCGCGGCGTGCCCTCGGGCGCGGGCAGCGCGCGCACGTGCGCGATGAGCGCCAGGATGAAGGCCGCGCCCGACGCGGCGTAGATCCCGATGCAAGTCGAGCAGAACTCGCCGAGCTTCGTCGCGGAGATCACCGCGAAGACCGCGCTGGTGCCGACCGGCAGGAGCGTGCCGAGCAGCAGGAAGCCGGTGTCGCGCCGCGTCGTGTCGCGCTTGAGCCCGAGGTAGATCGAAAACGCCGCGAGGAAGGCGAAGACCCCGAGCGCCGGCAGGCTCACGGGGATCCCGCCCCAGAGGCTCGTGCGGAAGACCGAGCTGTACGGCGAGAGCATCGCCGAGCGACAGCCGGAGGCGCCGAGCTCGCCCACGCCGCCCGGCAGGACCGAGCAGGAGATCGCGTGCTCCTGGCCGTCGAGCCACGTGATGAAGCCCTGGGTCGACGCCGCCGCGTAGAAGCACCCGAGGAGCGCCGCGAGCGCGACCAGCCACGGCCACACGACGCCGCGCCGTTGGGGGCGACGCCCGCCGCGCCCGTTCGGCGGTCCGTCATCACGCGAGACGCCGGCGGGTCCCGCCTCGCCCGGGTCGGGCGGCTCGATCGGCTCGTCCTGCTCGAACGCAGGATCTCTGTGGTCCATGGGGCTCCCGGAGGGATACACGCGCGCCTCATACGAACGTCCGGACGCGTTGTCCATTCCGAAGTGCGAAAGGTACTTCGCACCGATCGCCTGCCCGGTCTCTCGTCACGCACCTCGGCCCTGCCCGCATCAGGGCCCGCCGCGTGATCTCCCTTCCCCGTTCAACGGCACGCCCGCAGGAGACCTCTTCGGGCCTTCCAGACCGCGGCGCGAGACGTGAATTACTCGCGAGGGGCCACGCCCCCCGCGAGCCAACTCCCTTAGCAACACATGCCGAATCAAGGGAGGAACCACCACACGCGCCAGACCCTATCGCAAGGGTCGTGCCAGCCATCGAGGCACCACGACAAGCGACGTTCGCACCCAACGAATGAGAACTGACTCATACATGTCCCCGAGGCTGCCGCACAATGCACTCGCCGGGTCTCAACTTGAGACAGTCAGAAATGCAACGTCTCGAAATGCACATCACCCGATACCCCGTTGAACCTCGGCGCGCGCCATCGTCTCCTGGGCTGCCGCGGCCGCTCACGCTTCCCACACCCCGGAGCTCGACATGCGCCCCCTCCTCGTCCTCCTCACGACCCTCCTCGCCGCCTCCCAGGCCCACGCCGACGCGCCGCCCCCCCTCGACGCCGCCGGCCTCGCGCTCACCCGCCCCGACACCCTGCCCCGCCGCTTGTACGGCTGGAGCACCTGGCTCCTGGGCACCGACGATCGCCACGTCGTCGTCACCGAGAGCGCGCACCTCGATCGCCCCGCCCGCTACCAGTCCTTCGACAACAAGGGCCGCCCCGGCTGGAGCGCCGACCACGCCTGCCCGGACTTCGACGACTTCACGACGATCTTCGTCGTCGAGGGCCCCAAAGGCCAGGACCCGCGCATCGTCTGCAAGATCGGAAAGCAGATCATCGCCGTCGACCTCGCCACCGGCAAGGAGGCCTGGCGCTTCTCCGACCCGCGCCCGCTCTACATCACCGCCGGCGCCCAGGGGCGGGTCGCGGTCAGCGTCGCCAACCAGGCCCTCGCCGTCATCGACGCCAAGGACGGCCGCGAGCTCATGCGCCTCGACACCCGGGGCGCGGTGCTCGAGGCGGTCGCCCCGACCCCCGACGGCCCGTTCGCGCTCCTGGTCCAGGACACACCCGGCCGCGTCGAGGAGACGATCGAGCTCGCGGTCGGCGAGGGCGGCGCCCTCGAGCGTGTGCCGCTCTCGGGTGACGACCCCGGGCGCAAGCTCATCGCCGTCGCGATCGGCGGGCCCGCGCCCAAGAGCGGAGCGGCGCTCGCCCCGATGACCCCACGTTGGGCCGCACCCTTCGAGGGCTACAGCTTCGAGATCACGCCGACCCTGGGCGCGGTCATCGGCCAGCCGCGCGAGAACGTGCGCGCCGCCTGGGATCTCGCCGACGGCAAGCTCCTCTGGGAGCGCCCGATGCGCTCCGACGAGCTCGTCTTCTTCGGCGAAGACGGCGCCGCCTTCGCGCGCCCCGACGAAAACGGCGACTACGTCTTCGGCGCCATGGATCCGAAGACCCTCGCCGAGCGTTGGAAGAAGCCCCTGCCTCCCGGCGTCAAGCCGCGCGTCGGCGGCCTCGGCGGTGGCGACCTCGGCCTCGTCACCACGGCGGGCTTCCTGCTCGTGCGCTACGCCGATGGCGCCGAGCGCACCGCGATCACCGTGCCCGACGGCCGCGAGCTCCCGAACCTCCGCTCGACCTCGCGCTCGCTGATCTGGGTCACCCAGCGCGACGCCGAGCGCTGGCTGCACCTCCAGGGGTTGCCCCCGCTCTGACCCGTGGTCTATGACGCCCGCCATGCTGCGCCTTCGCCACGCGACCGCGCCGGGCTGGCTCGACGCCGTGCGCCACGACTTCACCGCGTTCCTGCAGGACCACGCGCACAACGAGCGCAAGGTCTCGCAGAGCGCGCTCGTGCTCGCGACCCACTACCCCAACCGCGCCGAGCTCGTCGACGCCGCGATCGAGATCGCCGAAGAGGAGCTCGCCCACTTCAAGACGCTCTGGGCGGTCCTCAAGGAGCGCGGCGCCGGCCTCGGCTACGACACGCCCGATCCTTATATGAAGGCGATGTTCGCGCCGATGCGGAAAAAGCACGCCGACGACTACCTGCTCGACCGCCTGGTGATCTACGCCGCCGTCGAGGCCCGCGGCTGCGAGCGCTTCGGCCTCATCGCCGAGGCGCTCGGGCCCGACGACCCGTTCGGCCGGCTCTACCGCGACCTCGAGCGCTCAGAGGCCCGCCACCACGGCCACTACCTGCGCCTGGCGCGCCTCTACTTCGCGCCCGACGTGGTCGCCGCCCGCCTCGACGCCATCCTCGATCACGAGGCCGAGACCGTCGCGCGCCTGCCCCTGCGCGCCGCGCTCCACTGATCGCCACCGCGCATGCTCGACCCGCTCCCACGCCGCGCGCTCGCGGTCTTCGCCCACCCCGACGACGAGTCCTGGGCCGCCGGCGGCCTCCTCGCCCGCCTCGCCAACGCCGGCGCCGACGTGCACCTCGTCACCCTGACCCGCGGCGAGCGCGGCGTCGACCTCCTGCATCGCCGACGCGGCCCCGTGCTCGCCGCCGCGCGCGAGCAAGAGCTCATCGGCGCCTGCGAGCGCCTCGGCCCGATCGCGCACACGATCCTCGGCCTGCCCGACCTCGGCGTCAGCGCGCACGCGACCGCCGAAGGCCTCGCGCCCATCCTCGATCGCCTCGCCCCCGATCTGATCGTCGGCTTCGCCCACGACGGCGGCTACGGCCACATCGACCACGTGCACGGCGTCGCCGGCACCCTCAGCGCCGCGCGCGCCTGCGCCCACCGGCTCACCGTGCTCGGCGCGGTCTTCCCGCGCGGCCTGCTCGAGCCCCTGCGCGCCCGCCTGGCCGCCCGCGCCCCCGCGCTCCTCCACCCGGACTATCGCGCGCGCCCGCTCGACGGTCATGCGCGCGATGACGAGCAGGCGTCGCTCCTCACCTTGCACCTCGCCCCGCGTGAAGCCGACGCCAAGCGCCAGGCCCTGATGGCCCACGGCTCACAGCTCGGCCGCGCCGGCCCCGACGGCTTCCTCGGCCCGGGGATCTTCAGCGCCGTCGCCTCCGTCGAGCGCTACCGCGTGCTCCTCGCTCATTATCCTGCACGCTGCTAAGAAGGGCGCATGCCGACACGAACGCCCGAGCACAAGACCGATGACGAGCAGCCCCGCCTGGCCGTCCTCATCGACGCCGACAACGCCCAGCCCTCGGTGATCGAGGGCCTGCTCGCCGAGGTCGCGCGTTTCGGGGTCGCCAGCGTCAAGCGCATCTACGGCGACTTCACCTCGACCCGCCTCGCCCAGTGGAAGAAGGCGTTGCTCAAGCACTCGGTCAGCCCGGTGCAGCAGTTCGGCTACACCAGCGGCAAGAACGCGACCGACAGCGCGATGATCATCGACGCGATGGATCTCATGTACACGCGTCGCTTCGACGGCTTCTGCCTCGTTTCGAGCGACAGCGACTTCACGCGCCTCGCGCAGCGCCTGCGCGAAGAGGGCCTCATCGTCTACGGCTTCGGCGAGCGCAAGACCCCCGACCCCTTCGTGCAGGCCTGCGACAAGTTCATCTACACCGAGCTCCTGCGCGCCGAGGCCGACGCGTCGACGGCCAAGGCCGACACGAACAAGGGCAAGGCGGCGAAGTCCAGGTCGAAGGCCAAGCCCCCTTCCCCGCCGCCGAGCACGACCAGAAAGGTCGACGTGCTCCCGCTGCCGGTCGAGCTCATCGCGCAGGCGATCGACGAAGCCTCCGACGACGAGGGTTGGGCCCGCCTCGGCGAGGTCGGCACCTACCTCAACAAGGTGCGCCCCGAGTTCGACCCCCGCCTCTACGGGCACCGCAAGCTGAGCGACTTGCTCAAGGCGCACCCGAAGCAGTTCACGCTCGCGGAGCGCCCACGCCCCGGCTCGTCCGCCAAGGACTACTACGTGAGGAGCCGCGCGTGACGTCCCTCGCCGAGGGGCGTTATTCCGCATGCGCTCCCCGAATGTAACCAGGCCGTGACCCTCGCGCACGCCGGCCTCCCAAGCGGCTCTCGCGCCTGTCACCCGCCGTCGTGCGCGGGGCGATCCGACGTGTTGATCGCTCCGCTCTGCGCACCGCGGATGAAAATCGGGCTTTAGAACCCCAGCGCGTCAACCGATGGGTCCCCTGTAGGCCGCACCGGGCCCTACGCTCCCCCAACAGTCCAAGTACCGGGTCGGTCCTCGGCGCCGTCACCGCTCTGGGTCTCGCTCGCGCGACGCGCAACCTTTCGCGTGTCGATGCGCCTGCAACCGAGCGTGTCGATCGCGTTCGCGGCGTCGTCCCTTTGCGCGGAGGGATCTCATGCCTCGCCGTCTCGCCCTGCCGACTCGCCTGCTCGCCTGCCTCGCGAGCACCTGGCTTCTCGCCGTCCTGCTCCCCGCCGACGCGCGCGCACAGCTCGACACGCGTCACTGGATCCCGCCGCTCTGGGCCGCCCTCGACAGCTCCTCGGTCCTCGACGACCACTTCATCGTCGTCTCGACCCCGGAGGATTCGCCTGTCTCGTTCACCATCAAGGACGGCGCCGGCAACACCTATGAAGGGGTCGTGACCAACGCAGCGCCGGTGACCTTGCAGATCGGCGACCTCTCCGGCACCTACGGCCCGACCACGGCGGGCGGCTGGAGCGGCACGCACACCGCACACGTCGTGGTGGGCCCCGCCAAGCTTAACACCAAGGTGAGCGACGGCCTCATCGTCGAGGCGATCCGCCCCGTCTATGTCAGCATCCGCCAGAAGTCGGCGAGCCAGGGGGAGATCCTCGCCGCGCCCGGCCGCAAGGGCCTCGGCTACGAGTTCCGCGCGCTCTTCGCGCGCAACGTCAGGGCGACCTCCAACTGGCGCGGCTCCTTCATCTCGGTGATGGCGACCGAGCCGGGCACGACGACCGTCACCTTCGACGACATCAAGCCCGGCGTCATGTTCTACGGCCTGCCCGACGCCAACAGCGACGGCACGACCGACGCGCACACCGTCACGCTGTCCCAGTACGAGAGCTACGTGATCGGCGTCTCCGACGCCGACTACGTCGGCACCGCAATCCTCGCCGAGCTCAACGGCACCCGCGTCTCCTCCGACAAGCTCGTCGCCGCGACCTCGGGCTTCTTCCTCGGCGGCCCGACGGTCAGCAGCGGCCAGGACGCCGGCTTCGACCAGCTCGTGCCGACCGAGCTCGCGGGCAAGGAGTACGTGATGATCAAGGGCAACGCCGCCAACTCGAGCGAGCTCGAGACCGTGACCGTCGTCGCCACCGAGGACGGCACCGATCTCTACGTCAACGGCGGCAGCACTCCCTACAACGCCTCGCCGCTCGACGCCGGCGACTGGGCCTGGGTGCACGGTCAGTATGTCAATGACGGCTTGTACTTGCGGGCCACCAAGCCGGTCCTCGTCGTGCAGGGCATCGGTGGCTCCGACAGCCTCGCCACCTCGGGCGCCAACGTGATCCCCCCGATCGGCGAAGACGTCTCCAACTTCGTCGACAACATCCCCAACGTCGCCTTCTACGGCACCTCGACCATCGGTGTCGTCACGCGCGCCGGCGCCAACCTCTTGATCAACGGCGAAGCCCCGTCGGCCTCCCCGCAGCCGATCACCGGCGCGCCCGACTGGGTGACCTACCGCATCACCGGCATGACCGGCGACGTCTCGGTGATCTCCAACGCCGCGGTCGCCGTCTCCCTCATCAACGTCAGCGGCGTCGCCGGCCTCGCCGGCTACTTCTCCGGCTTCCCCTCGAGCGACACCCTCGACCTCGACCAGGACGACACCGCCGACGGCGGCGACAACTGCCCCGACGACCCGAACCTCGATCAGATCGACGACGACGGCGACGGCACCGGCAACCTCTGCGACGAGTGCGACGCCGACCCGAACAAGGCGCTCGTCGGGACCTGCGGCTGCGGTACGCCGGACGGCGATTTCGACAACGACGGCGTCATCTGCAACGACAACTGCCCCTACGACGCCAACCCCGGCCAGGAGGACGGCGACGAGGACGGCTACGGTGATGCCTGCTCGGACGACTTCGACAACGACGGCACACTCAACGACGACGACGAGTGCCCGTACGACACGCTGAAGGCCACCGCCGGCTACTGCGGCTGCGGTCTGCCCGAGACCGACAGCGACCTCGACGGCTTCCCGAACTGCGTCGACAGCTGCCCGCTCGACCCCGCCAAGGCCGAGGCCGGCGCGTGCGGCTGCGGCGTCGCCGACAACGACACCGACGGCGACGGGATCGAGGACTGCATCGACACCTGCGGCGACCTGGTGGTGAACACCGGCGAGGAGTGCGACGACGGCGACCTCGACAACACCGACGCCTGCACCCAGCACTGCCTGTGGCGCCCGACCGGCAGCGCCGACGCGGTGACGGCCTCCGAGGACTCGCCGGCCAACTTCGACGTGCAGGCCAACGACGCGACGGCCGCGGTGCGCGCGGTGACGACGCTCCTGGTCGACGGCCCGACCCATGGCGAGGCGTGGGTCGAGGCTGACGGCACGGTCGCCTACGTGCCCGACCCGGACTTCTTCGGCGCGGATTCCTTCACCTACCGCCTGAGCGACGCGGTCTCGCAGTCGGACCTGATCACGGTGTCGATCGACGTCGAAGGGGTCAACGACGCACCGGTCGCGGTCGCGGACTCGGCCGTCGTCGAGGAGGGCGGCATGGTCATGACGATCGGCGGCGGTGCACCCAACCTCCTCGCCAACGACACCGACATCGACAGCTACGACCTCGTCGCCATCCTGATCGACAACGCGGCGCACGGCAGCGTGAGCCTGCAGCCCAACGGCAACTTCACGTATTACCACTCCGGCTCGGAGACGACCTCCGACAGCTTTACCTATGCCGCCCGCGACGAGAGCGGGACCTACTCACAGGAAGCGACGGTGACGATCGTGATCAACGGTGTCAACGACGCGCCGGTCGCCGTCGCCGACGCCATCGTGCTCGATGAGGGCGCCACCGCCACGACGCTGGTCGGCGGCGCGACCTCGCTGCTCGCCAACGACACCGACGCCGACGGCGACGACCTCACGGCCGACCTGGTCAGCGACGTGAGCCACGGCACCCTCACCCTCAACGACGACGGCACCTTCAGCTACACCCACGACGGCTCCGAGACCACCTCCGACAGCTTCACCTACCGCGCCTTCGACGGGGACCTCTACACGAGCACCGTCACCATCACGATCACGGTCAGCCCCGTCAACGACGCCCCCGTCGCCGTCGCCGACGCCATCGCCCTCGACGAAGGCGCCACCGCGACGACGCTCCCCGGCGCCGCCACCTCGCTGCTGACCACCGACACCGCCGCCGACGGCGACGACCTCGCGGCCGAACTGGTCCGAGACGTGAGCCTGGTCTCGCTCACACTGCACTACGTAGCCACCTTCAGCTACACCCACGACGGCTCCGAGACCACTACCGACAGCTTCACCTACCGCGTCTCCGACGGCGACCTCGCCTCGAGCACCGTCA